>CAYMQY010000043.1:0-4174 GCA_964392655.1 uncultured Saprospiraceae bacterium
GAGGGAGGATCTGCTGTCCGCCGATTGTCGAAATATCAATCCAGCCAAGCGGGGCCACCTTTACATCCATAGCAATTGACTTGTATTCGGTTTGTTTTTTCCGCAGCACATCAAAAGTGCCGCCGGGGATGGACAACGCGCCGTAGGCATCAATGGTGCTAATTCGTTGATAGGTGATCCGGATACGGAAAGAATCGGCAGTGGGTACTAGGTTTAGTAAAATGGCAGGCGCAATGGGCGCATCGAAGGCTGTTAACACATTGGAAGTGCTTTGGTGGATATCAAAGAAGTTGGCAGGCGCCCAGGATACTTCAAGCGCCGGCGACTTCAGAAACAATAAATTCAGACCCAGACCCAGACCCAGCTCGTCCAGCCCAAAATAGCCCAAGTCAAGCACCTGGGTGCCGGTGACTTGCAAATATGCTTCCGAACTTGAGTTTACCGGTTTGTACCAAATATTTGCCGCAGGGAACGAAGCCTTGGCCGAGCCAGAGATTGGGTTTTGCATAATTTGGCTCCAGGCCTGGGTCGGTTGCAGACCGCTCAGGTCCCATACCTGATTGCCGCCAGGAGGCGTAAAAATCTGGTTAATCGCTCCGGGCTGATTGCCGAAAAGATAGTGAAGCGTGTCGCCCACCACCGGAAAAACAGCATTCGTGATCGTAATTTGTGCCGGAGCAGGTTGGATAAAAACCCATGCAAGGAGGCAATAAAGTATCCCTTTTTTCATGGCTGTACGGCGAAGCCGGACAACAGGGAGCAGGAGACGAGGTTTGAGTGAAAAAGTGTTCATGCCAGAATCAGTTTTGAGATGAAAGTATGCGTAAAGTTAGGATTTCCCTCACCCCACCGTCACCGCCACCGGCTTCTTCACCACGCTCCCGGTACCGTTGCCCACCGCCAGTTCTAGCGTGTAGTTGCCGGCTTTCGGAAACGTCACTTCCGTATTCGTCGCGACATTCGGGTCGGACTGCTCTAATCATGCGGAGTTATGCGCTTCGATTTTTGAAAATCGATGATCTCCAGACGCTACTTTGAAAGTTAAAGATTCGCGCTCTGCATGAGCGTGAAAAGGCTGCGACCAGGCATGTTTTTCCGCGCTAACTATAAATCTCCAAACAGTCCTGTGAATCATCTGCGAGAAAATCGTGAATCAGAGTTGCATTTCGAAGTATGGTATCTGCCAAATATCTGGTGGAGCAGTTTCCTGTCCGCAACCAAATCACTTTGGGTGGCTTACTGTGCTCCAGGAGGAGGCTGTAAAAGTCCTCATCCTGGGTAATTACTCCTTCAAAACCGTGTTGTCTGGCAAAAAAGAAAATCTGGTGATCTGACGCATTCGTCAGACCTAATGCTTTAATATGCATCGCCTGTGGAAATTCCTTGACGATTAGTAGCAACAGCCTGAACGAGATATTCTGGTCAACAAGAATTTTCATTGAGAGCGAAGCTATGCTGCAATGGTTGTACGCTGTTGCCGCAAGGCCGCAAACTCAAGGGCAGCCACAATATCCTCCTGAGTGAGTTCAGGAAAATCGGCCAGAATATCGTCGAAAGCCATGCCGGACGCCAGCCAGCGCAAAATATCTTCCACGGTGATGCGCATACCCCGGATGCAAGGCTTGCCGCTTCGCTTGCCTGATTCCACAGTGATGATGTTTTTGTATATGTACATTCCTTCGTGATTTTTGGCAAAGTTAGCCGGATTTTGAGCGTTTTTGCCAGTACTTTTTTCAATTGCGTCTTCTGCCCCGCTTGGCGTTTTCACCAAGCGGCTCTACGGGAGGCTGCCTGGAGAAAACACCAGGCAAAGCGGAAATTCACTGCGGAGACGCAGAGAATTTTTCTCCGCGCCTCTGCGTCTCCGCGGTGAAGAATTTGCAACGTCTCGTGCCTCGTCCCCCGCTCGCGCGGGTCTCCGCCCCGAAGCACCTCACCCCACCGTCACCGCCACCGTCTTCTTCACCACGTTCCCCGTTCCGTTCCCTACCGCCAGTTCCAGCGTGTAGTTGCCGGCCTTCGGAAACGTCACTTCCGTGTTCGTCGCGACATTCGGGTCGGACTGGAACTGCACCGGCTCCTGTCCGGTCAGTTTTTTCCAGGCAAAACTCAGCGCGTCCTGTTGCGGGTCGCCCAAACCATTGTCCAGCACGCGGATAGACAGCACCCGCTTTTTAGCGTTCGGCGGCTCCGCGGCGAGTACGTCCACTTCCACCGATGGCGGCAGGTTCACCACCACGGCTACCGTGTGTTTGGCCGTATCGAAACCGTTGTCGGCGCCGAGTTCGAAAAGGTACACGCCTTTTTGACCGGGCGGCAGGCCGACGGCGGTTTCCAGCGCGTTCGGGTTGGCGATTGTCGCGTTGCCCGGGCCGGACAGTTTTTTCCACTGCAAGGCGACCGTGCTTTGCGGGCTTTCGTCGCCGAGGCCGGTGTCGGTCAGGACGCCTTTCAGTTGTACCGTAAGGTCGTTGCCGCCGCCGGACACCTGTTGCTTCGTGCCCGCGTTCACCGCCGGCGGCGTATGCACGAGCACCGTCACGGTGTCGGCGGTTTGGGCGGCGCCGTCGTAGGCTGCCACCTCCAGGATGTACTTGCCTTTTCGGGTAAACAGCGCCTGCACGTAGTCCGCATTGTCGGGACTGATAACCATGTTGCCGGGGCCGCTTTTTTTCGTCCACTTGAGCGCCGTAGCACCGGGCGGGTCGGGCAATCCGTCGTCGCTGACGGTGGCGTCGAGCCAGATGGTGACGTTGGCCTGCCCGGATTTCAGCAACAGGGGCGCGGGCGCCGGGCCGGCACTGACCACGGGCGCCCGGTTGATCGTGACGGGCACGAACACAGCGGCGGCGAGTTGCGGGTTGTCAGGATTGCGCACGGTAAGTTGCAGGCCATACAAACCGCCGCCGCCGAATGTAGCGGTGGTTTGCGCCTTGGCCGCATCGGCAAAAGCCACGGCGCCCGGGCCGTTTATTTTTTCCCAACGGATGTCCAGCGCGTCGGCAGGATTGCCGAGGCCGGTGTCGGTCACCATGCCGCCAAGGGCGACCGAGTTGGTCGGAAGCGTGACGACCACCGGCGGCGCCACACTCAGCACGGGCATGGTGTTGACGGTAATTTGAACCGGGATAATCGTGTTCAGTGCGCCGTTGTGTACCTCTAATTGCAGCGGATAAAACCCGCGTGCCGCGAAAACGGCTTTGGCCGACAAGGTATCCGCACCCGCAAACTGCACGGCAGGCGGTCCTCCGACCTGAGTCCACCGGATGAGCAGCGGCTCGTTGGCCGACTGGTCGCCGCGCCCGTTGTCCAAAACCTCGGCGGCGAGTTCTGCTTCGACGCCCGGCCCTTCGAGCGCCAGTTTTTGGGTGCCGCTTTTGATGCGCACATTCGGTGGCACGTTCACGGTCACCACCGTCTCGCTGCTGCTGAGCAACTCGCCGTCCTGTGCGGTCAGGCGGAATGCATAACGGCCTTTTTGAGTCACCTCGACGGTGGTTTCCGCCGCCTGTTCGTTCTGAATTTTCACGCCGTTCACCGGCCCGCCGATCTGTTTCCACTGCATGCTTCCCGCTGTGGGCCGGTCGTGGGTAACGCGCCCTTTGAGCAGGAAGGATTTTTTCTGCACGCCGGTTTTCGTCCAGTCGTACTCCGCCCAGTTCACCACGGTATCTGCGCCTGCCGACACGATGGGCGGCAGGTTGAGGTTGGCGCCGAAGTTGAAATTCTGCTGAATTTCGGCGGGTGCAAGCGCGCGACCGTACACGGCCAGGAGGTGCAGTTCGCCCGTCCAGGCGCGGTCGTCGGAGCCGCCGCCGGTTTCGTGGCCGAGGGTGAGCGCGAAGCCGGCGACCCAGTTGGCAAAGGTTCCGGCCACCTTGCGGTTGGCTACTTCCGTGCCGTTCAGGTACATGCGTGCCTGTCCGCCGGCGTCGCGGGTACACACGAGGTGCGTGAGTTTGCCGGCTTCCGCCAAACCGCCCGCGAGGACTTTGTTGGCGGCGTTGTCGTCGGTCGTGCTGCTGCGCAGGTGCAGGTGGTACTGGTTGCCGCTTTGGGCCAGCGTGAAATTGCGCGCCGCCGGGCCGGACGAAAACGTCAGGATACGCGCCAGCCCGGGCACATTGGCCGCAGCGGGTTTCAGCCAGGCTTCCACGGTGATTTCGTTCGCCGC
>CAYMQY010000043.1:4274-23786 GCA_964392655.1 uncultured Saprospiraceae bacterium
TTTTCAAAGGAAACCTTCGTTTTCAGGTCGGTTTTGTCTTCAAAAACCACCTCGCCGAGGCCACCTGACTTGAGCCACTGCACGGTGACGACACCGGTGGCCGGGTCGCCGAGGCCGTGGTCGAGGATTTGGCCGTCGAGTTGAATCTGGAGCACATTGGTTTCCACATTCGCGCCGGCGCTGACAACCGGGCGCTCGTTCACAATCACCGTGAGCGCATCGGCGGCTTCGAGCAGGCCGTCGTGGGCCGTGAGTTGCAGTTCATAGCGGCCGCGTTTGGTGAAGCGGACCTTCGTCGTGCCCGCGTGCGTGTCTGCGAACGTCACGCCTTCGGGGCCGGAGGTTTTTTCCCAGGTAACAAAAATGGCTTCGGCTTTTTCCAGGCGGTCGTCAATGACGGCAGCCTCGAGGTCGGCCTCCACGAAAGCGCCGTCGAGGCCGATGGTCTGGTCGAGGCCGGCGTTGACGATGGGCGGCTGGTTAGGCGCAAGTTCGGCCAGCGTGGTGTCGCCGAACTGCTCGCCGCCGGCATCCTGCTCGCCGGTGATGCCGAGGTACGCGCTCATGTAGCGGATCACTTCCTCGGTGTGCGGCTGCAATTCGGGCTGCAGTTGGCGTATCGTGTCGCGTACGGCATCGGCGAACTCGGGGAAACTGCCGAGTTTGTTCGCCACGTAAGGTTCTAATTGTTTGATGAGTTCGTAGTTGCTCTCGATGTCGAGCGTTTGCAGGGCTTTTTCCAGCGAGGGCGGCGCCGAATTGTCGAACGGCGGCAACACGCGGCTGACATAGGTTACGCGGTGCATGATGCGCCAGCAAGGCGGTTTTTTGCCCTCCTGCCGGGCTTCTCGCAGGGCGCGGGCTGCCGGTTCGTCGCTCTGCTCTATCCAGATCGGGTCGGCGACCTGGTTGAAAAACAGGTCGAAGTGGTCGGAGTTTTCTTCGAGAAAAAACGACATGAAGCGGTAGGCATCCACCTTGTACGGGTGCTTGACGGGCCGTGGGCGCTTGGGATCGGTGCGGTCAAGTTGAACGATTTTCAGGTTGTCCGCCTGACGCTGGTAGATGTCGCGCTCGACTTTTTCCACCGACACGTTCAGTTGGAAAGCCGTTTTAGATTCTTTCGTTTTGGAAATCTCCTGCCGGTGTTGCCCCACAAACATGGCGTTCAACTCGAACTGGGCAGCCACTTTAAAAATGGCAAACCCGATCTGCAAGCCAAGGCCGATGGCTCCGTTGAACTCGTACGAACCTCCCGAAGTTTCGGAGTGTACCTGCATCACTTGTTGCGTTTCGGCAAACAGGCCGCCGTCGGCCGTCCACACGTAGGTATTCACGAGGTTGCGGCGGGTTTTGGCCTGAAGTTCCGAGTGATCGGCCATTTCGAGGGCGCTTACTGCCGAAAGGAATGGCACATTGCCCCTGACTTTTGCCGCAAACTGGTTGTAATACGTCTCCAGCGCTTTTTCCTCCTTCTGAATACGGTTTTTCAACGCGTAGGCTTCCACGGGTTTGAAATAACTCACGTCGTTGCTGTACTCCAGCGCGTTGGGGTAGTCCACGTCGGCCATGGGGCCGATTTTCCCGTCGAGCACGCCCTGCTTCACGTAGCGCGGGTTCATGGGGAAATGGATGATGTTCCAGTCTTTGGGAATATCGGGATTGGGGCGCAGGGAGAAGGAAATCAGCGCGTTGTTGTGTTTCAGGCGCAGGGCGAATACGTCGGCGGTTTCGGACTGCACCAGCGCAAGGCCGAGGTTGTCGGGCAGAAACCGGCGGCCAAACGGCTCGCGTACGTTTTCTTCGGGTGTGGTGTAGCGCCCGCGCAGTTCGAGGCTGGTGGTTTTGCCTGTTTCGCGGCTGACGCCGGTAGCGGCCTGATCGCTCCAGCCGAACATCATTTCTAAACGTCCTTGTACGCCGACCAGAATCTGCGATTCCTCAATCGAGGACAGCGACGCTGCCGCCAGCGCAACGCCGGTGTCGGTTTTCGATTTGAACCCGAATTTCAGCGAGGCATCCACTTCCAGCCCCATGCCCCCTTCCTTGGAGGCCGAGTAGGTGTAGGAGGTTTCGTCGGCGCGTACGAATTCGACGGTGCTGGTTTCGTTGTAATCGTCGAGGTCGCCGATCATCTCCACACTCGGCATGGTGAGGTTTTCGCTCGGTACGGGCGGCGCGCCCTCAATGAAGCCGATGAGTTGCGGCGCAAACTGTACCTGACCGATCCATTCCACGCTGATGTCGCCGACTTTGTAGCCGGTGAGCAGGCGCAGGGCGTTTTCCTGAATAAACCCGTAGCAGCGCTTGAACACGCCGATGGTGTTGCCGCGGCTGTCGGCCTGCATGTCGCCGTACTCGTGTACGGCTGGTGTGCCGGCGATAAACCCGCTGAACGGTGTGCGGATTCCCGCCAGGGCGCTGCGCACGATGGGCGCGTCGTCGCCGACGGGGGCGGTGGAAAGCACGAAGTCGGCAGTACCCTGCGGCGCGAGGTGGTTGCCGCGCAAGCCGTTGTCGCTCAGTTTGGTTTGTGTTTCGGCATCGAACGTGTAGTACGCGATGAGGTCGTCCAGTTCGCCATTGATGCGGCGGAAGAGGTTGTCTTCGACCTGCTCGCGGGTGCGGGCGGTTTTCCAGATGCGCAGTTCCTCCAGTTCGCCGCAGTACAGTTCCGAGGCGGCGGCGTTGGCGAGTGCGCCGAGGGTGAACTGGTTGTTTGCTGGCGCAAAATTCGTGGCGGCAACATTTTCAGTAGACAAAATACCCTGATCGTTCCACAACAGCGTCAGGCTGGAGCGCTGCGGATCGTCGTCTTTCACCCACTCGATGTTGCCGTTGAAAGCGGCGTGGTTCTGCCCGTTGGAGTCGTTGGTTTTCACACCTTCTCGCTCCTCGAAGCGCCACCAGGAGATGAGGCCGTTTTCGCCGCCGGCAATGTCGCCACCCACGTCGGCACTTTCGCGTGCCGTGCTCCAGATGCGAACTTCGCTGATTACGCCTTTGAAATACTGCGTTTCAAAAAGCCCTTGTTCGGTAACAATCGCTCTGAAAATTTCCTCGATGCTGTCCACATTGGCCGGTGCATGGCGCCCGATGTAGGTGTTGGCGCTGCTGCGTCCGATGCTGGGCGCCGTGTTTTTTCCGGCGCGGATTTTCGCGGCAGCGGGGGAGGGTTTCGACAGTTCCGCCACGGCTTCCCGGGTGGCTTCGTCCACGGCGTAAATGAACGATTCCGAGGTGTTTCCCACGTGCAGGTTGATGGCGTACCAGTTCAGTGTTTTAGTTTCGCTGTCGGAAAGGCGGTAGGTCTGCGATTTGAGTTGGCGGGTCACGGCCACACGGGTGGACACACCCGCTTGCGCTTTGGCGCTAGTTTTGAAAACCTTGACATTGCCGTCTTTGTCCTCAAAAAGAAACACGAGCCGTCCGCTGCTGTCGAACGCAAGCGAGTAGGGCACCTGCTGTTTGGTACTGCCGCCGGTATCGCGCGCGAGGATGCCGATGCCGCGGCCAAACTGTTCCGGTTTCAAAAACACCTCCAGCGTCAGGTCGGCGCTTAGGTTCAGGGTTTCGTCCTTGCCGCAGTCGAGGAAGGTATTGCTTCCGCTGAATTTCAGGCCATAGTTCTGCATGAACACGGCGGCAAGGTGCGTCCAGTTGCCGGCGGGAAGGATGTTCTTGCTTTGCACGTACTTGCCGTTCACGCCCGCGAACACGGTATAGGCCGGGAGCGGCGAGGCGGTTGTCACGGGTTTTCCGTGTACGGCGCCGTCGTTGGTATTGCGGGAGTAGTCGCGGGCCGAACCGTTCTGGAAATGCCAGTACCCGGCCAGATCGGTTTCATTGCCGGCGAGTCGGCGGTTCATGTCGGCCAGAATGTCGGGCTGGGTGCGTGCGCGTTTCCACACGCGTACTTCGTCAATTTCGCCATTCCAGAGGCGGCGGTCGGTCACGTCGGCGCCGGGGTCAGGGTTGGCGCCGATGCCCCAGTCGGCGTTCACGACCTGGGCGCCCACGCTCGAATTGGCGGTTTTTTCCAAAACACCGTTTCGGTACAACAGCCATTTTTGAGTAACGGCGTCGTACACGCCCGCGAGGTGGATCCAGTCTTTGCCCTGCTTGTCGGCTTCGGGAATCGGCATGGCCGCGAGGTGGTTGCTGCCCTGCCAGATGCCTGCCTGGTACTGGCCGTTTTCGATGCGGAGGAACAACTCGGGCGTGCCCCGGTGCGGGTAGCCGTGCGCCACAATGTTGCGGCTGCCGTCGGCGGCGTTCAGTTTCACCCAGGCCTCGATGGTGATGGCGCCGGCGAAGTTGAGCGCTGCATTTGCGGGAATGGTCACGTAGTCGGCTGCGCCGTCAAGTTTGAACGCCGAGCTCAGTTCCGCCTGTTTCAGGCCCAGCGTGTACTCCGAGGCGCCGGATTTGTGCTGAATGAGCCGGGCTTTTTCCGTCACCTGCAGCGGGCGCACCCAGGCTTCGAGCGTGAGGTCGTCCTCCGGGTCGAATTGACTCAGTTTGGCGGTGTCGGTCAGTTTGGCACACGTATTCTTGCCATTGAACAGCAGGGTGCTGCCCGGCGCGGCGGCGGTCCACTTGTTTGTGAGCGTGGCGCCGCTGGTGACGCGCTGATTGGCGACCAAACCTTCCAAACCCGGAAGGTTTACCGCGCGCAGCAGCAGCGAACCGCCGAACAGGTCGTTCGGCACTTTCGTCGTGCGGGCGTTGGCGGCGTAGTCGTATTCGAGGTAAAACACCGGCTGCGGTTCCGGCGGAAACACCAACGTGGCGCTGCCGACGGCTATGCTGCCGGCTTGCGCGGCGGCGTTTTCGAGCACCGTCAGCCGGATCGTGCCGAGCATAAGCGCGGCGTTTTTTTCCAAAGACCGGTTCGTGCCGGCAGGCAGTTCGAGACGGAGTTGGCCGCCGGGTCCGGCTACTACGGTGCCGACGCCCACCCGTTCGCGGTAACCCACGAGTTTGCCGTTCACGTAGTGCCCGGCCTGACCGTTCAGCACACGGGCGAAACGCTCGGGTGCGCGGGGCACTTTTTCCCAGATTTCCTCGATTTCCAGACCGGCAATTTTCACCGTGCAGGTATCGGCGCTCGGGCCGTCGCTCACGTCGAGGGCGATTTTGTCCATGCCCAGATCGTTGGAGCGGGCAATGCAAATGACGGACTGTTTGCCCGTTCCATCGGTGAGCGGGTATTTGGCCCGCTCGGTGAGGGTGGTGTAGTAGGCGGCAAAAAACTGATCACCGGCGCCGCGGAAATACAGGGCCAGCGAGCCGGTAGCGCTGTCGAATAGCAGGGGCGCGTCGCTCGTCCAGGCAAAACCGAGCAGACCGCCGGAAATCAGCAGGCCCGACGCGTCGAGGTGTACGATCGGCATGGTGACGGAAGCACCATCGCGCAGTACCGATTGCAGGGCGGCGAGGGTGTTTTGCGCGTTGGTCAGCAGGGTTTCCTTGGCGCTGCTGTCAGTGCGGGCTTGCTGGAGGCGCTGTTCTGCTTTCAGGATTTTGGCGGCAAAATCCGGGTTGGCGGCAATGCGCAAACCGGAAATCCGGCTGCGCCAAAACTCGCCCACGTCCGGGGTGTCTTCTTTAAAAAGTTTGGTTTGCCCGGCGCCGTCCACGTCGTGTTCAAAAACCGTGACCTGCAAGGGCGCCGGAATTTTCAGGGAAACGATTTTGTCGTTGAAATTCAGGCTGGGTTCGTTGCTGAACAGATCGGCATAGCGCACGTCGCCTTTCCCGAACACCCGGAACGCGCCACCGAAATCGGCTCCGGTAAAAGCCGTCACCTGCGCGCCGGTATCCTCGTTTTGGAGCGCCTGCCATTCGGCTTCCCGTTTTTGCTCCTGTGTTTTGGCTTTGGCCACCGCGTCGGCAAGTACGCGGACCTGCTCTTCGGCGGCTTTCAGGCCGTCCAACTGGTCGTTCACGGATTTTTGCGCCGCGCCGTCGGGGTGCACCAGTTCGAGCGGCAGGCGGTCGGGCGCGGCGGCTATTTTGCCGGAGGCGGAAACCGCGAAATCGAGGGAGGCGATGTAGTTTTTGTCGTCGGCGCCTGTGCCTTTGGTGGCAAAAGCCAGCATGACGCGAGCCGATTGCTTGAGCGGTTTTTGGGCGCCGTCGTAACCGCTGGCCACGTTGGACTGCTGGAAATACAGCAGGGCACTGAGGCCGGAGGCGACGCTGCGGTTTTCGAGGCTGCCGTCGGCTTTGCGGCCAGCAACGAGGAAACTGGAGCGGTTGATGCCCGGGTTTTCGCCGATGGGGGCGTCGGAGGTGATCCACGCGCCGCCGTTCAGGCGACCGTCGGCGCCGTTGGTGGACTGGTCGTACACGGTGTCGCCGCCGGCTTCGTCGAAACGCCAGTAGGCGGCTAGTCCGGGTTCGAGGCCGGTGAGGCGCTGGTGCAGGTCGGCCTGCAGTTCGCGGCCGGAGCGCGGGCGGTTCCACAGCCGGATTTCGTCGAGGACGCCCTTGAACGAGTTTTGGGCTGCGCCCAGAAACAGGACTGGTTTGGCGGGCGGCTTCTCGGCATTTGCCGCCAGGTCAATCTTGTCACGCAGGTTGCCGCCGATGTAAAACCGGAACGCGGCGCCGTCGAAGGTGACGGCCACGTGGTTCCAGGTGTTGGGCGTGAGCATGCTTTTGGACGTGTACGTGTCGCCCTGCCCGCCGGCGAAATCCACGCGCAGGCGGGTTTGGGCCACCACGAGCAGCGACAGTCCGCCGGCATCCGTGCCGCTTTTGGCGCCGGCCAGCAGCACTTGAGGCTGGGTGCTTTGGGTTTGTCCGGGGAAAATCCAGCCTTCGAAGGTGAATTTTTCGCCGGGCGTCACGCCTTTCGCGAGTGCGACGTGGTCGGTTGGTTTATCTAATTTCAGGGCCGACTCGGCGTGGCCACCGAGGGTGGGGGCAAACACCTGCGAGCCGCGGGTGTTGAACAGCCCTTCGGCGGAGCGCTCCACGTTGAAGGCGTCTATGCGCCCGGTGCGGCGGTTTTGGGCAAAAATTTGCCAGCGTTCCACTTCAGCCACCGAGGTGGGCAGCAGCAGCACGGCAAAACGGCCCGCTTCGAGGTTGCCGACAAACCGGAGTTCTTGTGTGGGTTCATAAAAATCGTTGCCGTCGAGGTCTTTGGCGCCGAGGTTGTCCTTGCGGTTGGCGGGCCGTGTTTTGCTGCGGCTGCGCTGGAAGCGGATTTCGAGGCGGGGTTCGAGCACATTGCCCACCAGTACGAAGCGGTCGAGGAGCAGGGTGGCGTCTACGAGCGGTACGGGTTTGCCGGCGCTGTCGAGCACGGGTTTTCCGGCTTTGTCCTGCTTGAACACCTGGTCGGAGTGGTTGGCGTCAATCGCCTGCCGGAAGAGGTACACGAAGCGCCCGTCGGACAGGGCCTGGAACGGGGCGTCGGCGCTGAGCCGGGCGGTGGTGGATCGGAAAAAATCGGTGTCGCGGGGGGCGAGGCGGGCGCCGGGTTTGGCCGGTGTGGACGAGCCGTTCTGATAGGTGGGCAGCAGCGTCTGGTCGGCGATGCCGAAGCCGGTTTCGGCGATTTCGTTGGGGAACCGGAGCTCGGTGGGGCTGCCGGGCCAGTACGTCACGTCGAGCGGCGATTTGGCGGTGGCGGGATTTTGGTCGAGCACGGCGTAGTGGATACGCCGCCGGTCGTCCATGACGAAAGCGATGAGTACGCCTTTGTGCCGCAGCAGCGTCGTGTATTTGAAGTTTTTGCCGGTGTAGGTTTTGGTGAGGTTGGACAGGACGGATGAGTTGAGCATGACAGGCAGGATCGGTTGTGGAAAAAGAAGATTGGCAGGCTACAAACGGAGCCTGTGGGGGAGTAAAAAAACGAGAAAAACGGGTGGGGCTGAAATTCGGGTTCGCAAACCTAAGGAAAGGCGGGGTAGGGGAGAAGGGGAGGGGCGGGTTTTTTATTTTGAACCACTTTCACACCCGTAGCGCCCCCCGAAATCCCCGCGCGGCATAGTAGGACTGGGCGCCGTTGTGGTACACAAAAACATGATCGTACCGGAAATCGGCGAAGAGCGCCCCGCCCAGTCTTCGGATCGCTTCGGGTGTCTGGATCCAACTGGATGTTTTGGCGTCGAACGCGCCAAGTGTCTGCAGGTGGCGGTATTGTGCTTCCGTCAGCAGTTCGATGCCCATGGCGGCGGCCATGTCCAGGGCGTTGTCTTCCGGTTTGTGTTCTTTTCTGGATTCCAGCGCTTCGCGGTCATAGCAGAGACTCCGGCGATCTGCGGGGCTTTCCGCCGAGCAGTCCATGAAGATGAATTCGCCCGTTTTTGGGTCGAAATCCACCACATCCGGTTCGCCGCCGGTTTGTTCCATCGCATGGAGCGATCCCAGTTTTTCTGCCTTGGTTTCCAGTCTGGCAAGCACCTTGGACCATTCCATGCCGGGATGCCGGTGCATGTTTTTTTCAAAACGGGTTTTGAGTATCTGGAGGAGTTTTTCGAGTTGTTCCGGTGTGGGTTTTGTTGTCATGGTGTTTACTGTTGGTTGGCCTGCAGGTTTCGTAGTTGGCGGAAGACGCGTCTTTTTGCCCCTCAAGGACACGTACAGAACTGATCAGTCAGGGCTGTAACCTGAATATTGACCTGACCGATGGGTACAGCCGGTGGCAAACAGACCGTGAACGTAAACGGACTTTCGGTAGCGGTGAGTGTTGCCGTGGTCACCACATTGTTACCGGATAAGGCCTGGTAGGTGAATGTGAACGGCGGTGTCCCGGCAGTGAGCGTGGCTGTGATTTCGGTACAGTTTCCCTGGCACACGTCGGTCTGGGCGGTTTCGAGTATGAGCTCGGGGCGTGGTCGCCATATCACGGGAATGATGTTGGAGATGGAAAAGCAGGGGTCGGAAAAATCAACAAAACCGTTCAGGTTGTTTCCGGCAATGGCTGCCACATAGTACGTGACACCCAACTGGATATCCGCCAAGTCTACCTGAATGGTAGGGCTGGAACTAATCGCCACGATGCTGCCTTCCGGGTCATTGATATCGCTGAATACGATATAGCGCACCAGGTCGTCCTGCTCGAGTTCGGCAGGTGTCGAGACCGTGACCACAAGCGGCGTGCTGCACAGGTTGGTGTTGGAAATAGAAATTGCTCCGGCATCGGTAGTGCACAGGCAGTCCACATAAGGATGATTGGCAGGTGCTTCGATCAAGCCGTAAGGTGGGCTGCAAATGAAGTCGGGGTTGTAGAAAATCGGGTTGGAAACAAAGTCATCGCAGCCGCATACCTGCGGGTTGAGCGAATTGTTGCCGAGGGTGTACTGGTACACGCCGTTTTGTCCGGGCCCCAGATAGGCTGAAATATGGATGGTGCCGCCAATTGTGAGCGCATCGCCCACCACACCGGTGAAGGTACCTGCAAGAGTGGACGCCGAAGGGTCGGCCGTATTGACCAGAATCACCTGATTGGTTCGCAAGGCGTAGAGTTGGCCGTTGTATTCAAACAATTGAAGAAAAAATCCAATGTCGGGCGGCGGATTTACCGGTATCGCGCCGAGGTCGGTGACCTGCCAGGTGGTGGTATTGATGCTGTACAGGGTGGTGCCGGCGGTTGCGTACAAAACGCCATTGAAAAAAACCATGCTCTGGAGCCTCAAATCCGGCAAGGTCACGGTGTTCACGGGCACGGCATTCGGCAGGTCGTAAAAGTCGAGAAACGTGGTAAACGGCGGATTGGATGAAATTGTGGAGTACAAGGCGACGACTTCACCTGTCGGCCAGTTGACCAGATCAACCGGGAGCTCATTGGGAATGCCGGCATTGAGCGGAAGGATATAGCAAAACGAGCAGGTGGACAGGTCCAGAATGATCAGGCCGGGCGGCTGGGAAAAGGCAGGTATCGTGGAAAGGTTGCGGATGGCATACACCAACTGGGCAGAGGCAGTAGCGGAAAATACAAGCCAGAGGCTAAGGGTGAATACTACCTTGAGTGCCGATTTCATATGACATTATCTGGTGAGAAAGCGCAGTTGGAATGGATTGCCGAAAAGAACAAGTCGCGGGCACACTTGTTCCTGTAATTCCGTGAATAACAGTCGCCGATTGTCCTTTTCAAAACTTCGGCTTCTGCGGCTTCTGCACCGGTATCAAACCTGAAGTTCCAGAGGGATCAAAGCCACACCCAGTGCCTGAAACCCCAACACCCGCCCTGCACGCAGCCCCTCGTAGGCGAGTAACACGCAGTAGTCGCCGGGCGTCACCCGCTGCTCCTGCTCGAAAGCATCCCAGTCGAACCCGATCGGCAGGGCCAGATACCGGACTTTCCCGCCGGGTGAATTGGCCGAATCCACCTGAAACGCCTCGATCATGGCTGCTTTCTGTGCTTCGTCCACTTCGGTGAGGAACAAGGGGCGGGGCCGTTCTTTTTGGTGCAGGCAAAAATCGAGGTCAATCAACTCCGGCAGCATGGTATCGTCGGGGTACTGCCGCCGGGCAAAGGTCAGGAGCCTCTCGTACACGTTTCCGGTGGTGTAGCGGTGCAGTTCGTGCGCTTCGGCAAAGCACACGCCGAGGCCCAGCAGGAAGTCGAAAATGCTGTAACGGGCGGTTGCATATTTCAGCGTGCGGACGGCGCGGGGTTTGTTCCAGTAGATTTCCAGGGCGTGCTCCACCAATTTCAGCCGGGCGAGTTCGTGGCGGGAGAGGTAGTTGCTCTCGATGACCTCGTAGGGCGGCTCGGGATCGAAAATGAACCCGTGTTGTGCATATTTTTCCCGCACCGGGGTGCCTTTCAGAAATTTCAAAAAACCCATCTGCAACTCCGGCGCGAACAGGCAGAACACCGACTCAAAACTGTATTTCACGTCGTCCCAGGTTTCCAGCGGTAGGCCGACGATCAGGTCCAGGTGCATCTCCACCTTGTCGGCGAGCGCCTCGATGATGCCCCTGGTTTTTTCAAAATTCTGCTTACGACTTACTTCGAGGTTTGCCTTCGAGTTGACGGTCTGGATGCCGATTTCGAACCGAAACAAGCCTTTGGGCACGTGCTCCTGAATGAACCGGATGATGTCGGGGTGCAGGATGTCGGCAGTGATTTCAAACTGAAACACATTCCCCGGGCGGTGGTGCTCCAGAATAAATTTGAAAATATCCAGTGTGAAATCCCGCTTCATGTTGAAGGTGCGGTCCAGAAACTTGATGACCCGCCCGTGCTGCATCAGGTAGCGCAGCGTCTGTTTGATGTGCTCGTCGGGCAGGTAGCGCACCTTGTTGTCGAGGCTTGCCAGGCAAAACTCGCATTTGTACGGGCAGCCGCGGGAGGTTTCGACGTACAGGACTTTGGTGGCGAGCGTTTCCGGCGGGTCGTTGCGCCAGGGCTGGATGTGGCGGTATTCTTCGAGGTTGAAAATAGCGGGATCGGAAAAATACCGAATGGTTCCGTCGGGTGATTTGCTTGCCACATTGGGCAGGTGGCCGACTTCCGGCCAGGCGTACAAAAAGGCCCGGAACGGTGTTTCGCCCTCGCCGGTGATAATGAAGTCCACTTCCGGACGTGCCAGCACGTCCTGCCAGTCGTAACTCACTTCCGGGCCGCCGAGCAGCACCTTCGTCGCCGGGTTGATGGCCTTGATTTTACGGGCGACATCCAGGGTTTGGGTGATGTTCCAGATGTAGCAACTGAAGGCAACAACCTCAAAACCGGCGCAAAAGCGGGCGATTTCGTCCCGATCCTGATTGATGGTAAACTCCTGCCACGCCAGTCCCGGCCAGTCCCGGTTCAATTCGTACAGCAGACGAATAGCCAGGTTGGTGTGGATGTATTTTGCGTTGAGCGTGGTGAGCAGTATCGTCATCGGGTTGCAAAGAACGGGAAGGGAAACGGATACGGCGGCAGATTTTTTGCCTTTCTACACCTGCCGGCAAGGCCCGAAAATTGGGGTCAACAGATTTTTATAAATTTAATACAAGGGCCAACGACACTCAAAATGATACGGTTTTGGTCGTTTTCGGGTGATTTTAAACACTTGGCTGATCGTGCCTAGTTTTGGGAAAATCGAGCGCAGTGTGAGCAAAAGACTTTCGGGCTAAATTTGTTTTTGATAGCATATCACCCTGACCTGAATTCAAAAAAGTATGACCATCCGTGACCGCCTCTGGAAAACGATCTTCGAGGATTTTTTCCAGGATTCCATGTTTTTCTTTTTCCCCAATCACGCCGGCGAAATTGACTTTGCCCATGCGCCGGAGTTTCTCGACAAGGAACTTGGCAAGATATTCCCGCAGGCGCTTCGGCAAAAAGGCCGGGTCGTGGACAAATTGGTGAAAATCCGGCTCTACGATGGTGCTACTGGCTGGCTGCTGATTCACATCGAAGTGCAGGGGTACCACGATCCCGATTTTCCGCTTCGCATGTATCAGGCCCAGTACCGAATTTCGGAACGTTACGGCAAGCAGGTAGCCGCACTGGCCGTACTCACCGACGATGATCACGCCACTACCCCAAACGCTTACGAGCAAGGCATTTGGGGCACACACCTGCGCTACGAGTATCCGGCGTACAAAGTGGCAGCCCATCCGCCAGAGTCTTTTGCCGACAGCAACAACCCTTTTGCCCTCGTTATGGAAACGGCTTATTTCGGGCTGAAAAAGCACCGGCTGGATGACGAGGGCAAGATGAAAATCAAGTTTGCACTTGTGCGCAAACTCCTGCGCAAAGGCTACGACAAAGAGCGGGTGCGCAAACTATTGGATTTTATTGACGGCTATGTGAGTTTTGAGAATATCCAGTTGCACGATAAATTTGCAGAAGAAATTGACAAAAACTTTAAAACTGCTCCAACCATGACTATCGAACAAATTGTCACACAGCATTACAAAAGACTGGCTCGGAAAGCAGGACGCGCTGAAGGGCGCGCTGAAGGGCGCGCTGAAGGACGTGAAGAAGGACGTGAAGAAACGACTGAAATCCACATCCGGAAAATGCTGCTCAAAGGATTTTCCGTCGAACAAATCGTGGATGTGCTGGAAGTTCCTGCTGACTTGGTGGAGCAAATCCGTGAAAAAACAACCCGCGAGCAGGCCTGATCCTGCTCGCGAGTCTTGTCAATTAATTCCCCATCTTGATCTCAATCCCCCCGGCCGGCTTGTCAAAACCCGACAGCGAGTAGCCGAAGGAGAGCAGGAAGTAGCGTCCGAGCGCGTTGCTGCGCTGTTGTTCTACATAGTTGAGGCTGCTATTCCGGGTAATGCCCTGGTTTTGCGCCAGCACATCGAACACCGACAAGCGGACGCGCGCGCGGTTGTTTTTCAGGAAATAATGTGTTACGCCGGCCCGCCACAAGGGAATGGCCGTGCGTTCGCCGAAAGCCTCCTCGGAGTACACCGTGTACTCGAATTGTGTTTCGAACATCCAGCGCCGCACCGGAGTGTAGCGCAGCTCGCCGTACCAGGCGTGGTTGGCAAACTGCTGGTTTCGCGCCGTGCTCACCGACCAGTCGGTGCTGGTTGTGTTCAGCCGGATGCCGACCAGCACGTCCACCACGTCCTTGTTTCGGTTTTCAAGAGAAAAATCAATGCCGTTGCGCCAGTCTTGCACGTCGTTTTCCACGTCGTTCACGAACAGGATACGCTGCGAAAGACTGGAATTTACCCGCAGGTTGAATTTCAGTTTCAAGGGCCGGATAGGCGCGCCGAACTGGAGGCTGCCGCGCAGGGCCGTTTCCCGTTCCACGTTCAGGGGGGTGATAGTGCGGCGCAGCAGGGAGTCAATTGTGGTGGCGTTCGTGATTTTGTCCGCCGTGTACGAGCCGGTCAGGTTGGCAAAAAACGAGGTGAACGAAAACTGGTCGTACAGGAAGTAGCCGAGGCGCAGTTCGTGGGTGTACTCCGGTTGCAGGCCCGGGTTGCCGATGTACACGTTCAGCGGGTCGCTGTTGTTCACCACGGGCTGCAATTGCTCCGGCGACGGCTCGGTGAAGCGGGTGCTGTAGCCGAAATTCAGGTGGTTGGCGGTCGCAAACTCGTACTCGCCGTATGCAGCGGGCAGGAAACGCGAAAAGCGGGCGTTGAACGGCATGTTTTCCCCTACCAGCGTGTTTTCGAGCCGCGATTCCTGGAAGGCCACGCCCGCCGTGACTTTGAATTTGTTCCGATTCATCATCAGGTTCACACCGGCGCGGTCGTACACATAGCCCCTGCGGAAGTGGTTGGACAGGTTGTCGTTGAGCGTTTCGCCGCCGGGTATCTGGTCGAAGAACTCGCGGCGGTTTTCGTTCGTATAGTTTTGCCGGGAGGCATTCAGTTCGAGGTAGCGCTTGCGGCCCAGCGGCTCGGTGTAGGTGAGCGAAAGGCCGTACTGCTCTCCACCGTCGGCCACATCCTGCCGCTGGCGGATGGTGTCGGTGATCGGTGTTTGCGCGTACAGGCGGTTGACGGCAAACAGCGAGCCGTCCTGCGTGCGGTCGTTCAGGCCGAACGAGCCTTGCGCCACCACGGCGCGGCCGGGTTTGCGAAAACGCAGGCGATACTGGAGCGAAGAGCGCAGGTTGTAACTGTTGCCCTCGCTGAGGTAGTCACGCAGGCCTTCGTTTTGCAGGTTGCCGAGTGTGTTGTAGGCCGCCGTGTTGCCGCGGCTGTCGAACAGGGCCTCGTTCAGGCCGCCATTGGCACGCAGGATGAGGCTCTGGAACGAGTCAATCCGGTGGCGGAAATGCAGGCTGAGGTTGTGGCCGAAATTACGGCTCAACTGGTCCTCCTCCTCCGTGCCGGTGAACAGGCCGCCTGCGCCAAGGTTCTGGCTGTTGTTGTCAAGATTGAGGTCGTTGCGGAAGCGGTTGAGGAAATACGAGGCCGTGAGTTCGGTGTTTTTGGAAAAATCCTTGCTCCAGTTCAGGCCGCCGGCCAGCGAGGTACGGATACCCTGATTGCCCTGACCGGTGTTGAGTGGGATGCCGCCGCCGTCATCGCCGATCTGGATGCGCCCGCCGCCGCCCGACATCATAGCGCCGATGCCGCCCATGAACTGCATGTAGTCGTCCATGGAAAAACCCTGCTGGTTGGTGTTGTTGGCCATGCCGATGACCGAAAGGCGGTCGCCGGGCGTGAAACGGTTGAGGTTGAATTTGCCCTCGTAGCGCCCTTCGGTGCCGACGCCGGCGTCGCCTTTACCGAAATACCCATCCTTGTGGCCCTCCTTGAGTTTGAGGTTGATGGTGCGTTCGTCCTGTCCGTCTTCGATGCCGGTAAACTCGGCCATGTCCGATTTTTTGTCGTACACCTGCACTTTGTCCACCGCTTCGGCGGGCAGGTTCTGGGTAGCTACGCGGGTGTCTTTCCCGAAAAATTCCTTGCCGTCCACGAGCACGTTTTTTACGTCTTCGCCGTGGGCTTTCACGGTGCCGTCGCGCTGCACTTCGATGCCGGGCATTTTTTTCAGCAGTTCCTCCACGGCGTCGCCGGGCTGCACTTTGAACGCGGCGGCGTTGTATTCCACCGTGTCGCGGCTGATGCGCATGGGATCGCGTTCGGCACTGATTTCCACGGCGGGCAGTACCTCACTTGACGGCTCCAGCCGGATTTGGCCGAGGTTCATTTCGGTCTTGCCCGGCTCTACGGTCACAGTTTGCCAATGGGTGGTGTAGCCGAGGTAGGTGGCCTGAAGCAGGTAGGTGCCGGCGGTTTTTGTTTTCAGGGAAAAACGCCCCTCGGCGTTGGCGGTGGCGAAGGCGTGCATGACCGAATCCTGCGTCATCAGCACCACGCTGACGGCGGGGAGGGCGGCGCCGGCGTTGTCGGTAAACGAACCCTGCAGCACCGTTTTTTGGGCAAAAACGGCGCCGCAGAGGAGGAAGAAAAGTATGGGAAGGATTGTTTTCATAGCCAATGAATCGTGTGTGTTGTTCGGGCACGCCCGTAGAGTTAAAGTGTCACAGAGGCTCGCAGAGGAAAAAGAGGCTCACAGAGTTGTCTATCCGTAGAGCAAAGATTCACAGAGGTTCACGGAGTTTTAGAGGGCACAGAGTTTTGTCTTTCCGAAGGAATCCGTTCGCTCTAAAACGGAAAAAACTCTGTGTCCTCCTAAACTCTGTGAGCCTTTGTGACACTTTACTCTACGGACGCGAATCAGTTCCGGTCTTCCGTGTGGATAATCATGCGCACGCCTTTGCCCTGGCCCCCCATCTCGATGCCCATTTCCTTCATTTTTTCGGCTTCGATAGCCTTGAATTCGGCGGCAGTAACCTTCTTGCCCTTGTCGGGTTGTTCGATTTTATCCACCGGTTTCAGGTCAACTTTGGTGACGATGGTGGTGCGCTGACCGTTGTCAATATCCAGTTCGAGGATAAGGCCGGGCAGCATGCCGTAAGTGCCGGGGCCGGCCGGTACAGGGATTTGCGGGGTGAACCAGGCGACGGTCTGTTCGGAGGTGTCCTGCAACACGGCCTTTTGGCACTCGTAGTCGCCGATCTTCTTTTTCTCGCCGGTGAGTTTCCACTTGCATTCGCGGGCCGGGCCGGTGACGAGGAAATCGCGACCAAAAAATTCCTGCTGATGCACAGTTTGGCCTTCTTCCAGATCAGTGAACAGGATGCTTTCCGGGCGTTTCATTACGAATTTGAAATCGCTACCGTCTTCTTCATGGGAAACTTCCACATCGCCTTCGCCTTTGGGGCCGGCGTTTTTGTAAAGTGATGCGCCTTCATTGAACACCAGCATTTTGGAGGCTGACTGCGAAGGCGGGATCATTTTTTTGAGGTTTTCATCGGCATCCGGCATGTCAAACTGGATTTTGATGGTTTCCTTGTACGTGATCTCGCCGGAAGTGGTTTGTGCGGCGAGCAGCCAGGGAACGAGGGCGAAAAGGGTGAAGAGCATGGACTGTTTCATATTGTAGAAGTTGTTGATTACATGATTGAAAATTAAATGGTTACATGATTTTAGAAGTATTCGTAGCGTACACCGCGGTGGTTCGGCCAGGCGTAACGCGGTCAACGCTACGCACTTCATAAATCATGTAATCATGTAATCGGCAATCATGTAATTTTTTGTGAATTAATGTGGGACAAAGGTAGATCGCCGCCATATAGCCGCAGGTTAACCAACCTTGATGCAAGGTTAATTAAGGTTAACGCCGGTTTTCGGCCCGATGAAAAGCCGCTACTTTTGACCCGTCGCCGATTGCCAACAGGCAATGGCAAACAGCAATGTTCACCAACCGCACTTTCTTTCTCGCCCGCATCCTCATGGCGTTCAGCCTGCTCCTGCTGAGCGGTTCGCTTGCGTGGTTTTTGCATCGGACGTACCAGGAGGAAAAAGAAGCCTTGTCCCGCGAGGTGAGTTTTTTGTTCATCAACACGGTCCGGAACATTGAGGGTAGCCTGCTTGACAAACTCGTGTTCCGCCGGAATATGTCTGAAAACCACCCCATCCCCGCCTTGCCGAAAATGCTGGTGTCCGACTCGGTGAAGTTGATCACGTTTGTGGGACACGAGGAGCACCTGGTGGATACCGGCGAGCAAAAATTTGAAATCCGCGTAAGCCGGACGGGCGGCCCCGAGATGTCGTCCAGCGAGATTCAGGGTTCCATTTCCATGTTCATTGCGCTGAGTGGCGACAGCCTTCCGCAGAAATCCGACTGGACGGCAAAGGATACCGCAGCGTTCCTTCCCCGCTTGCGGTCGGAATTTGACCAGGCGCTTGAAGCGGCCGGATTGCCCATGCAACACCAAATCAGTCGCATTGAAGGACGACAGAAGGAAACGCCCCGGGTGCTTCGCTCGGGCCTGTATACCGATTTGGCCAACGGTGAGCGCTACGGCGCCGAACTGAGCGGCTACGAGTGGTTTTTAGTAAAAAAAATGCTGCCGCAAATGCTGTTTGCGACGCTCTTGTTCGGCTGTGTGGCGCTGGCATTTTTCTTTGTTTTTCGCGCTTTTCGCGCTCAAAAACGCCTCGCCGACCTGAAAACCGAATTTGTGCAAAACATCAGTCACGAACTGAAAACGCCCATCGCCACCATGAGCGTGGCGCTCGAAGCCCTGCGCGATTTCGACGCACTTAAAAATCCAGGCCAGACCAAAGAGTACCTTGATATTTCCCGACTCGAACTCCAGCGCCTCTCGCTGCTGGTGGAAAAAGTGCTGGGGATCGCCCAGATGGAACGCGCGGGTGCAGCGTTGTCCGCTTCGGTTTTTGATTTCAACGAACTTGCCGGAGAAGTGCTGGCAGCTTTGCGACCCCGTATTGAACAGGCTGCTGCAAACGTGACGCTGGAAACAACCGGCGTGGATTTTCAGATCAAAGGCGACCGCCTGCACCTTGCCGGAGTGCTGTACAACCTGCTCGACAATGCGCTGAAATACGGCGGAGATCCGCCCGTCGTCCGGATACAACTTCGTTCCGATGCCGGCAAACTCCGGCTGTTGGTTCAGGACAATGGCCCGGGCATCCCTCCTCAGCACCGGGCGCGTATTTTCGAGGCGTTTTTCCGCGTGCCCTCGCAGGCCGGCCACCAGGTAAAAGGCCACGGCCTGGGCCTGAGTTATGCTGCCAAAGTGGTGGGGCAGCACGGTGGGAAAATTATGCTGGAAAACGAGCCGGACCACGGCGCTACTTTCACCGTTGAACTTCCCGCACATGGCTGAGATCAAAGTTTTGTACGTGGAAGACGAGCCGTTTTTGGCCAAGATCGTGCGCGAGTCGCTCGAAAGCCGGGGTCTTGTGGTGCGGCACCTGCCTGACGGGCGCGGCGCCGTGCAGGTGTGCGAACAGTTTGCCCCGGACATTTGCGTGCTGGATGTCATGCTGCCTTTCGACGACGGGTTTACCGTAGGCAAAGCGATCCGCGCAAAGTTTCCGCTGTTGCCGATCATTTTCCTGACGGCCAAAGACCAGACGGAGGACGTGCTCGCGGGTTTTGCCGCAGGCGGAAACGACTACGTGCGCAAGCCGTTCAGCATGGAGGAACTCATCGCCCGAATCCACAACCTGCTGCGCTTGCGGGCAGGCGAAAAAAACACTGTGGCGGCTGAAACGCAGGTTTTGGGCAAATTCCGGTTTTCGCCCCTGCGGCAGGAACTTCAGTTCGGCGACCAGACCCGCCGCCTCTCGCACCGCGAAACCCAACTGTTGGACATGCTTTGCCAACACGCAAACCAGCCGGTGCTGCGCAAGGACATCCTCGATGCGCTCTGGGGCAACGACTCCATCTTCAATTCCCGCAACCTCGACGTGTACATCACCCGCCTGCGCGAGTACCTGCGCGACGACGAGCAGGTGGAGATCATCACGCTGAAAGGAGTGGGGTACCGATTGGTGTGCGGGGCAGCTTGATCTCACTCTTTCCAATCCACGCGCAATAGTCCGAACACGCCGGCACGACCGTTGCAGCCAATGATATATGTGGTGGGCGATAATTGGTATACGGAATATGGGTCGAACCAATACTTGGTTTCTTTAAAATTAAACAGCTTCTGCGTTTTGAACTTGTTTTTCTCGTCCTGATAATAGAGGGTTGAG
>CAYMQY010000044.1:0-14879 GCA_964392655.1 uncultured Saprospiraceae bacterium
AAACCCTGCGTGCCAACCTTGCGCCCGACTACCGCAACAACAAACTGCCCAAAGCAGCAGCCAGGGTGCGCGTGCGTACCGGCGACGAACTGGAGTTATTTTTCCGGATTCACAACCGCTCTTTTCAGCGCCAGGGCCTCGACGCGCCGGTACCGCTGGACCTGCTTAGGCGGTTGGACAAGGTGCTGGCTGAACGAAATGCCCGCGCTATTTTCTGTGCCACCGACCAGAAAACCGGCGTCGCGCATTCTGTGGCCTACCTTGTCTGGGATCGGCACACGGCCTACTACCTGCTGGCCGGCGACGATCCCGACCTGCGCAGTTCCGGCGCGGGTATTTTGCTGGCCTGGGAAGCCATCCGGTATGCGCGGGAAACACTGAATCTGAAAACTTTCGATTTCGTCGGCAGCATGCTCAAGCCGATCGAGCGGGTACGCCGGCAGTTCGGCGCTGAGCCGCGGCCCTATTTCCGGGTACGCAAAGAGTGGTCACGGGTCTGGAAATTGGGCAAGATGCTGCTTCGGTAATACGGTGACGGCAAAAAAATTGAGGGTTTCCGGTGACAGAACCGGAAACCCTCAAACTTTCACACCCGAAACCCTCAAATCTATTTCTTCGAGGCCAGGGCATCCATGCGGATCATATCCTGCATGATGCGCAGCGCTTCGTAGAGCTGGATGTCTTTTTTGCGCTCTTTGAGCCAGCTGTCGTTGCGCGTTACGCGCGACGTGTCGCTCTGGATGTGCGCCATATCGGCTTTCGGATTGGTAATCTGAAATACCTCGATGGGCTGCAGCATTTTTTCAAACTGGCTGGCTTCTTCCTCCAGTTTTTTGTCCCAGGCCCGGTAAGCCTCCAGTTGGAGCGGGTATTTGGACTGGTCTTTCTGGCGGCGCAGGCGCTGGGCGTTTTCCTCGATCTTTTTCATAATCGGATCGGCTTTCACGCGGGAAGCGCTTTTTTCCTGCAGTTTTCCCAGGTTGGCTACTTGATAGGCATCTTGCGCAAACGGAACCGGAGCGATGGTATTGGCATCCAGCGGGTGGTCGTTTTCGCGCTCGCCGAGATCCACGTAGTTGTACGAGTCGGGCAACACGATGTCGGGTTTCACGCCATCCAACTGAGTGGTTTTGCCCGTAATGCGGTAGAATTTCTGAATGGTCACTTTCATTTCACCTAACGGTTTGACGCTCGGATCACTGCTGGCCATGTCGAGATCCCAGAAACGCTGGACGGTACCCTTGCCGTAGGTGCCGGCAGTGCCGACGATAACGGCACGGCCATAGTCCTGCATGGCGGCGGCCAGAATTTCGGAAGCGGAGGCGCTGAACCCGTTGACCATCACGATCAGCGGGCCGCCGTACTGCACGCGCGGGTCGGAGTCGGCATTGATGTCGGGCTGGCGGTTGCGACTTTTGACCTGCACGATGGGGCCTTGTTCGATGAACAGGCCGGACATGCGCACCACGTCGCGCAGGGAACCGCCGCCGTTGTTGCGCAGGTCGAGGATGATGCCCTTGACATTTTCGCGTTTGAGTTTTTCCACTTCTTTGGCTACGTCGTCGGCGCAGGAAGTGACGCCTTCGGCGGTAAAATCGGCGTAAAATTTGGGCAGGTAGATGTAGCCGACTTTATCAGAGTTGTCTTTGGTATCGAGCAGGAGCGATTTGGCCAGCGCTTCTTCTGTGATGACGACGTCGCGCACGATGCTGATGACCTTCACTGAGCCGTCGGGCTTCTGGATAGTCAGTTTGACGGTGGTTCCTTTGGGGCCGCGAATTTTGGCCACCACGTCGTCAATTTCGAGTCCCATGACGTCCACGGCTTCACCGTCGCCCTGTGCCACCTTCTGGATGACATCCTTGGCTTCCAGTTCATTCATTTTCCAGGCGGGGCCTCCGGGCACAATTTCGGTGACGGTAGTTTTTTCGCCGTCGCTTTGCAGGCGGGCGCCGATGCCTTCCAGTTTGCCGGACATTTTTACATCGAAATCCGCTTTCTCCTGCGGCGAAAAGTAGCCGGAGTGCGGGTCGAATACGTTGATAAACGCGTTGAGGTAAAGTTCGAGACGGCGGTTGCGGTCGGCTTTTTGCATACGCTTGAACCAGCGGTCGTAGATGTCGAGCACTTTCTTGCGCGTTTCGGTTTCGATGGTCTCAACCGATTTTTTTTCGCCGACGTATTCGGGTTTCTCCTGGGTGGTCAGTTCGTCGTTCACGCGGCTGAGCACCTCGTATTTCATCCATTTTTCCCAGCGGCTGCGCAGTTCAGCGTCGTCTTTGGCCCACGAGAGTTTGTCGCCGTCGGTTTCGAAGGATTCGTTTTTGGAAAAATCTATGGGAGCGGCCAGGATTTCGCGATACCAGCCCTGGGTTTTGGTCAGAGACGCCTCCAGCAGGCCAACCGAGCGGTCGAAAAACTCGAAGGTGCCGGCATGGGCCTGATCGTCCAACTGAAGTTCGTAGGGTTTCAGTTGCTCCACGTCGCTCTGGGTCAGGAAGCGTTTGCCGCTGTCAATATTTTTCAAATACAGGTTGAACGCCTGGCGGGAGAAACGGTCGTCCACTACTTTGGGTTCAAAGTGGTAGCGTTCGAGTCCGAAAAGAATCGCCTGCATGATTTTGGCTTCTTTCTCCGGGCCGGGCTTGGCTTTGGGTGCAGGTGTGAACTGGTTGAGGAAAAAAACGATGCCGAGTACCCCCAGAAAGGAGAAAAACAGCAGAGAGGGTTTCCATTTCATGTCTGAAATAAGTTGATCTGTGTCCGAAAGGCCTTTGGGGCGCGAGGAATACAT
The DNA here is from genome assembly GCA_964392655.1 of uncultured Saprospiraceae bacterium. GTDB lineage: Bacteria > Bacteroidota > Bacteroidia > Chitinophagales > Saprospiraceae > M3007. The sequence goes on from CAYMQY010000044.1 coordinate 2,795, forward strand.
CATGAGCGGGAATGTAGTTTACGGGTGAACAAAGATAAGGCGCGTTGGTTGGCTTCTGCAATTACCGCACCCGAGCAGCACGGCAAGAACGCAAGAATGCCGGCTTTGTGACGAGCCGCGCGGGGATTTTCTACAAAATTGCTTTACGATGACCCTTTCGACCACATTTTGGGGGCAAAGTTCTGTTCCGGTTGAAATCGCCAATTATTCCGACCTTCGCGGCTCTCATCATCCAATCTTTACTATGACCAGGAATATTTCACTGATTCTCAACGGCATTCTTCTGCTGGCCGTTGCACATTTGTACTACCTCAATTTTTCCAAAAAAGATGCCGCACAGCCGGTGGCAACTCTGGCACCGGCCAAAGGCGGCGGGGTGAAAATTGCCTATGTGAATGCCGACACACTTGATGCCCGGTACGAATGGCTCAAAGAGCAAAAAAAAGCCCTGGAGCAGCGCGTTATGAACGCCGAAAAAAATATGGGCGCTAAAAAAGAAGCCCTGATGAAAGACTTGGCTGCATTCCAGCAGAAATACGAGAGCGGCACCGTGCCGCCGGCTCAATTAGAAAAAGAATACGCCACACTCAACGAGCGCCAGCGCAAACTGGCCGAAGAGGAAGAACGACTCGGAAAACAACTTACCCAGGAACAACAAAAAGCCATGAACGAACTCATGGCCAATGTGGAGGCCAAACTCAAAAGCCTGCAAAGCCAGATCGGATATGACTACATCCTCTCGTACTCCAGAGGCGGTGGCCAGGTACTGCTCGCCAACGACAGCCTCGACATCACTGTACAGGTGCTTGATTTGCTGAATGCGAAAAAATAAGTTATTTGAGGTTGAGCGGGTTTAACGGGTTTGCATAATATGCAGGCTGGATTTCGCCGTTAAACCCGCTCAACCCGTTAAACCCGCTCGACCCGTTAAACCCGCTCAACCCGCTCAACCCGTTAAACCCGCTCAACCCGTCTATGCTTCGTCCCGCCACAAACGACGACATACCCGTGATTCGCGGACTTGCGCAAACCATCTGGTGGGCGCACTACCCCGACATTATTTCGCCGGAGCAGATCACGTATATGCTGGACCTGATGTACAGCGCCGACGCGATCCACCGCCAAATGACGGAAGAGGATGTCCGGTTCTGGTTGATAAAACCGGACGGCGTGCCTGTCGGGTTCATTGCCGTCGGGAGCAAGGGGGCAGGCACTTATTTTATCCACAAGTTTTACCTCCTCCAAACCGAACAGGGCAAAGGGCTTGGGGCAGCCGTGTTTCACTCCCTGCTGGAGCAGTACCCCGACGTACAAGAACTTCGCCTGACGGTGAACCGCCTGAATTTTAAAAGCATCAACTTCTACTTCAAGATCGGATTCCGTATCGAGTCGTGCATAGATGTTCCGATCGGAAACGGTTTTGTGATGAACGATTTTGTCATGCTTTGGCGTCGCTGAAACACGCGCTTATTCCGCTGCTTTCACACCTTTTGAAAACTGCGAATACAGATACACGTTGGCATCAAGTTCCCCCAAGTGGTGAAAAATCACCGGGCGCACTTCTTCCCAGTCCAATCCGCCTACGCCGGTCGCCAAGCGTGGCAACGCGATGCTTTCGATGCGATGCTTCTCGATCATTTTGGCCAGTTCCCGAAGGGCATGGTTCACATGGACGATGGAAGCCCGGCCCGGGTGGCCGTGTTCGGTTGCAGGCGGTTCCTGGGTAAGCAGGTTGACGATCTGGCGTTCTTCCCCCTGCCAACGCCAAATTTCTCCCGCCTTTGGATGCGCTTGATGGCAGTATTGCCGGAAATCCTTGTACATACCCGGGAATTCCTCCCGAAGGCTCAAGGCCAATCCGCTGTCGAAGTGATCGTTCGGCGCCACACCGTGTGCGATTATCTGTGCACCGCTCAACAAAATATCACCATTTACTTCTTTGATCATGGAATGTGCTGTTAAAAATGAAAGAATGTTTACAGCACGAATTTGAGCGTCGCGAAGAGGCATCGGGTATGAGCGATGTCATGTACAGGAATGACCTTCCAATTTCCCCGGGTACTTGCTTGCAGGGGCAAAAAAAAAGCGGTGCTCATTTGCACCGCCGAAATTGTCGCCTCGAGAAAGTCTGTAAAGCAAATGTGGCAGTACGCTTTTATACCGCCTTGCCTTATTGATGGAACAAAGGTGCGGGTCAAGGCATTGCGGGCTTCTAACAAAAAGCATGATTTTGTTACCCGCCTAATTTTCAGTAAAACCAGAAAAGCATGTCGCATCTTCTTGATTTTAAGAACATTAAATTTGAGTAATCGCCTGTTTCTCGTTACGCCCTGACAGACTGAATCTGTGCGTATATTTTCACCGACGGATTTTTTTTCCAAACACTGCAACTCAATACCCTACTGCTCCGCCATCCTTCCTGCTCTCGCTTGCCCCGAAATACACCCGCCGCTCGGGGTCCCAGCGGATCGCCTGGTAGCCGCCATAAGTGCCGAGGGTGTAGCCCACGCGGTGGCCCATCTGCATGAGTTGGCGAATCGTTTCGTAGGGAAACCCGCTCTCGAGCAGGATTTGGCCGCCGCCCGTGCTGCTGCCCGTTGCTGCGCCGGCGGGGTCGCTGTTGCCACCCTGGTGATCCATGCGCGGAGCGTCGCCGGCTTCCTGGAGGTTCATCCCGAAATCCACGAGGTTCATCACGATTTGCACATGGCCGAGCGGCTGGAAGTCGCCGCCCATGACCCCGAAACTGACGAACGGCTGCCCGTCTTTGGTGATGAACGCCGGAATGATGGTGTGGAACGGACGTTTGCCGGGGGCGAACACGTTGGCGTGTGTGGAGTCGAGGCTGAACAGTTCGCCGCGGTCGTGCAGCATAAAGCCCAGCCCCGGCGGTACCATGCCGCTGCCCATGCCCCGGTAGTTGCTCTGGATCAGGCTGATCATGTTGCCCTCCCGGTCGGCCACAGTCAGGTAGATGGTGTTGTTGGCAAACGGGTCGCCTGCGACCACGCGGGTACTTGCCCGGTCGGGCTGGATGAGTGCGCGGCGGCGGGTGGCGTATTCCTTGCTCAGCAGTTCCCGCAGGGGTGTTTTGGAAAATTCCGGGTCGGCGTAGTACTTCGCCCGGTCTTCAAAAACCAGTTTCTTGGCTTCCGAAAACAGGTGAATGTGCCGCGCCGTACCGTAGTCCTCGGGCTCGAACTCGAAACCTTCCAGAATATTCAGCATTTGCAGGGCGGCGATGCCCTGGCCGTTGGGCGGCAGTTCCCACACGTCGTAGCCGCGGTAGTTCACGCTGACCGGTTCAATCCACTCGCTGCGGTGTGCGGCAAGGTCGTCGAGCGACAGGAAGCCGCTCTGCTCGCGCAAAAACCCGGCAATGGTGCGGGCAATGCTGCCCCGGTAAAATTCGTCGCGGCCTTTTTCGGCCAGCAGGCGGTAGGTATTGGCCAGAGCGGGGTTTCGGAATACGTCGCCTTTTTGGGGCGCCTTGCCGGCGAGGGTGTAGATTTCTTTGAAATTCGGGTAATCCGCAAAGCGCCGGGCACTCGCCTGGAGGTAGTAGGCGATGAGTTCGGTGACGGGGAAGCCCTGCTCGGCATAGCCGATGGCGGGTTGGAGCAGCTCGCGCATGGGCAGTTTGCCGAAACGCCGGTGCAGTTCGAACCAGCCGTCCACGCAGCCGGGCACGGTCACCGGCAAGGGACCGTAGGACGGGATGCTCGTCAGACCTTTTTCCAGAAAGTATGCCCGCGTGAGGGATTTTGGACTGCGTCCACTCGCGTTCAGGCCATGCAGTTTGCGGGTTTTGGCGTCCCACACGATGGCAAACAGGTCGCCGCCGATACCGCAGCCGGTAGGTTCCATGAGGCCGAGGCAGGCATTGGCAGCAATGGCGGCGTCTATGGCGGTACCGCCTTTTTTCAAAATATCTATGGCCACCTGTCCGGCCAGCGGATGGCTGGTACACACCATGCCGTTCTGGGCGATCACCTCGCTGCGCGTAGCCCAGGGGCGACCGGTGATGCGGTCCTGTGCGGAGGCAGCAAGGGCGTTCAGGAAAAAAAGGACAGGGAGGAGGAAGTGCGGTCGGATAGCCATGCTGTGTTGTTTTTTTGGGCAAATTTACCTTTCGGGTGGCACTCTTTTCACCGCAGAGGCGCAGAGACGCGGAGTTTTCGCGGTTTGATTGCCAAAGAACTCCGCGTCTCCGCGACTCCGCGGTGAAAAAGAATCACCCCGCCTTTCCCAACATCAGTACCGCCATGCTGCGCAAATCATCTACCAGCACCGTTTTGAACGGCTCCAGCAAACGCAACTCATGCTGCCGGAGCAGGGATTCCAGCGCGGGCCGGGTCAGCAAAAAACGGTCGGTACCGTCGGGCATCGTGTAGCGACCGTTGCCCAGTGGGATCATTTTTTCGGCGAGACCGACATCGGTAGCCACCCGGATGAACAACGACCCGCCGGGCCGCAACACCCGCGCCAGTTCGCCGAACATCTGCCCGAAGTGTGCCTCGTTTTCGGCAAAATGCAACACAGCGCAGCAAATGATGTGGTGGAAAAACGCATCCGCGTACGGCAGCGCCTCCACCGAAGCCACCCGAAACCGGTCGGCAGGTACGTCCGGGTAGTGTTGCCGCAATGCTTCCACCGCAGCCGGGTCGCGGTCGGTACCGTACACCTCAAACCCCGACTGCACAAACCAGTGCAGGTTGCGCCCCGCCCCGGCGCCGGCATCGAGGATGGTTTGAGGCGGGGCGTAGCGGTTTTTCAGAATTTGATCGAGGAGGTAGATGTCGGTATTGCCGAGGAGATGGGAGAGTGGGAGCATGTCGTGTTTTTTGTGGGCGAAAAATACGGCTAAACAGCCTCATGCTGTTTAGCCGTATGCCCCATCGCTTATTCTCCTGTCACCACGACCCGGCGCACAAACTCCTGTCGGCTGTCTTCCAACCGCACGTGTACCCAGTACACCCCGTTGCCAAAGCGGCTTAAATCCAGCCGTTCCGGCGTGTTTCCGGCAGAAGTAGAATGCCGCTCCAGGAGTACCTGTCCCAGGCTGTTCGATACCCGGATGGTGGCTTGTTTGCTGAGGTGGCCGTTCAGTTGCAAAACCACTACCCCGGTTGTTGGGTTGGGGAACAGGGTCAGGCCGATTTCTGCTGACCTGGCCGGCGGCTTTTGGCGGTCGGGTACAGTCCTGATGACCGTGCTGCCGGGTCGACAGGCAGAGCCTGGCACAAACAGCAGGTTAGCATACGGACTGGCCGCATCACTACCATCGAGATAACGCAGCGCTTCGAATCCGGTGCCGTCGGGATACAGGCGGTACAAGGTGCCGTATCCGATACCGCCTTGAGAGGTAGCGCCATAGAGGAATCCGTCGTTGCCCGATACCAGGCCGGCCCGGACGGTAGCACCATCGGTGCCGTTGAATGCGTGCAGAATTTCAAAACCGGTACCGTCGGGCAGTACACGGTATACACAACCACTGCTTAACAATCCTCCGCCGAATTGCGTAGTGCCGTACAAATAGCCGTCGCCAGGAACAAGTACCGTTGACCAGGGTTGATACCCGTTGTCTACAGTATTGTCAAAATAATGCACTACACTGAAATTTGTCCCGTCGGGGTGCAAGCGGTAGAGGGTGCCGTAACCGGAGCCTCCGTCTTTGGTGGTGCCGTACAAGTAGCCGTCACCGCCAAAAGTAACACTGGCGGCAGGGTAAAAGCCTTGAGCATAATTAAACAGGTGGATAACCTGAAAGCCGGTTCCATCAGGATGCAATCGGTACACTGTGCCATAATTCAATCCTCCTCCCCATGTGGCTCCATAGAGAAAACCATCGCCCCCCGCAGTCAGGCTTGAACCGGGATATGCCCCATTTGTGCGGTTAAATTGATGCAATACCTGATATCCCGTACCATCGGGTAACAATCGGTACACAACCCCATACCCTGCACCGCCGGTGGCTGCAGTACCATACAGGTAGCCGTCGCCACCCGGCAATACCCCGGAATACGGATTGACGCCACTGATTGATGTAAAACTGTATAGCATGCTGAACGCACTGCCATCGGGCTTAACCCGGTACACACTTCCGGCTCCGTTCATGCCGCCGGCAGTTGTGGTGCCGTACAAAAATCCATCGCCCCCCCAGGCCAATTCTCCTTTCGGGCTGTTGCCGGAAGGATGGGTATTGAACCCATACAAGACCTCGAAATCCGTGCCGTCCGGCAATACCCGGAATACCGAACCGGTTCCCGGGTCCACATTGTCATTTAAGGTTCCGTACAGAAGTCCGTCTGCGCCCAGAATCAAAGCCCCGTAAGCCCATTGCCCCTCCTGATTATAATCAAACGCGCGTAAAATGCTGAAGTCGGTGCCGTCCGGGTGCATTCGGAAAAGCGTACCGCCGTTCAAACTGCCGCCATTTGCTGTTGTGCTATAAAAGTAGCCATCGCCGCCCTCCAGAAGCGCACTCCCCGGCTCGTAGCCCTCGGTCGCAAAGTTTGAATAATGAAATGTATGTAACACCTGAAATCCGGTGCCATCCGGGTTGAGTCGAAAGTTCGTGCCTGTTGCCATGCCGGCACCTCCGCCATTGGTGGTTGAGCCGTAAATAAGGCCATCACTACCTTTTGTCAATTTGGCTCTCGGGGCCGCTCCGTCCAGATTGTTGTCAAACTGGTGCAAAACTTCGAACACCGTCCCATCCAGCGAAATTCGAAATATGGTGCCATGGCCGTTACTACCCCCATACGAATTAGTGCCGTAGAGGAATCCGTCGCCGCCGGCAAGCAGGCTCCCCAACGGGGTAAACCCGGCCTGGCCAGGATCGGAAGGATCATTGGAAAATGATTTCAACACCTGAAAACCAGTGCCATCCGGGAACAGACGATAAATGGTGCCGCCTGATCCGGCACCGCCCTCGTAGGCAGCGCCGTACAGGTACCCATCGCCGCCGTCTGTTACGCCAGCATAAAGGGTAGTGCCTTTTGTTAAATAATCGCTGTATGAAAAATTAGACACGACGGAGAAGTTGGTGCCGTCGGGTTGTATCCGGAATACTACGCTCCCATTGTCACCACTTACGGTAGTGCCATACAGGTACCCATCGCTTCGTATCGTCAGTCCGGCGTATGGCCCGGTTCCATCCGAGCCTGAAAACCGGTGCAGTATTTCATAATTACTCCCGTCGGGCTGTATGCGGTACACACCGCCGTTTCCTTGACTGTCATCTCCGTATGTCGTGCCGTAGAGATAACCGTCGCTGTGTTGAACCACACCGGCGTAAGGCCCCAGCAACGATGCCCGAAAACGATGTAACTGCTCAAACTGACTTCCATCCGGGCTGAATGCAAAAATTGAACCCACTTCAGGCCCAAGGCCGGTACCAAAAAACTGCGGACCGCCTTCCAATACGGTCACATTGGCTGTGCATTCGCCCGTCCGGCCAAAGACGTCCGTTACCGTCAAGGTAACCGGTTGAACCCCGAGGCTGTTGCAATCGAACATATCCGGGCTGACACTCATCGCCTGCAAACCACAGGCTGCCGTGCTCCCGTTGTCCACGTCGGCGGCCTGGATGGTGGCTTCTCCCGACAAATCCAGCGTTACGGTAATATCCTGACATTCGGCCACGGGCTTGGGACAAGCCGGGCAGTTGGGGCTGGGGATGTACAGCACACCGCCCTGGCAGTTGAGGGCATCCTCATCATTGTGGTTGTACACAATCGTATAACCCGTGCCGTCCTTGGCAATACGGTACACACCTCCGGCCCCAAACTTGCCGAAGAAGGTAGTCGTGCCGTACAGCAGGCCGTCCTGCCCTTCGGTCAGCCGCCCGCGGGGCAAGCCACCGTCAGATTCAGCGAAGGTGTGTAGCACGGTAAAGCCGGAACCATCCCGCTCCAGCCGGTACACCACGCCGAAGTTTTCGGTACTGCCCCCTTGTTCGGCAGCGCCGTACAACTTGCCGTCGCTCCCTTCGATCAAGCCGGCAATCGGTTTTTTGCCGTCCGCGCCGCCCGTGAACGGGTGCAATACAGTGTATCCAGTTCCATTTTTTGAAATTCGGAAAACGACTCCCGCATTATCGGGGCCACCAGCGGTGGCGGCGCCATACAATTCGCCGTCGCTGCCTTCAATCGGACTCCCCCAGGGCGAAATCACGGTGTAGGTGCCAAAATTGTGTAAAACACTGAATCCCGTTCCGTCTTTTGCTATCCGGAACAAAACCCCACCGCCGTTGGAGCCTCCGGTCTCGGTATTTCCATACAAAAACCCATCATTGCCCTCGATGACGCCTGCATACACCTTCCCGCCATCCGTACCATTGAACGCGTGGAGCACATTAAATCCGGTACCGTTTTTGGCAACGCGGTAAACCACGCCGTTGTTCGATGTGCTGGTTTTCCAGGTTGTTCCATAAAGAAATCCGTCGCTGCCTTCAATCACCCCGGCCCGGGGCTGACTTCCGAGAACACCGTCGAACGCGTGCAGAACGGTAAATCCTGTGCCGTCCTGCGCTATTTTGAACACAACGCCATGCCCCGCTCCGCCCTCGGAAGCCGTACCGTACACGAAGCCGTCGCTGCCCAAAGTCAGGTCGCTATACGGGAGCAGGCCCGTAGGCCCGTCGAATGTATGGATGCGTTCAAAATCGCTGCCGTCCGCATTCACCGCGTAAAGCCTGCCGAACGGAGGGCCATAAGCCGCGCCGAGGAGCCGTGCAGGAGTATCCTTGACGGTTACAGTGGCCAAACAAGTAGCCGTCGCGCCATTCGAGGCGGTTACCGTCAATATCACGAAATTGTCGCCTTTGTTGTCGCAGGTAAACATATCGGGGCTAACGGAAAGGCTCACGGCGCCGCAATTGAAGGCACTGCCGTCATCCACCTCTTCCGGCAGGAGTTGGTATTCGCCCACAGGATTGAGTTCCACCGTAACATCTTTACAGGCTGCAAGCAATTCCTCCGGAGTGATCGTAACCGGTATAGACGCTTCGTCGGTACAGCCTCCGGGTGCGGTGGCCAGCACGTAGTAGGTGGTGTTTGCCGCCGGCGACACCGTCGTACCGGGCAATTCGTTTATCGGCGTGGCCGGCGTGGTGCTGTGGTAAGTCAGCGTCGCACCGGTGTTGTTGGCGTCGGTTGCGCTGAGCGTTGTCAAGTCCAGACTTTGCCCGGCGCACAAGGCGGCGGGGGCGCCAACCGACAGGTCGGGCTGCGGTAATACGGTCACTGTTACCTGCTGCGCGTCGGTACAGCCTCCGATGCCCGTGACGGTCACCGTATAGGTTTGTGTGGCCGCCGGGCTTACGGTGATGGAGGCTATATTGTCGGTGGTTGACCACTTGTACGTTCCCCCGCCGGAAGCCGTCAGCGTCGTGCTTTGTCCCTGGCAAAGGGTGCTTGTCCCGGTAATGGCAACGCTGGGTGTCGGCGTCACGTTTACCGTGGCTGAAGCCGTTCTGGTGCAGCCGTTTCCGTAAGTAACGGTAACGCTGTAGGTGGTGGTTGCGGCAGGCGTGACGGTAATGCCTGCTGTCATGGCTGTAGTGGACCACTTGTACGAGGCCCCGGCAGAGCTGGTCAATGTCGCGCTGCCGCCTGCACAAATGGTGCTTGCTCCGGTAATCGTTGCCGGAGGCGCCGAATACACAATCACAGATTTGGCCGCCGATGCCGTACAGCCTGCAGCACTGGTGACGGTTACGCGGTATGTGGTGCTGGTTGTCGGCGACACGGTGGTTGCAGCAGTAGTTGCCCCATTCGACCAGAAATATGTGCCGCCGCCTGTAGCGGTCAGGGTGGTACTGGAACCGTTGCATATCGGCGATGTGCCGGTAATGTTGGCTACCGGCAGTGCGTTGACCTGAACAGTGGCCGATGCCGTACTGGTGCAACCGTAGATATTGGTGATGGTTACCGAATATGTCGTGGTCGCGAGCGGCGTCACGGTGATAGCAGCGGTCGCTGCACCGGTTGACCAATTGTACGTGCGCCCCGGCGGGGCCGTGAGCGTGGTACTCATGCCTTTACAGAGCGACAGGTTACCCGTGATAACGGTTCCAGGTACCGGATTGACCGTCACGGTTTTAGAGGCACTGCTGGTACAACCGTTGGAGTGTGTGACGGTGACGGAATAGGTGGTGGTCGCGGCGGGCATTTTCACAATGGTGGTTCCGGTTTCGCCGGTGGACCACATCCGGCTGCTGCCGCTGGAGCACGAAAGCACGGCGTTCTGACCCAAACAGATGGCCGCCGGCCCCTGGATGACCGGCGTGGGCGCGGATTTCAGGGTAACCGTAACTGTTTTTGTGTTGGTGCAGCCTCTGCTATTTGTCACCGTAACGGTATAGATCGTTTGGGCGGTTGGGGAGACTGTGGTAGATGCCGTGTTGGCGCCGTTCGACCACAGGTAACTCACCCCGCCCGACGCCACCAGCGTCTCGCTCGCTCCCGGACAAATGGATTTCGGGTTTGATCCGGCGATGGTGGCGGTGGGGTTGAGGTTGACGATTACGGTGACTGATTTCTGGGCTGTACAGCCGTTAACGCTGGTTACGGTAACCGAATAAGTAATCGTCGAGGAAGGCGTAATGGTTATGGAGGAGGAGGTCTGAAAGTTTGACCATTTGTAGGTGCCGCCCCCGGAGGCCGTCAGGGTCGTGCTTTGCCCCTGGCATAGCGTCAGGTTGCCGGAAATGCCGGCAACAGGCGCCGGCAAGACCGTGATCGTTTTCGATATGGTATTGGTGCATCCGTTCGAGTTGGTTACACTCACCGTATAGGTTGTTGTGGTGAGCGGCGTGACTTGTATGGTAGCGTTGGTTTCGCCGGTTGACCACCAATAGGTGCCGCCGCCGGAAGCCGTCAGCGTAACGGTTTTTCCGGCGCAAAGGGTGGCGGCAGACGCTGAAATGGAGGCAGTAGCAGGCAATACCTGGAATATTGCCCCATAATTGTACACGATCGGGGCGCCGTTTTTCCGAATAGAAATTTGATAACTTCCGGGTGCAAGACCGGGAGGTACCGTCCAGGTAAACGAACCCGTATTTGAAATACTCGGGGCAATACTTCCGACAACTTGATTGAGTGCTATGCTGATTAAGGAAAGCTCAACAGTCCATCCGGGACAGCCGCCGGCCCAGGTGATGTTCACCACATCGCATGGACGAACAGAAGATATGTTGGAAGTAAAGTTTAGTGACAGGTTGGTGTTGTCCACGAGGCCGTCGCAGTTGTTGTCCACACCGTCGCAAACTTCGAGTTTGTAACCATTGTATAAGGTAGCTCCCGGGCAGGAAGCGACAACCGCACCCGAAATGCTAAAGGCCATACTACCGCCTGGACTGGCATCATTGAATGTCGTCCCAATCAGCACATACTGGATTCCGGCCGTCAGGCTTATCTGGCTAATAAGCGAAGCGGCAGTCCCCAGTGTCGAATGGTCATTATTGGATGCCAGCAGATTAACTCCGGGTGTCGCCGGATTAAAGGGGGAAGCGTACAAGTACAAGTAACCGTCGAAACCGCTCCAGTTTGCCTGAATATCAAACAGACCGGTGGCCGGCACGGTAAACGTGTACTGGTCGTAGTAGTGGTTACTTCCGATTCCGCTTGGTGCATCAAAAACAGGCGAGCAGGTCGTTGTTTGCCCGGTTGTGTTACAAAAAACCGGGACGGTCGTAAACGAACCCATGTAGTTTGGTCCCGACACGAACCCGTTGGAACAATCCTCAAAAACCCACACGTCGTACCGGGTGCCGGGTGAAAGCCCGGATACGGAAAGCGGGAAAGAAGGCGAACAAGTTAGTATCGTTCCGGTGCCCGGGGTAGGGCTGCCCGATGGATACGGCAATATCCAGTATTCCATTTTTACCAGACAACTACCCCCGGGCGTCCATTGCAGATTTGCTGCGGTGGTGGTGATGTTCGTGACGTTCAAGTTGCTCGGATTGGGGCATTCGGGAGGTTCTTTTAGTGACCATGCAAGGGTAAAGTTGCCCTGACTGTAGTTTCCGTCCTGAATCCAGTACACGGTTTGCGTGTTTCCGGTATTGTTTTGCCAAATC
>CAYMQY010000044.1:14979-23763 GCA_964392655.1 uncultured Saprospiraceae bacterium
AGTTGGTGACGAAGTTGGTGGGCTTCGGACAGCCGGTCAATTGCCAGGCGAGGGTAAAGTTGCCGGAACTGTAATTTCCGTCCTGAATCCAGTAGACGGTCTGCGTGTTGCCGGTATTGTTTTGCCAAATCTCTGTGGCAAGCGAACTATACTGACACGCGATCCCTGTAGCGCCCGGACAATTTCCGCCATAACCCAGCCAGTGATAGGAGGAGTAGTTGTGCGATGTTTGACCAATTTCCAGTTTGTATTTATTCGGGACTACGATTTTAAATATTTGATCCGGCGAACCGCCGCCTTCACAGTTTCCGAAATCATTAGAGTAAAGCGCCGTGCTGCCGGAATAGGGGCTGGTGAGCAGTGCCAGATCAATAGCATTGACGCAGTTTTCACCAGGCAGGAACTTAAGAGGGCCGATATTCGTGCTGTACACCCCGTGTCCACAGTTCTGCCGGATGTACATATCGTAACTGATAACAGGGTTCAGTCCGGTTACAGCAATGGGGGAACTCGTTCCGGGGACTAATGTACCTCCTGCACCAGGGCTTGCGCCAGTCCCCGGCGTAAAGCCGACGGGGCCGTATTCTACCAGATAATTGCCCGGGCAGTCGGTGCAGTTAAAGCTCAGGCTGGCGGCGGTTGGTGAAACATAGCTGCGCGAAAAATTGCCGGGCGCCAGGCACCGGGTAAATGTAATGCTCCAGCCATTCAGGGTGCCGATGTTGTTGTCGGCATCGTCGCAGACTTTCAACCGCCAGACGCCGTTGGCATTGGTGCCGTTGAAATAGGTCAGGTTATATTGACTCAAAGTACCGGTGATGCACCCCAATGTGGTGCAACGGCCTTCCGGCTTGTACGTGCCGGTGAAAGGCGCCGTGCCCAGCGTGATGGACTGGGCAGCGTCGGTTTTGATCACCGTATTGGTGTAATTATCGCCATTCAGGCCGTTTTGTGTGGATACTTCCAGCACTTTTCCGTCAGGTGCTTCGAGGTAAACACGCAGGTCACCCACCCAACTGTGGGTAATGTTGAAGGTGATACTTTCGAGTTCCCTTGGAGCGCCGATAATGCCGATACCGGCCACGTTGAGCGTACCGACAGCGTAATTGGACGAGCCACAGGCATTGTCGGCAATCGGAATAGCCGGGTGACTGGAGTTGAAGGTTTGGGCAAGGGCAGCGGGACCGATGCATAAGAAAACAAGCAACCCAATCCCGCACAGACAGGTTTTCAAAAAGCAATACAGCGGAGACTTCATAGCGAAGGCGTTAAAATAAAAGGAAATGAAGGGTGGGGATTACTGCGCGAACAACAACAGGCGCATACCGGGCAAGGTAGGTTCAGGTTTCAAAGGTAGATAACTTTTGCAGGATTTATGTTACGTGCACAAATTAGCGGGGGCTACCGACTTTTCCCAGAACCTCCAAATCTGCACGAATCGCATTTAACCCCCCCGCCTTTCCTCTGCCCGCTGATTTCAACCGGTAGTTCAGCCGCCCGGCACGGGCATTTGGTAAAAAAACGCCCGCGCTGCCGGGCTTGAAAAGTACATTTGCCGGCAAATCTTCGTGTATGCGCATGCTCTGCCTCGCCGCCGCAATGCTGGCGTTTTTCGGTCAATGCAAACACCCCCGGTACACCGCCGACAACCTGCCCGACGAGTACCTGCTTTTCGGAAACGGCGGCGGCTTTGCCGGCACCGAAACCACCTACACCCTTCTCGAAAACGGCCAGTTATTCAAGGCAACTTCCGTAGCGCCGCAACGGGTGGAACTCAAAAGTTGCAACCGCAATCAGGCCGACCGGCTCATCGAAACCGCCGAGGCCCTCGGCATTTTAAACCTGGATTTCACGCATCCCCACAACATCTACAAATTCATCGAACTCAAGGACGACGGCCAGACCCGCCGCATCACCTGGGGCGACCCGGCGCATCCCGTGGACGAAAAAATCGGGGCGCTGTATGAACAGCTCGTCCAACTCACCGCAAATCAGTAAAATCAGTTATGCAAAAAATGACTCGCACACTCGCTCTGCTCCTCTTCGGGGCTTTCCTTGTTTTCGCCTGTTCGGCGCCCAAAAACTCCCAATCCACCGCATCCGCATCCGGCGACCGCGTGGTGCTCGACACCTTCGCCGATCTGCAAATCCTCCGCTACGACCTCCCGGGCTGGAACGACCTGAGCCTGCGGCAAAAAACCTTCATCTACTACCTCAGCGAAGCCACGCTGGCCGGCCGCGACATCATCTATGACCAGCACTGCAAGCACAACCTCGCCGTGCGCCGCACGCTGGAAGCCATTTTCGACACCTGGAAAGGCGACCGCACGACGGCAGACTGGAAAGAGTTCGAGGTGTACGCCAAACGGGTGTGGTTCAGCAGCGGCATCCACCACCATTACAACGAAAGCAAAATCATGCCCGGCTTTTCCAAAGAATACTTTGCCGCGCTGGTCAACGGCAGCAACCCCGTCAATCTGCCGCTTGCCAAAGGCGAAAGCGCTGCCACCTTGCTCGCTACCCTCACGCCGGTCATGTTCGACCCCGCCGTGATGGCCAAGCGCACCAACAAAGACGCCGGGGTGGACGTGGTGACCAACTCGGCCGTCAATTTTTATGAAAACATCACGGCTGCCGAGGTGGACGCGTTTTACGAGCAAAAACTGAAAACCGCCGGCGCAAAGCCGCCGATGGTAGGCCTCAACTCCAAACTCGTAGGCAAAAAAGGCGGCCAGCCGACCGAACTCGTGTGGCGCGCTGGCGCCGGTAACATGTATGGCGCCGCCATTGACAAAATCGTGGCCAACCTCGAAAAAGCCATGCCCTTTGCCGAAAATAACCAGCAGAAAAAAGCCATCGCTCTGCTCATCGAATTTTACAAATCCGGCGACCTGAAGAAGTTCGACGAGTACAACATCGCCTGGGTGCAGGATACCGAAAGCACCATTGACTTCATCAACGGATTCATCGAAGTGTACCACGACCCCAAAGGCTACAAGGCCGACTGGGAAGCCTGCGTGCAGTACAACGACCCGGATGCCACCAAAAAAATGGCCATCGTGAGCAAAAACGCCCAGTACTTCGAGGACAACAGCACCATACCGGCTGCTTGCAAAAAGGCAAGTGTAAAAGGCGTTTCCTACCGGGTAATCAATGTGGCGATGGAAGGCGGCGACTGCGCTCCGTCCACGCCCATCGGCATCAACCTGCCCAACTCCAACTGGATTCGGGAAGATTTCGGCTCCAAGTCGGTCAGCCTGAACAACATCGAAAGTGCCTATGGCAAAGCCGGCGGCGCTGCTGCCGTTTCCGAATTTGCCAACGATGCCGAAGAGGTGAAACTCGGACAGAAATACGGCGAGGCCTGCGGCAAAATGCACACTGCCCTGCACGAGGTGATCGGCCATGCCAGCGGCCAACTCTTGCCCGGCGTACCCGAACCCAACGTGTCGCTCAAGCAATACGCCAGCACCCTCGAAGAAGGCCGCGCCGACCTCGTGGCGCTGTACTTCATGCCCGATCCCAAACTCGTGGAGTGGGGCCTGATGCCCGACGCCAATGCCTACAAAGCCGAATACGACCAGTACCTGCGCAACGGCCTGATCCAGCAACTGCGCCGCATTCAGCCGGGCGACAACATCGAGGAGGATCACATGCGCAACCGCCTGCTGGTGTCCGCCTGGGTGTTGGAAAAAGGCAAAGCCGACAACGTGGTGGTGAAAGAAGTGCGCAACGGCAAGACCTACATTGACATCCGCGACTACGCGAAACTGCGCAAACTGTTCGGTCAACTCCTGTCCGAAATCCAGCGCATCAAATCGGAGGGCGACTTCGCCGCCGCTCAGGCTCTGGTGGAAGGCTACGGTGTGAAAGTGGATCCGAAACTCGTGCGGGAAGTGAAATCCCGCTACGCCACGCTGCCCACCAAGCCGTACTCCGGTTTCGTACAGCCGCGCCTGGTGCCGGTAATGGATGCCTCCGGCAAAATCACCGACGTGAAAGTGGAAGCCGAACTGGATTTTGTGAAACAAATGATGCGCTACGGGAAGCAGTACGCTTTTCTGCCGGTGAAAAACTGAGGGTAATTCACCACAGATTACACGGATTCGCACAGATTAAATTTGAAAAATATCTGTGGAAATCTGTGTAATCTGTGGTGAACCAATCACGGCTCAAAGAACCCCACGCTCGAACCCACCCATTCCTTGCCCATGTTGTAGCGCACGCCCACCATTTCGCCCTTGCTCATTCGGATGAGGTTGTTCACGAGGCGCGGCTTGTCCCAGGTTTTATCCCAGAGCACCATCATGCGGATTTCGCACTTGGCCGGTTCGTTCGGCACGATGGTTTCCACGCCGGCGATGTACTCCACTTTACGCTGAAGGATGAAGTTGGACGGGTTATCCACCGCCGCAATATCGTCTGGGGTAACGTTCACTTTTACCCCCTGGCCGGAGAACGAAAACAGGGGTTTGAGCACCCAGTTTTGCAGGTCGGCGGGCACGGTTTTCAGGTCGCTCAGGAAATGCGTTTCCGGCACGAAGTCGGATTTCAGGAAGGGCAGGGTGTGTTTGGAAATCCGGAAAAACCAGTTGGGGTGTCCCACCCACTCGGCGTTCACTTCGGAGAGCAGGTCCCACTCGCGGGGCAGGTCGGCGCGTTTTTCCAGTTCGTCAAAGATGATGCGGTTGTAAATCCGCTCAATGGCCACCCGGCGCCCGTTGTCGTCGAGGTAGTACAGGTCGCGGCCTTCGCGTTTCACCTTGCTGAGGCACAGCACTTTGACGCCGAGGTATTTGCGGGTTCCCCAAAAATCAATGCGGGTGTTTTGTTTTTCGGGTTCCACTTCCAACAGCACCACGTTTTCGGGTTTCGAGTTGCCGACGATGATTTGCCGCAGCAATTCGAGGTAGCCTTCCGCATCAATGCCGCCGAACAGGTGGTGAAAATCCTCCGGAATGTCGAAGTGTTTCCGGTAGCCCTTGGCCAGCAGGTGCTGGTAAAAATACAGCGAAGGGAAGCCCTGCAATTCGATGAGTTGGGGCGTGTAGCCGCCGTCCTTGTCGCGGCATATCCCGAAATCGAGTTGGAGAAAGGTACTGTGCGCGTCCTCTCCGGGCACGCGCAGGTGTTCGGGAATGGCGGCTTCGCTGCGGGCGCGAAAATCGGGCTGCGTGAGCACCTCCGTGATATCCTGCACGCCTTGCAGGAGTTTTTCCTTGAGCGCTTTTGGAATAAATACGGGCGTTTCGGCCACGCGGAACGAGACCGGTTCGCCGAACTCGGTGTTCATGGTTTCCAGCAGGGCCTGGTATTTTTCCGGGGTAAAGGCGGCGTTGAAACGTTGGCGTTGAAGTGGATGCATGCAGTTTTGAGTGTTGAGTTTTGATTTTTGAGTGGGCAAAAGTACAGGAAATCGGTGTGTACGGATCAGGCCGGTGGTTTTTAAACCCAGGGCTACGTAAGTTTTGAGAATACCCTGTTGCACGATAAATTTGCGGAAGAAATTGACAAGCACTTCAAAAACGCCAGATTCACGAAAATAATGGCACACTACCTCGACGAACTCAACCCCGTACAGCACGCCGCCGTCACCACCACCGAAGGCCCCGTGCTGGTCATCGCCGGCCCAGGCTCCGGCAAAACACGTGTGCTCACCTACCGCATTGCCCACCTGATCGAGAAGGGTGTGCCACCCTGGCAAATTCTGGCGCTTACATTCACCAACAAGGCGGCCCGCGAAATGAAGGAACGCATCGAGCGCGTCGTCGGGCCGCAGGCCCAACAGGTATGGGCCGGTACGTTCCACTCCATTTTCGCGCGTATTCTGCGGGCCGAAGCCCAGAAAATCGGGTACCCGTCCAGCTTTTCCGTGTACGATACCGACGATACCACCAGCCTGCTGCGCACCATCATCAAGGAAATGAACCTCGACCCGCAGGTGTACAACGCGAGTGCTATCCGCTCGCGCATTTCCCTGGCCAAGAGCAACCTCGTCACCCCCAAAGCCTACCGCGACAATGCCGACATGATGCAGCAGGATCGCCAGGCCAAGCGGCCCTACATCGCCGATATCTACGAAAAATACAGCGCCCGCTGCCACCGCGCCGGCGCCATGGATTTCGACGATCTGCTGCTGCAACTGTACCGCCTGCTGCGCGACCACAACGAGGTGGCCGAAAAGTACCAGCATCGCTTCCGGTACATCCACGTGGACGAGTTTCAGGACACCAATTTCCTGCAGTACGCCATCCTGCGCCGCCTCGTGAAATACCCCGGAAGCCCCGAAAACGTGTTCATCGTGGGCGACGACGCGCAGAGCATCTACGCCTTCCGCGGCGCCACGATTGACAATATCCTCGATTTTGAAAAAGACTATCCAGCCCTGCAAACTTTCAAACTGGAGCAGAACTACCGCAGCACCCACCACATCGTGTCGGCGGCCAACGAGGTCATCTCGTTCAATCGCCGCCAGTTGAACAAAACCATCTGGACACAGCGCGAAGACCGGCACAAGATCAAACTGCTCAAGTGCATGACCGACGATGAGGAGGGCCGCCGTGTGGCCGACCTGATTCTGGAGCAAAAACACCGGCACCACCTGCCCAATTCGGACATCGCCATTCTGTACCGCACCAACGCCCAGAGCCGAAAATTCGAGGAACACCTGCGCCGCCTGAATTTGCCCTACCGGGTGTTCGGCGGGCTGTCGTTTTACCAGCGGAAAGAGGTGAAAGACCTCGTGGCGTACCTCCGCCTTGCCGTCAACCCCAACGACGAGGAGGCCCTGCGCCGGGTCATCAACTACCCCACGCGCGGCATCAGCGTCGCCACGGTGGACAAAATCAGCCAGTACGCCGGCGAGCACAACATGAGCGCCTGGGACAGTATGCTCTTCGTGGATGTGCCCGACCGCGCCCGCAAGGCCCTCGCTTCATTTCGCGGCATGGTAGAAAACTGGCAACGCCGCGCCGCCGTCGATCCCGCATCCAAACTCGCCGCCGACATCCTGCGCCAGTCGGGCCTGCTCGATGCACTCAAAAGCGACACTACTCCCGAGGGTATCAGCCGCCTCGAAAACGCCAACGCCGTGCTGGACGCCATCAGCGAATTTGTGGACAATCAGGAAACCGCCCCGGGCAGCGACGGCTCCGAGCGCTCGTTGGCGGCTTACTTACAAACCATCACCCTGCTCACCGACGCCGATCAGGCTGCCGACGACTCGGACTACATCACCCTGATGAGCGCGCACTCGGCCAAAGGGCTGGAGTTTCGCAGCGTGTTCGTGACCGGCCTGGAGGAGAATCTGTTCCCCTCGTTCATGTCGTTTGAAGACCCGAACGGGCTGGACGAGGAGCGCCGCCTGTTTTATGTGGCCATTACCCGCGCCAAGGAACTGCTCACCATCACGTTTGCCAAAACCCGCTACCGCTACGGACAGGTGCGCGACAGCGAGCCGTCGCGGTTTCTGGAAGAAATCAACAGCGAACACTTTGAACTGCTCGGCGGCTTCGGCTCGGCGCGGCAGCCGGCGGCGCCTGTTGGCAACCCGCGCGCCAGCATATCCGGCAATTTTGTCCAACCGCGCCCGCGCCCGCAGCAAAGCGCTGCCGCCACCGTCATCCCCGCCGATTTCACCCCCTCGCCGCCCGAGGCCATCGTGGCCGGCGTCACGGTGCTGCACCTGAAGTTCGGCGAAGGCCGCGTGACCGCCGTGGAAGGCCCGGCGGCCAACAAAGTGGCCACCATTCAGTTCAAAAACGACGAGATGCCCGAGCGGCGGATCGTGCTGCGGTTTGCAAAGTTGAAGGTGGTGTGAGCGCGGTTTTTATCCTCCCGCCTTCACCACCTTCACCTGCATCGCCCGCCCGCTCTTTGCATGGCGCAAGGTCAGCAAATACATGCCCGGCAGCGCCGTGGAAATATCCAGATTGATCCGGTCGGAACTGAACTCCAGGCTTCGGCGCAGCACAATTTTTCCTGTCAGGTCGGTCATTTCCAGTTCGAGCAACTCGCCTGCCGGGTGCCGGATGGTCAGGTGACCCGCGGTCGGGTTTGGGTACAAATTCGTGTTGGCGAACACCTCGGAGGTGCTCACGTCGCCGTCAATGATGCCGTTGCAGTTGTTGTCAATGCCGTCCAAGATTTCGAGGGCATCGGGGTTGATCGCCGGGTCGCTGTCGTTGCAATCCAGACTGTTGGCCACATAGCCGGCAGGGGCCGGTGTAAGGCAGGTGTCCAGCACGCCGGTCAGGTTGCCAAATCCATCGCCGTCGCCATCGAGGTAGTAGGTGAAGACGGGCAGGTCGTCCACTAAGCCATTGCAGTCGTTGTCGAGTCCGTCGCAGGTTTCAGCGACGCCGGGATTCAGTGCGGCGGCGAGGTCGTCGCAGTCCAGGTTGTTGGCCACATAACCGGCGGGCGGGTCAGTCAGGCAGGTATCCAAAGCGGCAGCGGAATCGCCGTATCCGTCGTCGTCGTTGTCGAGGTAGTAGATGAAAGTGGGCAGGTCGTCCACCATTCCGTTGCAGTCGTTGTCCAGGCCGTCGCAGGTTTCAGCAGCGCCGGGGTTGAGTGCAGCGGCCAGGTCGTCGCAGTCGAGGTTATTAGCCACGTAACCGGCGGGTGGATCAGTCAGGCAGGTATCCAGAGCGGCAGCAGCATCGCCGTATCCGTCGCCGTCGTTGTCGAGGTAGTAGGTGAAGATGGGCAGGTCGTCCACCATACCATTGCAGTCGTTGTCGAGGCCGTCGCAGGTTTCGGCGACGCCGGGGTTGAGCGCAG
>CAYMQY010000045.1:0-11422 GCA_964392655.1 uncultured Saprospiraceae bacterium
CGGCATGTTGTAGCCGGCAAATTCGGCCATTTTGGCGCCCAGCGCCAGGTGTTTTTCTGTGAGTGGTGTTGATTTCATTTTATCGAAAATTGCTGATAGCAGTTATTGTCGGGCAAGATTAGTGAAGTTTTCGGTTAGGCGGGTAGTTGTCAGGAAGACCTCTTTTTGGTTTTTCTCGAAAACGACTCCCGTATCTGGGTGATATTGGCAATAACCAGAATGGTAAAAAAGAATCCGATGATGAGTTCCAGCATTACAAAGACCCGCGCACTGACCGTTTTCGGCACGATGTCGCCCAATCCCGCTGTGGTGAAATTGGTGACGCTGAAATACAAAAACGTGGTGGCGGTTTCCAATTCGTAGCCTTCGGGAATCTCTCCTGAAAATGCGTTTTCGTTGATCCGGAACAGGCAGTAATAGTCTACCCCGAACGACAGGATGATCAGTAACACGCTCATCACCACGAAGGGCACGAATTCGTGAAAAAAAAATTCCCGATGCGCAGTGCTCTGAATGCTGGACAAGGTAAACCAGATGAAATAGCCGGATTTGGAGACGCTGATAGTAAACAGCACCATCTCATTGACAATCGGATTGCCTATTTCCCAGTAATCCAGCAGAAAAACCAGAAACCCCAGCACAATTACGACTCCAAACTGCAAGGTTGTCCTTAAATTGCCCATACGATCTATCATCGGGTACCCGGAAGGGTGTGTGACGGATCTTGTGTTTTCACCATCCGCTCGCACGCTTGTTCCAGCATCTGAAACACCTCCTCGAAGCCGTCGTCGTCGTAGTACGGGTCGGGTACATTTCGGTCCTCCCCGGGGTGCGTGAGGTCGAGGATGAGGCCGACCTTGCTGCGGTGTTCGTCGCTTTGTGCCAGCCGGAGTACGTCGCGGCGGTTCTGAGTATCCATGACGAAGATTCGATCGAAACGCTCGAAATCTTCAGGCCGGAACTGCCGCGCCCGCTGGTCGGTGAGGTCTATCCCGTACCGGCCCGCCACGGCGATGGAGCGCCGGTCGGGTAGTTCGCCCGCGTGCCAGTGGCCGGTGCCGGCGCTGTCTACCGTCCAGGGCAAGCCGAGTTGCTGCACTTTGTGTTTCAGAATTCCTTCGGCCAGCGGGCTGCGGCAGATGTTGCCGAGGCAAACCATGAGGATTTTCATGGAGCAGTCGGTTTAAAAAATCACGTTGTACTTGAGCATGAATGCGCCGGTAAGTTGAGCGGCGGGGGCCTGACGGTCGCCGTCATCGCCGAAAATACCGTTGTCGTTCGAGTCGAGGTTCATTTTCACATCCTGGTCGTAGAACAGTTCTCCGAGCAGGTCGAGGGAGAATCCTTTGAAAATCTGGATGCTGAAGTTGTTGGTGAACAGTACGTCCACTGCTGCCGGGTCTTTGAGGTAGTTGGTGAACAGGCGCAGCGAACTGGTCACGGAAAGGTGGTCATTGAAATACTTATTCTCGTAGCGAGTGACCAATTCGGAACCGAGGCCGAGGAAGTAGTTTTTGTATTCCGTGATGTTGCCGCCGGCGTCGCGGGTCACTTCGTTGCCGTGAATGTCGAGCAGGGCCAGCGAGTCGTCGGCCACATAAATGAAACGCACAGCAACCGGCGAATACTGGAAGGTCAGGTGCGTGTTGGGTTTGTAGGTAATGCCCGGCGAGAACTGAATGAGCAGCGGCGACAGGATGTTGGACACCACGATGTCGGGTTTGCCGTCGAGGGTCACGGGTTTCAGGTAGTTGCTTTTGTAGGTGCGCAGCAGTTGGGTTTGTGCCAGCAGGTCGGCGGAAACGAACCATTTTTCGCCGGCGATTTTATAGCCGTAGGTGGAGGCCAGGCGCAGGATGTCGAGGTTTTTCTGAAAACCGGAGGGCTGGCTCAACGAGGTTCGGCTTTGTTTCTGGAGCGCCAGTTGCAGGGTGACCTGATTATTCCAGAAGGATTTGTCGCCTTTGCGATTTGCCGAAAACGTGCCGAGGCCGCCGAGACCGAAGCGGCCCGTGCCGCCGCCCACGCGGGGGTTGATGATGCCGAGGCCGCTCAGGTCGAAGCCGATGCCGCCGGTGAATTTCCATTCCGGTTCAGCCGCAGCAGGAGCGGCGGCAGGGGCATCTTGCGCAAACAGATTGCCAAACGGGATCAATACGAGAAGCAGGAGGTGGAGTAAAAAACGCATACGGGTTAGTGATGAGTGATGAACGATAAGTGATGAGTTTGCGAATCAAGTGGTGGGGGGCAGCAGGTTTTCGTCCTGGCCTTCGGGGTAAAAAACTTCCACTTTTTCGGTGGTCATTTTGCTGAGCGGGATGATGATGGCGCGCTCGGGGGTTTGCAAAATCATGGAGGTGGAATCAATCAGCACCACCTTGCCGCGTACGCCGGCGATGCGTACGTCGTCGCCAATGCGCACCTTGTTGCGGTTGTAATGTCCGGCGATGTAGTTGGCCACCAGATCACGCGCGGCAAGTCCGTACCCTACGGCAAAAGCCAGCGCCAGCGCACCGATGACCACGGTCAGGTTGGACGCGATGAATCCCGTACTGATTTTGGCTTGCGACAGCGCACTCACGGCTATGGTGATGAACAGAAAATAAAACACCGCTGTGCCGATCATTTTGGCCGAAGGGATGCCCATGCTCTGGCAGGTGGTTTGCACGGCGCCGCGCACCATGTCGGCCAGAAACAGGCCAAGCAGGAACAGCACGAAGGCCGAGAACAGAGCGGGCAGGTAGTCAATTACGTCGCGCACCATGTCGGTAATGGCCGGTATGCCCAGCATGTCGGTTGCAAAAATGACGAACCCGAGCATGAGCACGTAAAAAACCATTTGCGAGATCACCCCCGAAATCTGGATTTTCATGCCCGTGCGCTGCACGATGTCAATGTCGTTGAGTTGCTCGGCCAGGCGATCCACCCGAAGACTGGCCAGCACCCGCTGTACGACGCGCCGCACAAGGCCGGCCACAATGCGCCCGAGGAGCAGGATGAGCAGGGCAAAAAGCAACTTGGGCGCCGCTTCGGAAAAGCGGGCCAGCAGTTCGGCGAATACGCCCTCTTTCAGTTTTTGTAAAAAATCCATGAAGATTGTTTGCTGTTGGTTGTTTGCTATCGGCTGCTGCTGGTTATTGGCTGTTGGCTTTCCTGAGCGTGATGTTCAAGCAGTTGCAGGTGTACTCTTTATTCGGGAGCCAACGGCCAACAGCCAATAGCCGACTCACCTCGGTGGCGTACGCCAGTCGGGCCAGGCTTCCGGCTCGGGGCGGCGGCCCGGGCCGGGGTCTGCGTTCGGCCCGGCTTTGTCCGAGCCGCCGCCAATGATGTGCGCGGCGGCTTGCAGGGCATTGGGCATGAACAATTCCACGACCCTGCCGAACACGGCAAAGTTCGTAGTCTGGCTCGAAATGCGTTGTTCCAGTTCGGGCGGAAGTCCGGCCTCCCACTTGGCCTCCAGGTCTTTAAAACTGTTGTTTCTTTCGTGCATAACGGATGGATTATTTTTTTAAAAATCGGTTCAAATATTTTTTTAGTGATGAGCTATGCGTCCCGTAGTGTACTCATCACGCATCACGCATCGCTAGGATTCAATCGGGTCGTGTGCGTAGATCGAGTCGTAGATCGCCTGGGCCTTGTGTTTGGCCCGCATGATCTGCATCTTGATGGCACTTTCGGTTTTTTTAAAAAAATCGGCTATGTCTTTGATGGACATATCGTCCATGTATTTCATCAGCAGGATAATGCGGTCGCCTTCGGGCATTTCGGCCAGCACACGTTCGAGGCGTTCCTGTTTCATTTCGAGCAGCACGCTGTCCGGGATGTCGGGCACCGGTGCGTCCCCGATACGGCTCACGTCGTCGGCCAGTAGTACCGGAATCTTTTTTTTGCGCCGGATCAGGTCAATGCAAAAGTTGTAGGTTATGGAGTACAACCAGGTTGAAAAAGACGATTTTTCGTTGAAGCGCGCGAGGTTGAGGTATACTTTAATAAAAATATCCTGCACGGCGTCGCGTGCAAGACCCTCGTCGCCCAGCATGGAAATACATTTGGCAAACACCTTGCCCGCGTACCGGCGGTACAGTTGCGAGAAATGTTCCGGATTTTGATCCTGCAGAAAACGGGCGATGAGTTCGCTGTCCGCAGGTTTTGCTCCGGAATTCGGGGAAGAGATTGCCTCCGTCAAGGTTTGGGCGGGTGGTTTAACAAATCAAGAACGCGGTGCTGTTTGCGGGCACAAAGAGACGAAAAACCCGCGATACACGCCGCCTTTTTCTGATAAACCGTTAATGAGACGTTAAACAGTTTTTGCGTCACATGCCTGCCGTGCATCCCCGCGCTTGTGCCTGTACTTTTGCACAAATTTTTTCCCGCACAACATGAAAAATTACCTGCTGACTGCCCTCCTGGCGTTTTTTGCCGCGCCGCTTTTTTCTCAAATGATGTACACCCAGGCCCAATACAAAGGCGATACACTTTTCCCCTTTGATATCCCGATGATGGACATTGACAGCACGCAGGTGTTGAACTCGCGTGAAGTGCTGGCGCTGCCCAAAAAAAGAAAAAAACCTACAGTGATCGCCTTCTGGCTCACCACCTGCATGCCCTGCCTCCGGGAACTGTCTACCTATACGGCCAACTACGCCGAATGGCAAAAAAAGGCCGACTTCCGCCTGATGGCCATTTCGATTGACTTCCCGCACCGCTTCCGCGAAATTCCCCGAATCGTGCGCGAAAAACAGTTCCCCTTCGAGGTGTACTGGGACCGCGACCGCCTGTTCCGCAACGTGATCCCCGGCGAACTGAACGGCCTGCCGCAGGTATTCATCTTCGACAAAAACGGCAACCTCGCCTACCGCCACAAGGGCTTCCGCCCGGGCGACGAGGTGGAGTTGTTTGCCAAAATTGTGGAGTTGCAGTAGGGCCGGGGCTGTCGACTACTGTTTTTTTGAATGCAACGAGTTACTTTTGCTGAAAATTAAAACTTATGGTAGGATTGACCATGCCGGATAATATCGTTGCACAAACAGACATGACACCATCGCAGCTGCTGTTGGAGTTCGCAGTATTTCTGTACGAACGCCAACATATCTCACTGGCACAAGCGGCACGATTGGCAGGGTTGGATCGCATCACATTTCAGCAAGCATTAGCCGATCACGGTGTTCGGTTGAATTTTGACATAGAAGACTTGCAGCAGGAAATGGAAACTATCGAAAAAGCAAAAGATGCTTATCGTAAGCGACACATCGCCCATTAGTAACCGCTGTTAGCCGTTGGATATTGGATTAAAAACCTTGCAAAATGCCCGAGGCAGGGATCATACGATTTGATTTGAAGGCGCGGTTCTTCCGAGTGTTTGTGCCGTTTGAAACCGACGAGTCGTTGGTCGCCTCAATGTGGGTGGAATTGGAAAAACTATACACGGCGCCGGATCGCCACTACCATAATCTGACACACATCGGGCATCTGTTCTTGTTGCTCGAACCTTGCCGGGAGAAGATTGAAGATTGGGCTACGCTTTCACTGGCTGTTTTTTACCACGATGCAGTGTACAACGTCCTGAAAAGTGACAATGAGATCCGCAGCGCGGAATTGGCAGAAGCGCGGCTGCGGTCTGCCGGACTTCCTGAAAACATGTTGGCTCGAATCAGGTATCACATTCTTGCCACCCAGAAGCACGATGCCGGCGAAGACCCCGACACCTGTTTTTTTACTGATGCAGATTTAGCCATCCTCGGCGCCGATCTGGCAGAGTATCAAGCCTATGCCTGCCAAATCCGGCAGGAGTATGCCGTTTATCCCGATTTGCTTTACAACCCGGGACGGAAAAAGGTGCTGAATCATTTTTTGGCAAAGCCGGCAATTTTTAAAACTCCGGAGTTCCGGGCACATTTTGAAGAAAATGCGCGAAATAATCTGCGGCGAGAATTGGAAGGGCTAATAAAGGCCTGAAATAATTTTCTCCTCCTCCTCACTTTCGTGAAATGCCAGCGCCTTCTGCAGGTGTCGTTCCGATGTTCGGTACAAACACCTCCAGCGGCCGGATGGCTTTGCCGTTGGCCCATTTGCCCAAAAACCGCTGTTGCCAGGTGTTGCCGAACGCCACATCGCCGTACAAACCCTGACGGGTATAGCCGATGACTGCATCGCCGAGTTTCCAGTAGCAATTGAAATCCACCTCGTTCAAGCGGGAGGTCTGAAACACGCGCCGGGTGGTGTAGTTGCGCACGCCGGTGTCGAAGTCGAGGTCGTAGCAGTACGGCTCGGAGTGGGTGGCCAGCACCCAGCGATGCCCGTCGGTGTCGCGGCGCTGAAGCACGAGGTTGCGGTTGGGTGTATTGACGGCCGTCTCGAACACCAATTGGCCAAATTCGTGCCCCACCACGTAGTCGTCTTCCCCGACAATGACGATCAAATTCATGTCGGACGGCAGCCCGGCGTAGTTGCCTAAGCGGGCGCCTTTGAGCGGCCCGGAACCGGGTTCGCACAGGAGCATGGCCGTCGGGTGCGGAATGCGGAGTTTTTCCCAGTGGACACCGAGGTTGGCCGCAATGACGCCGCCGTACGAGTGCCCGATGTACGCCACCTTGTCGGTACGCGGGCGTACGTGATGCCCGGTTTGTAATTGGGCCAGCGCATCGCGAATGCCTTTGGCGGCATTGGCCGGAAACTTGTCGGCTCGAGGCGTGAGCAGGTTTTTCTGGTAGCGCGGGTAAATCACAATGTTGCCCTTGGCAACCAGGTGCTTGATCCACTTGCCGTAGGCCACGGGGTTGTAGGCGCCGTAGCCGTGCAGAAACACCACTACTTCAGCGGAGTCGGGGCGCGGATCGGCCGGCTCGAACAGCCAGTAGCCGTCGGCACGGGTAGCAGCATCAAAAAAAGCGACCGAGCGGTGTTGGTATTCCGCGCCGCCCGGCCCGGTGGCCGGTTGCCCGGGGTACGGCGTGCCCTGTGCCACCGAATACAGCCCCTTGAACGTCAATATTGCCATGAAAAGAAAAGTACGCATCGTGTTTTTGTTTCTTCGTGTCGGGTTCGGTCGCCCTAAAACGCCGCTCCGGCAGTTTAAGTTTATCCGCCAACTTCTCCACCTTTGCGCCATGCGCTACATCATTTTGGTTTTCACGTTTCTGGTTGGCTCTGCGGGGCTTTGTTTCAGTCAAAAAAAGGCAGCCGGCATCAAAAAAGACCCTGCTGAGAATTTTGTGGAACTCCGGCAACTCGACCCGTCTATCCGGCTCGATATCCGCTATGCCACAGCAGACAATTTTATTAAAGCCCAAATCTACGACTGCGCCCGCTGTTACCTGCGCCGCGAAACCGCCGAAGCCCTGATGCGCGCCCAGAAAAACCTCCAGCGCCAGGGCCTCGGCCTCAAACTTTTCGACTGCTACCGACCCCGCCCCTACCAGCAGCGCCTATGGGACAAAGTGCCCAACCCCGACTACGTGACGCCGCCCAAAAAAGGCTCCATGCACTCCCGTGGCGCCGCCGTGGACCTCACTTTGGTAGACGCCGACGGCAACGAACTGGACATGGGCACGCCCTACGATTTTTTCGGCCCGGAAGCGCACTTCGATTACACCAAATTGCCGGCGCAGGTGCTGGCCAACCGCCGCCTGCTGCGCCGCGTGCTCGAAGCGGAAGGGCTGCGGGGCATCCGCACCGAGTGGTGGCATTTTTCATACCAGGGTAAAGGATTCCCGTTGTCCGACTGGGTGTGGCCCTGCCGGTGAAACCGGTTTGAAATTCAAAATGTAAAATGTAAAATTCAAAATGTAAAAGCACCCCCGACCGCACTTTTACATTTTGAATTTTACATTTTGAATTTTACATTTTACAGTGAAAACCGCATCGTTGCCCGGAACGACAGGTTATCCTGCCAACGCTCGGCCTGCAAACCACCCCAGCGGTAAAACACCGCGCCGCCCAGACCGATATACGCCACATTCAGGTAGTTGAACCGCAGGAGGTTGTCCAATTGCACGCCCGACTCGAACAGCGGTGTGGCGGCCGTACGGAAACCGAGGTCGTGGTGCAGTTCGGGCCGACGCAGGTCGCCCCAGGCAATATTCTGGAGCAGGGTCAGCGCCGGCGCCGAGTGTTTGGCCCGGTAAAAAACGGGGCCGAGTTCCTGCGCGAAGTACAGGTTCACAAAACGGTTGGCCAGAAAAACAGTGTCGGGCAGGGCCTGAAACGTGTTGGGCAACACGAAAATATTCCAGATGCTTTGCCCCGTCTGGTTCAGCGTGAACAGTTTGGCAAGCGGCGCGTCCTCCGAGGCAAGGCCCGCTTCCACCCGCCAGCGCGTACGGCCGAGTTTCCCCAGGAAAAAGGAGTGGTACACGGCGGCCGTCCAGCGCTCGTAGTCGTAAGCGCCGTCCCAAACACCGTCGAGGCCACGGGTGTAGGCCAGTTCCAGCACCGGCCAGCGCTGTGTAGTGCCCACATCATTGGAAAAAAACGTGTTTTGCTGCTCGCCGTTGGCGTAACGCAGCGAAAACGTGGCCTCCGAAAACCGAAACCTGTCCGAAAAACCCGCATCGGCAGAGCCGTACCGGTAGGCATAGCCCGGTTTCAAATCCTGCTTGCGAAAACTGCCCTCCACGGTCAGGTAGCGCCCGATGCGGCTGCGCAGGGCGGCTGAAAACTCGTCCACGCGATCCATACGCCGGGCGTACAGGCTGCGGTCGAAAAATGCCGTGGGCGGAATTTCGTAGGGTGCGCCCGGTTCCCGGAGGTCGCGGCGCCAGTCGAGCCGTAGTTGCAATTTGCTGTTGCGCACGATGCGCCAGAGGGCATAACCGCCGTATTTGAACTGCTTGTCCCGAAACCCGTAGCCGGCATTGGCCCCGAGTTCGAGGCGGCGCGGGCGCAGCAGCGGGTGGCTCTGCATGGTTGTCAGCCCAAGTCCGAGGCGGAAACCCTCATATTCGTTGAACCGCATCAACTGCCGGAAATCGAGGCTGACGGGCGTGCTGCCCAGTGGCAACAGCCCCGTGACCAGCACGTCCATCAGGTTGGCGAATCCTTTGACTCCAGGTGAATCGCCCAGACTGTCGAGCCAGACGTAGGTGCCCACTTCCTTGGCACTCAGGGGCGACAAATCGCGCCAGCGCGCCCAGGCGGAATCGGCGCGGGTATTGGCCGCGGGCAGCAGCAGCACCGGGCGCTCGGGGTCCATGTCGCGCGGACGAATGACCGTGTCGAGGCGCACATCGGTGATGTAACTGCGCCCGGCGGCACGTATGCCGATGTACGGCGCCGGGTATTCCCGGAATTCCATTTCAAAATTCAACTGGGCCGGAAACCACTGTACGGTATCGGTTTCCGGGCGACCGCCGTTGCGCGAAACCATCTGGTATGCCTGTTCGATTTTCAGGTTCAGGTTTCCCGGGTTGGCGGGTTGGGCACGCACGTTCTGAATGGCCCAACC
Organism: uncultured Saprospiraceae bacterium; assembly: GCA_964392655.1. Lineage (GTDB taxonomy): Bacteria > Bacteroidota > Bacteroidia > Chitinophagales > Saprospiraceae > M3007. The sequence goes on from CAYMQY010000045.1 coordinate 9,446, forward strand.
GCGCCGGTGCAGGTGCAAAACCCCCTCAAAACCCTCGAATACCTTGCCCTTGCGCGGGTGGAACGAAATCACCCAAACGGTGTCGGGGCCGGCAAGTAGTGTGTCTTCGATGTGGAAAAAATAGAGGTCGGGGCTGCCCGGGCTGACGGGATTGACAAAGTTTTTGTCCAGAATTGTCAGGTAGTCGCCGTAGAATGAAAACGGCTGCACCATGTTGGCCAGGGCCACGAACCCCGCGTTTTCAAACCCGCTCACGCGGTTGAGTTGCACGTTTTCCTGCACCTGATTCGGAAACAAAAATGCGCGGTCGGTGACGCTTTCCATCAAGAAAACATGCCGCTCGCGGGCGTGCTGTTCCAGTTCGGAAAATCCTTCGCGGGCATCGCGGATGGTCTCCCGGGCGGTGTCTCTGCCGGCGTATTCGCGCTCGAAGGCTTGCCGGTTGGGCAGCACGTCGAACAGCACCTTGTTGTAGGTGACGCAGGTGTACCAGGGCAGCATGTCGGGATTGTTGCGCCGCCGGTTGGCGATGGCCTTGCGCATGAGGATGTCGGCGGGGTTTTCGCCGGCCCGGATCACGGCTTCCGGCAGGGTATTGTCGGCGGGTTTCAGCACAATCACGAGCGGTTTTCCCGGGTCTTTTTCCCAAAAATCCGCCTCTACGCGCCGGGATTCATAGCCGACGTACCGAAACCCCAGTGCCCGCAGCTCCACGTCGCCACTGAATGAAAACCTCCCTTCGATGTCGGTGAGTACGCCCCGGCCCGGCTCGTCGTTGAGCAGCACGGTGACAAAAGCCAAGGGCACACCCTGCGGATCGGTGACGATGCCCTGAACCGGATTCTGGGCATGCACGCGGCAGGCCAACAGTGCGAAAAGGAGCAGGTGGAGAATTCGGGTAGACATGTCGTATGGGTGCTTCTTGTTTCAACCTTGCAAACAAACGGAATTGCTTCGGGTTGAAAAAGTCGGAGCGACAGATGTTCCGGGATTTCAAAACCTGAATAGTCTGAGAGCATTCCGCTGCACGATTCGCCTTACCTTTGCCCGCGTTTTTTATCCTCCAAACTCGTATTCACCATGGTTATGCACGATAACCCGCCGATTCTGGATTTGGTCAGGTGGGCAAAAACTTTCGAAGAGCAGGCGTCCGTTTACCAGTCGGCCCACCCGTACCCGCACGGGCAGTTTGAAAATTTTCTGGAAAATCCGGCCGCGCGCAGCGCCATGGAGGCTTTCCCGAAAGTGAAAGACGAGGGCTGGATTCACTACATGCACGTCAACGAAAAAAAACACGGGCTGAACAAGATGGACCTCATCCCTCCTTTTCTTCAGGAGGTAATTCGCCAACTGAACAGCGCGGAATTCGTGCAGAGCCTGAGCCGGCTCACGGGCATCGAAGGCCTCAAACCCGATCCTTCGCTGGAGGGCGGCGGCCTGCACCAGTCGCAGCGCGGCGGCTACCTGAACATACACGCCGACTTCACCGTGCATCCGCACAAACGCACCTGGCGCCGCCGGGTAAATTTGCTCATCTACCTGAACGAAAACTGGCAGCCCGAATACCGCGGCGAACTGGAACTGTGGACGCGTGACATGAAATCCTGCGCCCGGAAAATTCTGCCGGTATTCAACCGCTGCGTCATTTTCAACACCGACGAGGATTCGTTTCACGGCCTGCCTGACCCCATCCAGTGCCCGGAGGACATGACCCGCAAGTCCATCGCCCTGTACTATTTCACAGAAGAAACGGGTGCCGCACCGCGCAAACGCGCCACAAATTACCGCGCCCGTCCCGGCGACGGCATCAAGGGGCTGTTTATCTGGGCCGACAAAGAGGCCGTGCGCTTGTACACCGCGCTGAAAGGCCGGCTCGGCATCAACGACGACTTGGTGAGCAAAATGCTCAACTGGTTCAGCCGGAAAAAGTGATGGTTTTTTCACTGCGGAGACACCGAGAGTAATTCACCGCGGAGA
>CAYMQY010000045.1:11522-23234 GCA_964392655.1 uncultured Saprospiraceae bacterium
GAATTACTCTCCGCCGTGAAAAATCACGTCCGCACCACCATTACTTTCCCGCTCTGCACCTGCCCGTTTTTCCAGATGCGCAGGGTGTAAAAACCCGGTGGCAAGTTGTTTACCGGGATGCTATGCAGTCCTGCCTGCACAGCGGCAAGGTTGTGTACAGCCTGCCCGGCAGCGTCGTACAGGGTTACTTTTTCGGCGTCGAAGGGCAGTTCCAGGTTGAAGCGCGACACGGCGGGGTTTGGGTAGTACAGGACCGGTTTGGAGGGATGCCCCTGCTGCTGATCGTGCCGGTCGGCGGCGAACAGGATGCTCGATTGGCCCGCGCAGGTAGGCACGCTGGTGTACTCGGTGATGAGCCGCACGAGCAGGTCGTTCAGTTGTTCCACCTTATACTCGTCGGTGGTGGGTTCGAGGTGTTTTCCGCCGATGCCGGAGTGGTCGGTGAGAAACACATAACTGCCGTTGGTGGCCATTCCGAAAAATTTCATCAAAAATTCCGTGTCTTTCTGGATACCGCTGGCGCTCAGGGGCACGATGCGAATGCCGCGTTTGGCTGCCTCGCGGATGCTTTTTTGCAGGCTTTCGAGCACTTCGGGGTTTTGGTGCGGGCTGGCGTCGAGCACGAGGAAGCAAATGCGGGCCACGGCTTCGCGGCTCCAGGGCTGGCGCAGGGTTTCTTCGAGGGCGGAATGAACAGCCTCGGGGTAGTCGCCGCCGCCGCCTGCCGATTGTTGGCGGATGTAGTCCACTGTTTTGGAAATATCGCGGTTGAGGGCGCTGCTTTTCACCACATAGTCGTCGCCCTGATCGCGGTAAAACACCGAACCTGTACGCACGTCAAGGTCGGGATTGGCGGCTTGTACACGCCCGATCACGTCGAGCAGTTCGGTTTTCAGGTACTCCAGTTCGTCGCCCATACTGCCGGTGGCGTCCACCGTCCACACGATGTCCACAGTTTTGGAATGGCGGCACTCGCGTTTGATTTTGTGCTGATTGATACCTTCGGAGAAAATCTTTGCGGTGCCCAGCGCGTGGCGTTTGCCGTCCACTTCGGCTGTCAGGTTGAACACCGACTCGGCTGTTTTTTCTTCAAAAAAACCAGCCCAGAGTTCTGCCGTGCCGGTATTGCCGGTGCGGGCTTCCCACACGAGCGTGCCAGATTTGTCGTGCAGTTGCACCGCCACATCGCTGATGGGCAGCCCTTCTTCCGTTTGCAGCAGCACGGAGTAGCGGTTTTTCGGGAAAAACTTGTACATCCGCTGGTACGAATCAATTTCGCCGTCTTTGAGCAGGTCGGTCCAGTGGGTGTTCCAGTTGTGCAAGTCGTTCCATTCGCCACCCGTAAGCAGGCCGGCGCGGGGGCTTGGCTGCGGAGGCGCGCCGGGGTGCAGGGGCGGTTCGGTGGGGCGCTCGTCGCGGCTGAAAGCGACTTCCTCGCGGATATCCGACATCAAGAGGGCGGGCTTGGCAACCATGGCGGGAGCTGGCGCTGATGCAACACGGGCGCCGTCAATGTAATAGTTGGTAGGGTCGGAACGCGAACCCTTCATTTTGACGGCGCCTCCGTCAATGGAGGTTGTACCGGCTGTGGTAGCCACAATGGCGTTGACGCTACGCGTGGGCAGGGTTTTGATCTGCTCGGACGTGAGCGTCATACCACCTTGCGTTTTATCCTGCTCGATCAACGGTATTTTGAAGGCCGTCACCACCACTTCGCCGAGGACATTGCCGGGCGTCATGGTAAAATCGAGTGTATTGATGGTGTTGGTGATGACCAGCACGCCGGTTACCTTTTGCATCTGGAAGCCAGTGTAGGCAACCTCCACGTCGTACTTGCCGGGGTCAAGGCTCAGGCGATAATCCCCGTTATAATCGGTAATTGTCCCACGAATCAACGTTGTGTCTCGCAATACTTTGACAGTGGCGCCGATGAGCGGTTCTCCGGTGTCGTCCGTTATTTTTCCGCTTAACACGGTGGTGGTTTGGGAATTGGATAGTGCTGCGATGCCGATCAACGCAGCGGCCAGCAAAAGGAGGAAGTGTTTCATGTACCACAGGGTGGGTTTGGTGAATAAAAAAAGTGCGGCAAGCCTTGCGGGGAAGGGATGCCAGGGGCGGTACGATTACACAAAGGGGGTGAAAAAATGTGGAAAAAACAATATGCGGCTACCCTTGCGACGCGGACGGATTCCTGCGGAATGACAAACGGCATACCATTCAAAACCCCCACACCGCCACAACCGGATAATGGTCGGAAACGGGGTTGCGCGGCACGCGGCAGTCGTACACTTTCATCGTGGGGTCGGCCAGCACATAGTCAATGCGCAGAAACGGGATAGCGCCGCCGAAAGTAGTGCCCAGACCGGAGCCTTTTTCCCGGAAGGTGTCGGTGAGGCCCTCGGCCAGCAGGTCGTACACGTAGGAATTGGGCGTGTCGTTGAAGTCGCCGCAGAGGATGACCGGGTATGGGCTGGCGGCCATGAGGTCGCGCAGGGTGGCGGCCTGCCCGGCGCGAATGCTGGTGGCGCCGCCCACTTTGCGCAGCACCCGCGTGATGTCGCGCCAGGTTTGTTCGTCCTGAAGGTCGGAGTCCTTAATGACCCGCTGGGTGTCGGAGGTGACCTTGTTCGACTGAAGGTGTACGTTGTACACGCGCACTGTGCGTTTTCCAATCTTCAGATCGGCCCAGATGGATACGTTTTCCGGTTGGCCAAAAGGCAGTTGCCCGCCGCGCAGCACGGGGTAGCGGCTCAGGATGGCGTTGCCGGAGCGGTTCAGTTCAAACAGGTACGACAATCCCAGTTGGGGGCCGAGCGCCCGGAAAAACTTGCGCCCGGTTTCCTGCACGCAGAGGATGTCGGGGGCGCCCGAGTCTTTCAGAAACTGCGTGTAATTGGTGAAAATACCGCCCCACTCGTCGTCTTCGAGGTTGATGCCACGAAACAATCCCCCGAGGTTGTGCGTGACGACGGTTACAGCGTTTTCGGGCGCAGCGTTTTTTCCGAAATTCAGGCCGACAAAGGCCGTGACGTGCTGCCAGCCGAACACCAGCATGCCGAGGTGGTACAGCGCAAAGCGGTTGAGCCGGAACGCCCACACGCCGAGCAGCGCCACATTGGCCAGTAAAAACCAGGGGAAAGCCGTGCCGAAAAAGGCCGCCCAGCGGAACAGCGCAGGGTTGATGTAGGGCGACAGGTAGGACAGGAACGTGCCCGTGATGACCGCAGCGCTCAGGATTTTTACAAAGTGTTTCAGCAGGTACTTGATCATGTTTCCGGAGCCTTATCGCTTGCTGGCGTTGTACAGGAATTCTTTTTCCTCGGCGCTCAGGCTTTCGTAGCCGCCGGCTTTTATTTTGTCCAGAATGGCGTCCAACTGCTGCTGGTAGGTCGGTTCGTCCTGCGGCGCCCGCCAGCCGCGTGTGGCGGTGAACGGCGCGCCGGAGTATGCTTTTTTCGGCTTGCGCTTGGTTGGGTTGCCGCTCGAAAACCAGCCGCCGAGGTAGTCCAGCACGCGGTTCACCGGTTCGGCCAGATCGTGGCCGTCGCGCAGACGGTACACAAACAGGCAGCCCATGGCAAAACCGCCGAGGTGGGCCAGGTGGCCGCCGGAGTTGTATTTGTTGGCCACGCCGATGAGGTCGAACAGCAGCAGTACGAGCACGATGTATTTCACTTTCACATCGCCCAACAGAAACAGCCGCACACGGTAGTCGGGCGCCATCACCATAGCCGCCCCGCCGAGGGCCATCACGGCGCCCGAAGCGCCGAGGGCATATGCGCCGATGTAGGGCAGGATATTGGCGGAAATCATAAACGTGAAGCCGCCGACCAGCCCTCCCAGCAGGTAAATGGGCAGCACGCGCCGGTCGCCCACCAGGTCGCCCACGATTACGCCGAAGAGATACAGAAACAGGATGTTGTTCAGCACGTGCCAGAAATTCTCGTGCAGGAACATGTGGGTGAACGGCGACCAGAGTTGAAAAACCAGGTCGCGCACCGAAGCCGGCATGCACAGCCAGTGCAGCCCTTCCTGCAGGGATTCAGGAGCCAGTTCCGCGCCCTGAAAAACCAGCAGAAACAGGTAGGTAATATTGACGAGAATAAAAATCCCGAAGTTCACGATGACCAACCGTGTCACCATGTTTCCGATGCGGAAAGTGTGCCGGATGTCGTCCCATATTGATCTAAAAAGCGCCATTTTCTTCAGGTTAAGAGGGTGTCACAGAGGCTCACGGAGTATATGGAGGCTCACAGGGTTTTATTATAATTATCCGTCTACGTTTAATCGGCAAAAAACTCTGTGAGCCTCCGTATACTCTGTGAGCCTCTGTGACACCCCCAATCAAAGCGCTGCAAAAGTACCGCTGTGTGGCCAAAGTTGAGGCATACAATCTACTCCACCTCCAGCGTCTGCACATAAAAATTCTCGTCCACCTGAAAATTCCGCGCCTTCACCCGCTTGAGCGGCGTAGTTTGCCACTCGGTGGTCGGGTAAATAAAGTCGAAACGGTCGCGCGTAAGGGTCACTTTCAGAGGCATGTCGAAGCCGGGCACGCAGTTGGCCCAGCGGTACTCGAGTTTGCCCTTTTTGATGCGGTATTCCAGCACGGGAATGCGGATGTCGCGCAGGTACTGGTCGAAGGTTTTTTGCAGGTTTTTGCCGGAATGGCGGATGATATACGCCTCTATCTGGGCGCCGTCCACGGTCTGGTGGAAAAAGTCGCGGTTGAGGCCGCGCAGGATGTCGCGCCACTTCCGGTCGTCGTTCACGATCTGGCGGATGGTGTGCAGCATGTTTCCGCCCTTTGGGTACATGTCGCCCGAGCCTTCGTTGTTCACCCCGTACACGCCCACGATGGGTTGTTTGTTGGCAATACCGGAGCGCAGCCCGCGCATGTAGGCGTCGCCGGCGTCTTTGCCGAAATGGTACTCGGTGTACAGGCCTTCGCTGTAGTTGGTAAAACTCTCGTGCACCCACATGTCCGCGATGTCGCGGTAGGTGATGTTGTTGGCAAACCACTCGTGGCCCGACTCGTGAATGATGATAAAATCCCACTTGTTGCCCCAGCCCGTGCCCGACAGGTCGCGTCCGAGGTAGCCGTTCAGGTAGCGGTTGCCGTAGGTGATCGAACTCTGGTGCTCCATGCCGAGGTAGGGCACCTCTACGAGTTTGTAACCGTCCTCGTAAAACGGGTACGGCCCAAACCAGTACTCAAAGGCACGGAGCATACCCTTCACCTGCTGGAACTGTTCTTTTGCTTTTTCGAGGTTTTCGGGCAACACGTAGTAGTCCAGCGTGAGCAGTCCCTTTTCGCCCTGAAACGTGTCGGCAAAGTGCTCGTACACTGCAATGTTGACGTTCACGCCGTAGTTGTTGATCGGGTTGGTCACGTGCCACTCGAAGGTGCGGGTGCTGTCTGGGTTCACCGTGGTGCGGCGCAGGCGCCCGTTGGACACATCCATGAGCGGCTCGGGTACGGTGACTCGGATGGTCTGCGAGTCCGGCTCGTCGTAGGCGTGATCCTTGCAGGGCCACCACGCGCTGGCGCCGAGTCCCTGGCACGAAGTGGCTACAAATGGACGGCCATGCCCGTCTTTGGACCAACTGAACCCGCCGTCCCAGGGAGCATTGCGGGCCTTTCGCGGTTTGCCGGCGTAGCGCACGGTGAGCGTTTCGAAGGCGCCCGGTTTTTGTTCTTTTTTCAAGTCAATGAGGTACGCATTGGTGCCGGCCTGACGCACATCAAGCGCCTGTCCGTCCTGTTCGGCGCGTTCGATGCGCAGGGGTGGTTGCAGGTCAATTTGCAGGGTTCGACCGGGCTGCAGCACGCGGTAATGCACGGTGTTGGCGCCGGAAATGCTCTTGTCGTCAGGGTTGATGCGCACGTTCAGGTCGTAGTACGCCACGTCCCACCAGGCGCGTTCGGCGGTGATACTGCCGCGCAGGGTATCGTCGAGGGTAAAAATTTGCTGTTGCGCAGCGGTTTTTCCTGAAAAAAACGGCGCCGCACAGCAGCAGATGAGCAGGAAAAGGCGAAGTGAATTTGTCATTTGTCGTCGCCGAAAAAGGCAATGATTTTGTCGGCGAGTTCCATGCCGATGTACGACTGGGCCTCCATCGTGCTGGCGCCGATGTGGGGTGAGCAGGACACCTGCGGGTGTTTCAGCAGCGCTTCGCGTGGCGTGGGTTCATTTTCGAACACGTCCAGCCCTGCGCCCAGTACCTTGCCGCTGTTCAGCGCAGCCAGCAGCGCTTCTTCTTCAATCACGCCGCCGCGGGCCGTGTTGATCAGGATCACGCCGTCTTTCATTTTTTCGATTTCGGCGGCGCCGATCACCGGCCCGCCGCCACCCGGCAGGTGCAGCGTGATGAAGTCCGACTCGCGAATGACGCGCTCGAAGGGTTCGGTCTGGATGCGCACGCAGAGTTTCATGTCCTCGTAGCGGTGCAATCGGATGCCGACTTCGGCTTCCTGCACGAAGGGGTCGTGTGCCCGTACATCCATGCCCATGCCGAGCGCCAGTTGGGCAACTTCCTGGCCGATGCGCCCGAATCCGAGGATGCCGAGTGTTTTGCCGCGCAACTGAATGCCGGTTTCGAAGGCTTTTTTCAGTTTTTTGAAATCGCCGCCGGAAGCCAGTTCGCGGTTGCCGCGCTGGAGCATGCGCGCCAGTCCGAACAGGTGTCCGATGGCGAGTTCGGCTACCGCGCGCGACGATGCTTTGGGCGTGTTGTACACGGCGATGCCCTTGCTTTGGGCGTACTCCACGTCAACATTGTCGAGACCCACGCCGCCACGCGCGATGACTTTGAGTTTCTTCCCTGCATCAATGATGGCTCGGGTCACTTTGGTAGCGCTGCGCACGATGAGCACGTCGTACTGCTCCATGTGCGCGGCGAGTTCCTCCTGCGGAATTTTGTCGGTTACGACCTGATAGTTGGCTTCCTCCAGCAGGAGTTTGCCGTCGGGGTGAATGCCGTCGTTGGCGAGTATTTTTATCATTTGCGGTGTGTAAGTGCGTAAAAGAGGCCGCAAAGATAGGGTAAGGGTTTGTTGAAACGCGAGTTAAGTTTACATCTCCAAATACTCCGCCCAAGCCTTCGGTGTCCGCGTCACTTCCGTCACGTCTTTCACCGTGAAGGTGTACACCTGCCGCCCGGCAAGCGAGGCCCGGGCGTAGTCGGCGGCGGGAAGGTGGTACTGCCGGCCCTTGCGGTCGGATACCACCACGTCAATGGCGCGACCCGCCAGGTTCAGCATTTTGTCGGCTTCGGGAAGGGTGAAAAACAGGCGCGTGTTGCGTTCCAGTACGCTCACAGAACTGGCGTACACCCGCTGGCCGTCGGGAGTCTGGTAGGTGGCGTACACAGGTTCGCGTTGTTCGCCGCCGAGCCGGAAAATCTGGTCGCAGTTGTAGGTGCCGAAATTGGTCAGGCGCAGCGCGTACCGCAGGCTTTCCTTGCTGCCGAAATTGACGTTTGCCGTCAGGCTGTTTTCCTCAAAATGCAGTTTACGCACCTTGTCAAGCCAGTTTTTCCAGATATCAGTGGCCAATGCATCGTTCGAATCAAGTCCTGCCTCCATCAGTGCCCGGTAACGTGCAGTCATTTTGGCATGGTTGGAATCAAAATAATCGAGCCACTCGGGGTAGGGCATGCACCACTCGTCTCCGGACTGAAATGCCGGCGCGACAAACAGGAATATGCGCAGGTTTTCGAGCAGGGACTCGAGGTTTTCCAACCGTTCGGTGCGCAGGCGTTCGTACTCGCGCATGACTTCGGTAGCGTCGAAAGTTTTGTTGCTGGCGCTGGCCGTCAGGTCGGCATACACCTGGTACAAGCCGTGTTTGTCGCTGTACATCGAAATCAGACACTTGTTGCCGGATTCCTGTACCACCGAAACCCGGTCGAATGTAATGTCGGTGCGCAGTTTTTTATCCGGTTCGCTTTGTTTGTCGCTCCGGTAAAAATAGCAGTCCTTGAACGCCCGCAATTCGGTGAAGGTGCCGGCTACGTCTTCCGGGAAAAACAGTTCGTTTACGTCGCGGCTACGGACGATCTGAATTTGTCCGCGCTCCACGCTGTTGAGCAGCGACTCCAGTTTGATCCAGGGTTTTTTGCGAAACCAGGTAGGCAATTTGGTTTTTCCTGTGGCCAGATCGTGGCCCATTTTCACACCAGTTTTCACCCATTTTGCGGCATCGAAATTCGATGGCGCCTCGGGGAATCGGGGCAGGCAGGGACGGCCGGCACGGTTGTTTTTCACAACTTCCGTCTCGGAAACAACGCGTGCCTGGGCCGGGGCGCTTGCCGGTTGAGAATGCCCGGAGGAGACGCTGCTGAATGCGGAATCAGGCACATATTCCCACTCGCCCGTGTCGTCGTTCAGGTAAAACAGGTTGGCGTTGGTCAGTTGGTTGGTAGCGGCGAATGTCAGGTCGTATGCCTGCCCCGGGGCCATACTCAGCGGCTCGCCGTTTTGGCTCACCCGCACTTCGAACATGCCGCCGGAGTTGAAGAAAAACGAGCCGCGCTCGTCGCCGTAATGCATCGGAATACCGGAAGCCAGAAAGTCGGGAATATCACGGTACTCGCGCAGGGTAAGTTCCACTTCGCCGCGCACGATGCGTCCGCGGGCATCCACGAGGCCGTTGGCGGGAATGCGCACATTTGTGCCGGTGGTTGGACTTTGATACTCCATGCCGGTTTCGGCGCGGAAGCGCACGGCGGCGGCGGGCACGGTGTTCGTGCCGGCGCCGGAAACTGTCCGTGTCGGTTTCGTTTCCGGCAACACCAGCAGGCCGGGCGCTTCCGGCACATCGTCCCCGGCCTCGTCGGCTTCGGGGGTAGCAGAACCGTTTGCTTGCGTTTGAACGATCGCGCCGCCGGTTTGCGGATTTGTTCCCGACTGTTCAAAATACCACCAGCCGACAAGCAGCAGCGCCACCGCTGCGGCCATCGGCAGGGCATACCGGGCGATGTGCCGGATGCGCAGTCCCAGGTTTTTGGGCTGCTGCCGGGATTCGATTTTGTCCCAAAGATCGTTGTCGGGGTTTTCATTTACCTGCTCCAGTCCTTTGCGCAGCAGGTTTTCCAATTCCTGGTTTGACGTGTTTTTATTTTCCATGACTTCGGTGTTGTTGCCCCTTTTCGGGAAGTTTTTTGAATAATATCAGACCGCTACCAGCAGCATTTTTTCCACCATGCCGCGCAGGCATTTGCAGGCCCGGACATATTGCGAGCGTACGGTGCTTTCGGCAATGCCGAGTTCGGCGGCGATTTCGGGGTAGGAATACGCTTCCACACAGTGCAGGTTGAACACGGTACGGTACCCGTCGGGCAGTTTTTGCACCATTTGCAGGATAGCCTCGCTGTTCAGGTCGGTGTCCGGGCCGGCGCTCCAGGTATGCGGGGGCAGGTCGTCGTAGTCCTCGGCGAAGCGCAGGGGATTTTTTTTGCGCAGGCATTGCAAGGCGCTGCGCACCGTCACCCGGCGTAGCCAGCCCTCGAAAGGGCCGCTGCCGTTGTACTGCCCGAGGTCACGGAATATGCTCAGAAATGCTTCCTGCAACATATCCTGCGCCTCAGGGCGGTCGCGGGCGTAGCGCAGGCAGACGCTGAACAGCGGGTTTTTGTACCGTTCATACAGCGCTCGCTGCGCCTTGTTGTCGCCCCGCCTGCAGGCGGAAATAAGTTGTTCCATACGCGAGTCGGGTTTGAAGGTTTCGGGTTTGAAAGTTTCTGGTTGGCAATTTTCAGCCCACGGATTCATCCGTATAACGGGTTTGCAATTTTCAGCCCACGGATTTATCCGTGGGACAAAAAGAAATCGCGTTCGAGAGTAATGGTGCGCGGGTGCGGGGTATTGCTGCACAGCCGGTAAATTTTATTGATTGAGGTACATCATCTTCACCTCGTATGCACCGCTCCCCGCCACTCTTGTACCTTCTTCCATACCTTTCAAAATCAGTGTGCGCGTGCCGTCGTCCTCGCTGGTTTGCACGTAGCGCAGGCTGAAAAGTTCGGGGCCGTCTTTGAGGAAAACGGCGCTCTTGCCGTTGATCTCGGTCAGGGCGGAATTGGGTACCGAGATTTGTCGACTGCTTTGGCGGTTCAGTGCTTTCAGGGTCACAAACTCGCCGATCTTGAACTCGCCCTGCGGATTGTCCATTTCAAAAATGACGCGCTGGCTCTGGTTGCCGGGGTTCATGGTTTGCGCCTGGGAAATGAGTCGCACCTCTGCGCTCTTGTGGTCGTCGGTGGAGCAAGTGACCAAAAACGTGTTGTCTGTCCGGATCACCGGTACGTCGCGGTCGTACACCTGGGCTTCCACGTACACCCGGCTCAGGTTGGTGACGGTGAACAGCGTTTGTCCGGCCACCACCTCCGCACCCGGCGCGAGTGTGAATGCGCCCACCACGCCCGAAATGGGGGCCACCAGCGTTACCGTGCGGTTGTTGGCGGCAGTATTCGCCCCCACGGCTTTGTTTTCGAGGGTTTGCCATTCGGCCAGAGCCGTTTGGTAGTTCGCTTCGGCAGCCTGCACATCCTTTGCCGCTGCGATGTCGGCAATGCTTTTCAGGCGCTCCATGTCGCGTTTGGCGGCTGCCAGGCGCGTGCGTGCCGTCTCCATTTGCACCGCCAGCCCGGCATTGTTTGCCGCGATACCGACCTGATCCGGCGTACCGACGTTCTGGTGTAAAACGGCCAGCACTTGCCCGGCACGTACCGTTTGGCCGACGGCCACCTGCACCCGCGTAATGCGCCCGCTCTGTGGCGCCACCACGGCGCCCATGCCGCCCGACGCTGGAATGATCGTGCCGAACATGGTGGTGGCCGACTGGTAATCGCCGACAGCAATCGGTTGGGTCAGAATTTCAAATAAAAACTGCGTCTCCTTCGGCGCATGCACCGACTTGCCGAAGCCGCTGCCGCCGGTTTTGGGGCCATGCTCCTCGTCGCCATGCGCGAAGGCGGGATTCCAGCCCGGTGTGGAAAACCAGGCGCTGCCCAACAGGAAAAGGGTGGTGAGCAGGCGGCTGCGGCGGCGACTGAGGAACCACATCGCCAGACCGCCCAGCAGGATGCCGCTGATAAACCACAGCCAGGGTACCGATTGCGCGTGGTGTTCTGCAGTGGTAGCGGCATGCAGTTTTTTCCCGACGGCTACGCCCGTAATGCCGATCAGGTCGGCGCCGTTCGGGTGTGCCACTTGCACATTCAGCGTACAGGTTTTGTTTTCAGCAAACGTCGTGTGCACCTCGTACACGCCGGGCGAAAGCGGGTGTACCTTGAACACCTGCTTTGGGTTTTCTGCTGCGCTGATGTGCAGTTCCGCTTTTTCAATCGGGCGGTTGGTGGCGTAATCGGCCACATACAGGGTCAGGTGCGCCTCTTGTCCGGCGGTCAGTTCGGGATAGTACAGAGTCAGTTCATGCCGGTCGGATTCGGCATACACGGTGAAATGTTCGCCGCTGGATGCGGCTGGCTCGTTGTCGTCATCGGCATGGGTATATGCCTGTGCCGGCAACAGAACCGGCAAGAGCAGCATGGGCAGGGAAAGCAAGAGGTGTTTCATGTTTTTAAAAAGGTGGTGAAAAATGACAATTCGTGCATACTGTCCTGTCGCTCGTCAGCCCCACCCCCGAACCTAACCCCAAAAGGGAGGGGAGACGTAGAATACAAATCAACAAGGGGTGAACTAGTAGT
>CAYMQY010000046.1:0-23177 GCA_964392655.1 uncultured Saprospiraceae bacterium
CCTTCCAACCAGAAACCTTCCAACCAGAAACCTTCCAACCAGAAACCTTCCAACCAGAAACCTTCCCAACCTATGTTTCCCTACCTGATCCATCTTGGCGACAACGCCCTCATACTTTCCCAGCGCCTTGGCGAGTGGTGCGGCCACGGGCCGGTGCTGGAGCAGGATATTGCCCTGACCAACATTTCCCTCGACCTGCTTGGGCAAGCCCGTATGCTGCTCACATACGCCGGCGAGGTCGAAGGGAAAGGTCGCAGCGAAGATGACCTGGCTTATTTCCGCGATGCCCACGAGTTCCGCAATGTGCTGCTGGTGGAACAGCCCAACGACGACTGGGCGCATACCATCGTTCGGCAGTTTTTTTTCGACGCGTACAACTACCACCACTGCCAGGCGCTTCTGCAGAGCACTGATTCCCGGCTGGCGGCTATCGCCGAAAAAGCGTTCAAGGAAATCACCTACCACCTGCGCTACTCCAGTGAATGGACGATACGCCTCGGCGACGGCACCGACTTGAGCCGGCAAAAAATGCAGGTGGCCGTGAATGATCTCTGGCCGTTCACCGGCGAACTCACCACCCCCAATGAAACCGACCGCCAGGCCGCTGAAGCGGGCTACGGGGTAGATTTGACCACTATAAAACCGCTCTGGGAGGCGAAAGTGCAAGCCGTTATGCAGGAGGCCACATTGCAAATTCCGGAATCCGCCTGGATGCAAAGCGGCGGCAAGGACGGGCGTCACACGGAGAACCTCGGCTATATTCTGGCCGAAATGCAGTACCTGCAACGCGCCTACCCGGGGCAGCAATGGTAGGGGGTTACAAACCAAACAACCGGGACTGGATGTGGATTTCCAGTTCCTCCAGCGCCTGAAGCCGCTCCAGATCAAGTTCAATTTTCCGGAACGGGTTGTGGCTGAGTTCCAGCGAGCGGAGTTGTGTACAATTGGACAAAAACTCCGGCAATATTTCGAGCCGGTTGTAGCGGGCATTGAGCCGCTCAAGCAGCGGCGAGTCGGCCAGAAACTGAAGGCAAGCCAGATTACACCGTGGCACCGATGCCTCCCGCAGAGCGGGGAAAGGGCCGAGTCGCTCCTCGCCCTCCACGGGATAGCCTTCGAGAATCAGTTTTTCGAGCGAAGCACTGCCAAACGGTCCGCCTTCGGGTACCAGCATCGGGTTTCGGGGCCGGAGGTTGCCCTTGCGAATGATGAGCGTGAGCAAACGGGGCAGGGTAAACAGTTCCACCGGGAATGCCTCCACGCGTACGTTTTCGACGATGACGGTCTCCAGCGGCAGTTGCAATAACAACGGAAGCGCCGAGGGCAAATCGAAATTTTTTTGCGCCGGCAGGGCGATAAATTTCAGAAAATCGAGCGTGGCAAGTGCGGGCGAAAGGGTCGTTGTTTCCAACCGGCGCAAATCAAGCGTATGAAACGCCACCTGTGCGTTGCTTCCGGCGCCGGGTCGGGTTCGGTGCCATTGGCACATTTTGCCGGCCAGCAGCAGGTCGAACAGGTCAATTTCCGTGCTTTGGTAGCGGCTGAAATACTCGGCTTCATCGTAGTGGTAGCCGACTGTTTCCCGCAGTTTTTGGGCCTGACGAACCGTGTTTTCGGAAGCAAAACGCTGCAAAAGCGCCATGGCCCGACCACCTGTTTCCCGGTTCACATGAAAAACTGCGATACCAAACAGGTAGCCTAACAGCCGCCGGTTGGCGCCGCCGCCTTCGATCAGTTCGAGCAGCAACCGGCAGTTGTCCGTTTCCGTATCGCGCAACAAGCGCGTCATCTGCCAAGTGTGCGTGCCGTCGTCTTCCGCCAGAAATTGATTCGTATCTGCCATACGTTCGGGTTAGATGCATGGAACATTTTCGCCGGGAAAAAGTTAGGCACCGGCTGTTGCTGTGTTGTTTTCAATTTTTTTTGAAAACAAAATCACCGCGAAAGGTATTTATGCAGAACGGTTAAATCAGGATTTTACAAGTCACCAACTAAACATGGACATTCAGGAAGGCAAACAAAAGTTCATCGAGTCCTGGGGCAAAATGGCCACCGAATGGGGCATCAACCGGACAATGGCTCAGGTGCACGCCTTGCTGCTCGTGGCGCCCGAACCGATAACCGCCGACGAGGTGATAGAGCAACTCCGCATTTCGAGAGGTAACTCCAACATGAACATCCGCGCCCTGATGGACTGGGGGCTCGTGCACAAACAACTGCGCCCCGGCTCGCGCAAGGAGTTTTTTTACGCCGAAAAAGATATGTGGGTAGTGTTTCGCCAGATATTGGTGCACCGCAAAAAAAAGGAACTCGAACCCATGCTTCGGGTGCTTGATGATGTGGCCTGCGTGGAAGCCCGCTGCCCCGAATCCGAGTCGTTCTGCCGCATGGTGAAGGACATTCGCTCCCTGTCGCGCAAAGCCGACCAGACGCTCGATTTTCTGGCTAAAGCCGATTCCAACTGGTTTTCCAACCTGTTTTTTCAAATGATCCGGTAATTCACCGGGCAGTGCGTAAAAACACTCATCTTTCATCGTTCATCGCTAACCAGCGCCACACCTGTTGGTATGGCACGCGCTGCCCGCCGAACGCACGAAAAACGTGTTCGATGCCCGGGTTCATGCTGCCTTCGAAATCGAGGCTGAGCCTACGCTCCGAACAAAACCGGATGGCGTGCCAATACAAAGCGTGCAGAGCCCCCGGTCGCCGGCAAGAGGCGTCCAGTCCGGCCAGCACCACACCCGCCTGCCTGGCGTTGAAGGCCAGAAAAAGTCCGGCGCAAATATTCCCGCGTTCCCGGTCGTGAGCAATAAAACCCTGCCCCTGCCCCCGTTCGGTCAGCGCCCGATGCAGGCGTCGGAAGGTATCGAACGCGTATGGCTGGCGCAGGTTTTTTCGCAAAAACGACTGTTTGTTCAGGTCAAACAATGGCTTCGGGTTTTCCTCGGGCACAATTTCCATCTGTATTTCGGCATGCCGCAGGTCGGTGCGAAGGGTGTTTTTCAGTGCGGCATATAAACCCGGTAGGTCGCTTGTGTCCGGCAGGCGGTACGTGTAGCGGGTTGTTTGGCGAAAGCCTGCCCAATGGAACGGAAGCCCGAACTGGATTTCCGGGCGGAATGTCTGTTGGAAAAACAACACGCCGGGCAAGCGGGCAATCAGTTTTTCCAGCGTGCGGTGGGTCAGCGAAAGGCGTTTGTAAGCCGGCCACGACGGATCGCCTCCGATCAGCCAGGGGCCGGCGTATGCCGTCAACGGCGGGTTTTGCACCACCGGCAGCCCCCATCGGCGGGTGCGGAACCAGGGCCATGCCCCCGGCAGCGGGCCGCCTGCTACGGCTACATCCCAGGCATCGGGCGTACACACGGCATCAAGCCACCAGGGTTGCAGGTGTAGCGGCACGGGATGCTCCCGGCAGAAATCAAGGTAGCGCGCTTTGTCGCCGGACTTTGTCGCCATACTTTTGCCCGCACCGACGCGGTTTGGCGCCCAAAAGTCGGTACTAAACACAACACCTCACACTCGGAACAACATGACGCTTCGTGAATTTTTTGACTTTCTCGGCGAGCACCCCTTAGTGATCGTGGGCTATTTTTTGTTGGTACCGCTCCTCGCGTTGTTTGCCGGCTGGGCCGGACGCGACGCCGGAAATTCCTCGCCCTGGAAATATCTGTACGCCCTGATCGTGTACGCCGTGTGTATTCCAGGTATCTTTTCCGTAGCGCTGAGCGTTTACCTGTTCCTGTTCGAGCGGGGCGGCAGCATCCTGAATACCAACCTGCTCACCCAGGTGGTGCCGGTCATCTCGATGATCCTGACCCTCGGACTTGTGCGTCGGAACGCCGACTTCGAACAACTGCCCGGATTCGGCAAACTGTCGAGCCTGATGATGACCATTGGCGCTGTATTCATGCTGATGTACCTGCTGGATCGCACACACATCATCGCATTCGTTCAGGTTCCGGTGCTTTACCTGCTCCTGATCGTCGTCGGTATGTTGCTGGTGTTGCGCTACGGGTTTCGGCAGATGATTTCGTGAGGGTGGGGGAGGTGTTTTAGAGTTTTAGTGTTTGGGTGTTTTAGTGTTTAGTACAGAATGGCTCTTTGATGAATCGTTACCGATATTTATTCCTGCTTTTTGTCGGTTTGGCGGCCTGCGATCAGGTAGCCAAACGCGCCGACGTGTTGTACACACAGGACGATACCGTAGTGGAAGTGGCCCGCGACGTGGAAATCCTGTACTCCGACAGCGCCATCGTGCGCGTGCGGGTGACGGCGCCCACGCTGCATAACCACACGGAGCGCGAAGACCCGCGACAGGAATTTCCCGACGGGATAAAAATTGAATTTCTGACGCCAAACCTGACAGTGCGCAGCACGCTTACCGCCAAATTCGCCGAACGCCGGCAGGACAAAGGCCTCGTCGTAGCGCGTGACAGCGTTGTGCTCACGACAGTAGAGCGGGAAACGCTCGAGACCGAGGAACTCATCTGGGACGAAGTGGCCCAAAAAGTGCGCACCGACAAGTTCGTGAAAGTAACCAAGCCCGGCGAGGTCATCTACGGCTTCGGGCTGGAAGCAAACCAGGATTTTTCGTACTGGAAAATTATCGTACCCAAGGGTACCATCAAGGCGGAACAGTTGGACAAGGCTGTGGAATAAGTTATGCTTTCGGCTGAATGAAGTCCCACAAATTTCCGTACAGATCTTCGAAAACAGTGACGGTTCCGAAGGGTTCTTCGGCCGGTTCGCGTACAAACCGAACCCCCAGTTCGCGCATCCGGTGGTAGTCGCGCCAGAAGTCGTCGGTATGCAAAAAAAGGAACACCCGGCCTCCGGTCTGGTTGCCCACCCGGCTGAGTTGTTCGTCGTTGGCGGCTTTGGCCAGCAGCAGGCGGCACTGCCCGACGCCCGGCGGAGCCAGTACCACCCAGCGTTTGGCGGCGCTCAGGGCGGTGTCTTCCAGCAGTTGGAAATTCAGTTTTTCGGTGTAAAACCGGATGGCTTCGTCGTAGTCGCGTACCACGATGGCGATTTGAGCGATGTATTGTTTCATGTTGAAATTATTACACGGCAAAGGAATGTGGTGTTTTCGGGATTTAACGCACGTCCTGCGCTTCCGGCACGGTCGTAGAGCGAATGTCCGTGGCTCGTCTAATTTTTGAAGATGCTCCGCTGCGGCAGGCAAAAATCCGGTTTCCTTTGCAGCGGTTTTCAAATCACCCGGAAAAACCGTCACTCCAACTTTCGCGCACTATGCCGCTTGTTTCCCCGCTCCCCTCCGACCACGATGCCGAAGTAGCCCGTCTGGCTGCCTTTTTCAACGAAACGCTTGGCTTTTGTCCCAACAGCGTGCTGACCATGCAACGTCGCCCTGCCATCGCCAAAGCGTTCATCCAGTTGAACATGGCTGTGATGGCCAACGAAGGCCGTGTCACCAGCGACCTCAAGCGCCTGATCGGCTACCTCGCCAGCCTGACCGCCGGCTGCCGCTACTGTCAGGCGCACACCATCCGTGCTGCCGAACGCTACGGCGCGGGCGATGACAAACTCGCCCACATCTGGGACTACCGCACGCATCCGGCGTTTTCTGAAGCCGAACGCGCCGCACTCGATTTCGCCGTGGCGGCGTCTTCTATTCCAAACGGCGTGGATGAAACCATCAGCGCCAACCTGCGCCGCTACTGGGACGACGGCGAGATCGTGGAAATCCTCGGGGTGGTGGCCCTGTTCGGTTACCTCAACCGCTGGAACGACAGCATGGGTACCGCACTCGAAGACCCCGCTTTTGACAGCGGACAACACTACCTCGGCGGGCATGGCTGGACGGGCGGCAAACACCGCTGACGCCACCTTGTCATCCCGCAGGGAACCGTCCGCTCTACGGGTGGTAGGAAGATTTTCTGCCGAATGTAACAGCGATAGAAATAATTTTAAAACCTAAATAACAACACATTATGCGCAGCAATCACGAAATTGACTATCGTATCCACGGCGAAGAAATGCAATGTGTGGAGATCGAACTGGACCCTCAGGAAACCGTCATTGCCGAGTCCGGCAGTTTCATGTTCATGGACGACGGCATCGAAATGGCCACCGTTTTCGGTGACGGCAGCGACCGCGCCCAGGGCTTTTTTGGCAAGGTCATGTCGGCCGGCAAACGCCTGCTCACCGGCGAAAGCCTGTTTATGACCACTTTTACCAACACGGGCTACGGAAAGCAGCGCGTCACCTTTGCCGCGCCTTATGCGGGCAAAATCGTTCCGCTCGACCTGTCGCAGTTCGGCGGCAAGGTAGTTTGCCAGAAAGACGCGTTTCTCTGTGCCGCAAAGGGTGTGCAGGTGGGCATCGAGTTCCAGCGCAAACTCGGCACCGGACTGTTCGGGGGCGAGGGTTTTATCATGCAAAAACTCGAAGGCGACGGCATGGCGTTCCTGCACGCCGGCGGCTACATCCTCGAACGCGACCTCGCTGTAGGCGAAACCCTGCGCATTGACACCGGCTGTATTGTCGCCTACACGCAGCAAATTGACTACGACGTGCAGTTTGTGAAAGGCATCCGGAACATGGTGTTCGGCGGCGAAGGCCTGTTCTTCGCTGTGTTGCGCGGCCCCGGCAAGGTGTGGCTACAGTCGCTGCCCGTCAGCCGTCTGGCTGCCCGCATCCTGCAATACGGCACCGTCAGCCGCAAGGAGGAAGGCAGTATTCTCGGCGGTTTGGGCAACCTGATTGACGGGCATTGATCTGAAAAATATTAAAAACCGCTTAAAATCGGGCAGGCCGGCACACTGTTAAAACGTTGTGTCGGCCTGCCGTCATTTTGCGCGGGAGCGTGGTGCATTTTTTGTTAACAAAACAGAAACTTGGAGCACCGGTAAATGCGGTGTTCCAGCGTCTGAATTTTACGTTTAACCGCTGCTCACCTATCCCTATGCGCAAACTGTACATCTTCGCGGCTCTTGTAACCGTAGTCCTTTTGGCTTGCAAACATGACCCCCTATGGAATCCTCTTGATCTGGAATTGAATACCGCTGTCGCCGGTAGTTCGCATTCGGGTAGTGCCGATTATTTCATTTTGCCCGAAAGCAGCGACCTCGCTGCGATCCCGCAATCGCCCGCCAACCCGCTGACTGCTGCCAAAGTGGAACTCGGAAAAATGCTGTTTTTTGAATCAGCCTTTGGTGTGGAAGCCAAACACAATTCGGGCATCTCTACATTTTCCTGCGGTTCCTGCCACGTTCCGGCTGCCGGTTTCCGCCCCAATCGCATGCAAGGTATTGCCGACGGCGCTTATGGCTTCGGTCACAACGGCGAGGGGCGTGAAAAACTCCAGGAGTACGCCGATCAGGAAATTGACGCGCAGGGCGCTCGTCCCTTGTCGGTACTGAATGTAGCGTTTGTAACCAACTCGATGTGGAACGGCTCCTTCGGTTCGGAAGGGGTAAACGCCGGTACCGAGGCCATGTGGGGCGTGTTCGACCCCGGTACGGCTATCAACCACCAGCATCTCGGTACGCTTGAAGGGCAAAATATCGAGGGCTTGAAAACCCACCGCCTGCTGTACAACCGCGACCTCGTGGAGTTTTATGGGTACAAAGGCATGTTCGACGAAGCATTCGGCGATATACCGGAGGAACAGCGCTATAACCGCACGACCGCCAGTTTTGCCATTTCAGCCTACCTGCGCCAGTTGCTCTGCAACGAGGCCCCGTTCCAGCGCTGGCTCAAGGGCGATGTGGATGCGATGAGCGATGAGCAAAAACGCGGCGCGTTGCTGTTTTTCGGTAAGGCCGGTTGTGTACGCTGCCACAATGAACCCAACCTCGGGTCCATGACGTTTCACGCACTCGGTGTGGAAGACCTGTACGAAAACGGTGGCCTGAAAACCGACATCAACGACCGCCGGAATCTGGGTCGCGGCGGCTTTACCGGCAGAGAAGAGGATATGTTCCGCTTCCGGGTACCGCAATTGTACAACCTCGGAGATAGCGGCCCCTATTTTCATGGCAGCAGCAAACAAACTCTGCACGAGGTGATGGAGTATTTTAATGCCGGGGTGCCCGAAAACCCGCATGTGCCGCAGTCACAAATTTCCGCCTTTTTCCACCCGCTCAACCTGTCGCCGTCGGAACTGAACGACCTCGAAGCCTTTATCCGCGATGGCCTGCGCGATCCCAACCTGCAGCGATTTGTTCCGAAAAAAGTGCTCTCCGGGTTCTGTTTTCCGAATAATGACGAGCAGTCGAGAAGGGATATCGGCTGCGAGTGAAACACATGAGCTCCCATACACCTGCGAAGCCATGAACATCTTCGCAGGTGTATGGCGTTTTTTCATCGGGCTGCACCCGATGTTGATGTATGGCGCCCTTTCAGGGCTTCGGGCGCTTGGGGATTAGTCCCACACATAGCGTTCGTCGTATTCCATTTCGTGCTTTTTTAAGAGTGAACGGAATTCGTCCTGGAATTTTTGTTCGTTGTGGTGCTCGTGTTGGTTTGCGATGTAATTGATCAGCCGCTCAACCTTGGTTGGATTTACCGAAAAAGCACCATAGCCATCTTGCCAGTAAAAGTTTTGATAAGCCGGCCCCATGGTTTTTGCCCACTTTGATGAGTGTGATTTTACTTCCTCCAGGAGTTTCATCAGGGCGATTTTCTTGGACAACATACACAAGATATGCACATGATCCGTATAGCCGCCGATCTTGATCGGATGGCATTCCAGCCGTTTGCAAATACCACCGAGAAAGGCATGTAATTCGTTCTCGATATTTGCGTCAATGAATGGTTGGCGATGTTTGGTGCTGAAAACCAGGTGTACATAGTTTTTTACGAGTGACTGTCCCATGATAGAATTGTTTAGTAATCAAAATTCCGCCGCGGCAAGAAGCATCCTTGCGAAAAGCAAAGCGAAGTTTCGATATAAACCTGTCTACCCACTCCCTCTCGTTCACCCCTCCGCACATTCTTTAAAATTTAATATGACCCTCAAAGCCCTGAAAGGGCGCCATCTGTCAACATCGGGTGCAGCCCGATGAAGTAGAGGGGCAACGTGACACGGAAGGATGCACTCACTCCCGCGCCAGCCCGCGAATCTGCCGCGCTTTACCTACCGAAGTGATCCCCTCGCGCAGGTGTACCGCATCGGCTATTTCCCGGTAAGAAAAATACTGGAGCATGCCGGTCAATACCAGCAGCAGCCATATCAAGTGGGCTGCAAAACTGGCGGCAAAGGCTGTAGCGTACATCACAAAACGCTGCATGGCCGCGCCCTCCGGTGGCACCAACCAACTGAAAAACTGAAGGAGAATACGCCACAGTTCGGAGTCGAGAAACAGGAACAGCAGCAAGGCAAAATTGATGGTCAAAAAACCCAGCACAAATCCTTGCCCCCAGCGCATCAGGCGGAGGGTGCGGGGTAGCGAATGCCAGGCGCTGTTTTCAAAATAAGCCGTAGCCATCCAAAGCCCCAGGAAAGGAAAAATCCCGATGCCCAACAGCCAAAGCAGGAGTCCGGAATCCAGCGCTTCGAGGCACCAGACTCCACCGAGCGATACGGCGGCAGTGGTCAGCAAATGCGGCCCCCAAAAGCGGCCACCCCATTGCGTCCGGAATACCTCGGGCATCTCGCGCCGCACCATGTACAACCCGGCGCCAAACAGGCCCCAGAACAACAACGCCTGGCCCCAGAACATGGCCGGGACGCGTTTGCGACCGATAGCATCCCACCACCCGCTCAAGGTGCCGGTGGGGTAGTCGGGAAATTCAAATACCACCGATTGCCCGAACATACCGGACACAATCGCCAGCCCGACAAACAGCGCAGAAGCCGCCGCCAGACTGCCGAAGCCGGCGCGTCCGTGGCGAAGCAGCAGGGCAAACGCGTCGGCAAACATCTCACCCTCGCCCTTGATCGTCGTGAAGGAAATTGTTTCCGTGCGCGTGGGCGGAAGGTCTTTGTTTGTTTCCACATCCCGGAAACCCGTGCGCGACTTGTGCCAGGGCAACCACACAAAATACCACAACACAAACCCCAGCGAACTGAGGATAAAAAACAGCCGCACCACATCGGGTGTCTCGGTGAAACGCGTCAGGAAACCTTCGAAAAACGCCGCCAGAATGAACATGGGGATGAGCCCAATAAAAATTTTCAACCCCCGACGCATGCTCAACTGAAACGCCTGCCGTCGAGTATAGGTACCCGGAAATAACAGCCCCGACCCGGCCACAAGGCCCGCGGCCCCGGCAATAATGATGGCGCTGATCTCCAGGGTGCCGTGGATCCAGATGGTGAGAAACGATTCCCAGAACAGCCCCCGTTCCACAAAAAAATACTGAAAAGCGCCGAGCATGATGCCGTTGTACAGCAGCATGAACACCGTGCCGATGGAGGCCAGCACCCCGAAAATGGCTGTGCGAAGTGCCACGAACAGGTTGTTGGCCGCGATGCCGATGGACATGCCGAGCGGCGGACTGTCCTTGTACACCGCCATCGGGTCGTTGCCCTCGATGTTGCGCAGGGTCATTTCGACATAGTCGTCGCCGAGAATGATGCGGGCAAAATCGGGATTGATCCTGCTCGACACCACTCCAATGAGGCAGGCCACGGCGAAAATGCTGAACGACAGCCACAATGCCTGCCGGGTTTCCCACAGCACCTGCGGCAACTCGTCGGTCCAGAACAAGCGAAAACGCCGGGCCGGAAAACGTTTTCCGCGATACACGTTGTGAAAAATGCGCTGTGCCAACCCGTTCAGGTACATGCGCACCGAGCGGTTGGGGTAGTAGGTGCGGGCGTATGACAGGTCGTCGGTGATTTGCACGAACAGATCGTTCAGGCGCTCCGGGTCGCGGTGGTTTTGGCGGAGCATCTCCTCAAAGTCCGACCATTTTTCCTGATTCTGTTCGATAAACCTGGTTTCGCGCATAGGTTTGCCGTTAGTTACTGCCCCTTTTCCTTCAACACATTCGGGTTTTTCTTTATTGCCTGCTGCCGGTATTCCTCTCCGCGCACCCGGTCGCCGGCGATGTAGTAAGCCGTGCCGAGGTCGAACAGGTAACTCGCGTTGTCGGGCGCCAGTTTCACGGCTTTCTGAAACCACTCGATGGCTTCGCCGGTCTTTCCCTGCATGCCGTTGGCCACACCGATCAGGCGGGCCGTTTCGGGGTCGTCGGGACTGATTTGCCACGATTCGTGGAGGCGCTGAAGGGCCGCAGCGAGGTCCCCTTTTTGTTCGCCGTAGTATTTGCCGGCTTCGCGCAGGGCGATGGCCAGATAGGTACGCGGCTTGGGATCGTTGGAGGCGATTTGCGTCGCCACGCGGTAGTCCTCCACCGCGCCATCGTAGTTTTTCAGAAAATACTGACAGCCGGCGCGGGTGATGAGCGCGTCTTTGTAGTTCGGGTAAATTTTCAGCGCCTGATTCGCGTAGTCGAACGACCGGCGCAGCATGTTCAATTTTTTGGCCTCATCTTTCTCTGCCTGGGCTTTTTCAAACAGCACACCGCCGCAGGCATTGTTAATCTTGGCGCTGTTCACAGAGGTGGCAGCGTCGGTAAAAAACAGCGACTCATTGCTCACCCACACGGGATTGCGCAGCAGGGTTTTGGCGGAAAAAGCCAGGGCAACAACCGCGGCTATGCCAATGGCTGTTTTCCAGTTCGACAAGCGGGAAAGCAACACCGCTGCGGCCAGACAAAATCCCGCGGACGGCATGAAGGCGAAGCGCTCGCCCATGTTGGTGCCTACCGGAAACACGAGGTTGGACACGATGCTGATGGTGAGCAGAAAAAACAGGATGCTGAACGCCACGGGATCGCGGCGGCCAAAACGCCGCAAAGCATACCACATAAGCAGCCCGTAGGCCGCCACGCTCAGCAGCACACCCGGATCAGCGAAGGTTTTCAGGCCGATGAAACGCGGGTAGTAGTCGTGGGTGAGCGGGTGCGGGAATACCAGCAGCACGAGATACTTGCCGAGTGTGTACAGGATAGTGGCCAGTTTTTCGCCAAAGGTGAATGCTACCCACTGCGCACCTTCGATTTTCAGGAACGGGTTGTTCATCAATTCCATCGGTGCGGCGCCGAATTTCCAGTGCAGAATGCTGCCCCGGATGACAAAAAAAGCCGCAAACCCGATCCAAATCGGCAATGACAGCCGGATACTTTGTCCCCACGACAGGGAGCGGAAAAACCACAGCGCCAGCGGAATGACCACCACAAATGTGGCCGCATTTTCCTTGGACAGGCAGGCCAGAAAAAACACCACAGCCGCAAGTCTGCCCCAAATGGCTTTTTGCGTGTCGGCATACCGGAGTGTGAGCCACAGTGCGCCGAGGCTGCCAAGCAGGGTCACAATTTCGTCGCAGCCCTTGATGTTGGCCGCCACCTCGGTGTGGATGGGGTGCGCGGCGAAGATCAACGCAGCGATCCAGGCCACAAGCGACGCCCGTTCACTTCCCCGGAGCAGGAGCAGGAGGGTGCGGTACAGCAGCACGCAGGTAGTGGCAAACAGCAGCACCGTGAGCAGGTGAAAGGGGAACGGGTTGTTGCCCGCCACCTCGTACAGCAGGGCAAACATGACCAGCGTCAGGGGACGGTAGCGCCCGCCCGACACGAGGGTTTCCTTGCCTTCCACTTTGAAAAAACCGAAAAACGTGTCCTTGCCGAGTATTCCGGAAATGCCGTCCACCCCCTGCGTGGTGAACATGTTGTCGGTGATGACAATGGCGTCGTCCTGCACAAATCCGTGCGTAAGCGTGTTGGCGTACAGCAGGCAAGCAAAACCGAAAAGCAGCAGACTTTGCTGGAGGGTGTTCTGGAAAAACGGCGGCAGCGGAAGGGCGGCTGTCGTGGCGGCAGGCTGCGTGCGGGGGGCGGCGGGTTTGCGCGGTGATTTTGCCATACGAGTCGTGAGTCGGGTGCGGGGCGAAAGTATGGGTTTGGCGCGATTCCCCGGAGAGTAGAAGTGTCACAGAGGCTCACAGAGTTTTAGAGGGCACAGAGTTTTGTCATTCCGAAGGAATATGTCCGCTCTTAATCGGCAAAAAACTCTGTGAGCCTCTGTGGAACTGACTCTACGTGGAAAAAACTCTGTGAGCCTCTTAATCCTCCATGAGCCTCTGTGACACTACTTTGCACACTACGCCTTTTTGTACCGCCGGAAATACTCCCGGAATGAAATCATGCGCTGCTGGTCTTCGTCCCAGAGTTTGTTGAAAATGCACTTCAGGCTTTGCCCGAACGTGATTTTGTTGGCAATCTGCTCAAACACCGGATTTTCGTGGTGGCAGCGCGCCAGTTCGTAGTTGGGCACCAGAGGGTTCAGGTGGTGAATGTGGTGGTAGCCGATGTTGCCCGTGAGCCAGTGGAATACTTTGGGCAGTTTGTAGTACGTGCTGCCCTGAATGGCGGCACGGATGTATTCCCACTTGTCTTTCCAGGCTTTGTAGGTGGTCTCGTGCTGGTGTTGCACATAAAAAAACCACACGGCGATGATGCCGAACAGGACGAGAATGGGCAGGTGTACCCACAACAGCGCCTCGTAGCCGATCAGCAGCGCAAGGGTCACATACACGGCGACGAGCAGCAGGTTGTGGCGCAAAAGCGCGCGGCGGGCATGCTCCCAGCCTTTCATGTTGATGCTCGGGATGCGGCTGTGCACCAGAATGTACCAGGCCGGCCCGAGTACGAAAAGTACGGGTGCGCTGCGGAATATCATGTAGTGCAGTTTGCCCCAGAAGCCCAGTTGTTTGAATTCGTTCACGGTCAGCAGGTTGATATCGCCGATGTCGCGGTGTTCCCACAGAATGCCGTTGTGGCCGTGGTGGAAATTGTGACTCTTGGCCCAGTAGCGGTACGGCATGAAACTGACGAGACTGCAAATGAGGCCGATGATGTCGTTGGCCTTGCGGCTGGCCGTGAATGACTGGTGCCCGCAGTCGTGCTGGATGATGAAAATGCGAACGAGGAAGAACGCATTCACAACTGCGAGAAGCATCGTCAGGGCAATGGACACATCCTTGAGAAAATACATGGCCACCCAGATGCCGATGAACGGCAGGAAAGAGCTCAGGATTTGAAAAACTGCTTTTTTAGTATCGGGAAGTTGGTAGGCCTTGACAATGGCGGGGAGTTGCTGGAGGACGTTTGGGGGAATCGTTGCGTGCTGCATGAAATTGTAAAAAATTGAAAATCAGAAAATAAAACAAAAAGCAAGAGCCGATTGGCGCCGCTTTTTCAGCGGCACAAAGGTCGAATCTTTTGGCGTAAACCTGTTTGTCCCAACGCCACAACTTCGCATTTTTTTTCGCCACTCAGATGCGAAAATGGAGACTGCGTCGGACTGCCACAAGGTTGTGTCAAAATGGAAACAAAACGCAACTCCATGTTCCGTTTGGCTGCCCTACTTTTGTCGGAAAAACGATGATCAGGTACGCGCCCTGGCTTTTTCTTATGCTCTCCATTTTTAGTTGTTTTCGCAAAAAATCTCCGCCGAAAACCATCGAACCCTGGCTCGAACAGCAGTTTCCCGGCCGATTTTCAGTCCTGAACAGTAACCTGAAAATGCTCGACGTGATGGCGCAATTCCGGGGCGAAAAACGCGCCTTGGTGGCCGACAAAGCCGACCCCGATGTGCAGTTTTTTCTCGACTGGGAAAAGGGCGTGGAATCGCTGGGGCTGGACACGCAAACGGTTACAGACGCCCACGCACGCGCCAAAACCGACGTGGCTGCAGCACGTGCGTGGTTCGGAAGGTTGCAACAGGCCGGTCTGGAAAAGTTTTCGGCAGGTGTGGTGGGCGAGTCGCTCACCGTACAAGCCTTCAGCGAAACAACCGCACCGGAGCGGCAGCGGGTACTCGACCGCGTTCGGGCTGCGTTAGGAAAGCATTCCGGTCAGGTGCCCGGCGTTGTTTTTGTCGAAATACTGGAGCCGGCAGCCTTTGGCACCGAGTACGGGAACATCATCCCGCGGGGCCATTGGGAAACCGGAACCGGGTGGCAACGCAGGAATATGATCCTCTCGCAGCGCCTCGAACCGGAGGCCGAAACACCCGCTATCTGGGAATACAACCCGGAGTCCACACGCTGCGGGCAGTACCGGGACGACGCCTTCCGGCAGGCCCGGGTATGGGCCGATAAAAATCTGCCGAAACCGTTTTTTATGGACACTAATCAAATGGCAGCCTACGACCTGAAACCCAAAACGCCCAAGGGCACTGGCCCGGCTGTCGGCTTTTCTTTTCCTTATTTTGACAAACAACCCGCCGGCGAAAGCGAAAACGAACCCCGAGGCTATGTGTACGGGGTTTATTACCCGGAGGAACAGATTTTTACCGAAATAAGGAAACAACGGGAGTTCTGAACCTGAATCAGGCGCACGTTACCGGGCCACTACCAGCCGCCGTTGCGCAAGCACATTTCCAGCAATAATGCGCACCAAATAGGTGCCTTCGGCAAAATGCCCGAGGTGGAGTTCCTGGGCAATACGGTCTGTTTTGCCGAAATCGAGGGTTTCCACGACCTGCCCGAGCGCATTCACCACCTCCATGCGCACATCGGCAGGGGCTTTCAATTCAAGGTTCAGCCGTGCAACGGCGCTCGCCGGGTTGGGCCGGACGTCGAATGCTTGTACCGATTCCGGGTCGCCGGCACGTACTGTTTGGTCTACCGAAACGGTCAGAAAAATTGCACCGGTGCAACCACTGCGGTCGGAGATGGTCACAGCGTACGCGCCGGAGGCTAATCCGGACAGGTCTTTGGTTGTCGCCCCGGTATTCCATTGGTACAGGTACTGGGACATATCCCCAAGGTATTGCCCCGATCCGCCGCCCACCTGCAGTTGGATGGAACCGTTGTTGCCGGGCGGCAACACTTCGTCCGTCACCTGAGCGGAGGCGCTCAGCGGATTCAATGGCGGCAGGAGTACCAGCGGCACGGATTGCCCGATGAAAAAGCAGCCACCAGTCGGGTCAATATTGAAAATGAACGGCTGTATGCCGGCGTTGATCCGGGTGCCGCCGCCCAACACCACGGGCGTCAGGTAATACGAGCCGTACGGAATGATTGAGTTGTCGTTTGGCAGGTAGGGTGGGGCTACATCCGGTGCGAAGGGGGTGCTGTAAATGCCAGGTGTGCTGCCGGGCCATGTACCGGGCGTCAGCGGGGCAGGGCTGATGCACCAGGTAAGGCCATGCTCAGGCCCCACGGTGGGCAGGACATATCCGGCCGTGTCGGCGCTCAGAATATCCGCAAGGGTTTCGCCGGCGCACAAAAAACCGTTGTTTGCCACGTCGAACGTCCCGACATGGCCTTCGACACAGGGGATGACGGCTTGTTGGGCGATCTGGATGCAAAACTCGCCGGTAGTCGCAATGCCCTGACTTTCAAATCCGTCAATCAGCAGGTAATACCGCTGCCCGGGAGTAGTTTCGAGGCTGACTCCGGCTCGCCAGTCGGGTATGCCGAAGTTGAACAGATCATCGTTGCAGACTAATTCGGTCAGATCGGTGCAACTGTCGCCTGCGAAGGCAAGCATTTGGGTGTCGCCGAGGTTGCCCAGCGTGGAGCCGATGTAGTTGGCGGCGTTGCAGGGTACGGTCTGAATGTCGTAGGTGCCGCCGTCGCCCACAAAGGTGAACCACAGGGTGTTGTTCAAAATGTCCAGGCCACCCGGCCCGGCTTCGCCCCAGCAAGTCACGTCCGGGTCGGTGGCCGACACGGTAGCGCCGGTGTTGTCGAAAATACCTGTCGTTTGCACGGAATCGGGCGGGTGCCCGAGGTATTGTGTGAGGTCAACGGCGGTTTCGCAGAAGTCCGGATTGATGGTATCGGGGGTGAACAGCGCCAGGTCGTCAATTTTCCAGTGGTACTCGTAGTTGCCGATCCAGCGGAAACGCAGCCACACTTGCGGCTGGTTGTCGGCCTCATTCAGGTCAATTTCCACCGAATCCTGAAAGGGCATATTTGCCGGAAGGTTGCTGAACAGGTTTTGCCAGGTAAAGGTGGCGCCGTCGGTGCTTACACCGATTTGGGCAAGGGTGCCGGCAGGGTTGAAATAAATGTACTGGGTGTAAAAGCGCAGTTTGACGCCGGTTTTCCCGCTGCAATCAGCAGGCCGGTTCACGTTGGTGAGCCACACATCGTGCGGAGTCTGGCCATTTGCTTCGGAGTTGAAAAGGAAATATCCGTTGCTTGCGGTGGGCGCCGCGAAAACAGGCAGATCGGGGTCCTGAAACCCGTTAGCAGGATCGTCCGTCCAGGTCCAGAAAGCAGGTCCGGCGTTGACACCGTCGTGCTGCCAGTTGGAGGTGGCGGTGCTTTCATCGGCGAAGTCCTCCGTCCAGAATATCTGCGCATAAGCGGCAGGCGCTGCGAGGAGCATCACGAAAAGGGGGCAGAGCAATATCCTGACAGATACCGGAGCAATCATGTGCGGAGAAAAGTATAAAAAGCAGCAGTCAGCCTTACCAGACCATGTCGTCCTCGTCTTTGGAGGCGCCTTTCTTCTCGGATTTTGCCGGGGGCTGATCATCCTGGCCGGCATCTTCAGCATCCGAAAAATCATCTTCCGGGCGATCCTGATCATCGGCTTCGCGGTTCTGAGCCTCCCACTCTGCCTGGCGGCGGTCAAATTCTTCGTAGTCGAAATCCGGCATCAGGGTGGTTTTTACGTGCTCGACGACCTCGTTGAGCGAGGCCACGAAGCGGTTAAAATCTTCTTTGTAGAGGAAAATTTTGTGACGCTTGTAGCCAAATCCATCCTCGCGGCGGGTGCTTTCGGTGATGGTGATGAAATAATCCTCACCCCGGGTTTTGCGCACATCGAGAAAGTAGGTGCGGCGTTTGCCGGCACGTACCCGTTTGGAAAAAACGCTTTCTTCATTATCGCGGTCAAAATCGCCACCCCGGTCGCGGAATCCGCCGCGGTCACCGCGGTCTCTGAAATCGCTCCGTTCCCGGAACCCACCGCGGTCGCCGCCCCGGTCGCGGAATCCGCCGCGGTCACCGCGGTCTCTGAAATCCCCTCCTCGGTCGCGGTTGTCGCTACGATCCCTGAAATCTCCCCGGTCGCGGTTTTCGCTGCGATCCCTGTTGTCCCCGCGGTCCCGGAAATCGCCCCGGTCTCTCCGCTTGAAATGCCCGTATTCCACTGTTTTGCGTTTTGTGAAAAAATGAAAATGATGAGTAGTTGCGAGCAAAGGTAGATTTTCCGTTCAAACAACCTTGTTTTTTTTTAGGGGCTGTTTAAGAGGCTGCACTGCGTTTCCAGAACACCTCCACCGCCTGGTGCAGGCGCACCATCATGTCTTCGGTAGGTTCGTACTGCACGGTAGCGACATACTGC
The DNA here is from genome assembly GCA_964392655.1 of uncultured Saprospiraceae bacterium. Taxonomy (GTDB): domain Bacteria; phylum Bacteroidota; class Bacteroidia; order Chitinophagales; family Saprospiraceae; genus M3007. The sequence goes on from CAYMQY010000046.1 coordinate 18,346, forward strand.
GTGAAGATGTCGTGTACTTGCCGGAGCGGCGCCCCCGATACCTGGGCAAGGCGCTGCTCAAACTGCGCGTCGAAGCGGGGTTTCAGTGTGTCGGGATCCAACTGGGCGACCAGGCCGTAGCGCTCGCGCACATGGGCCAGGAAAAGCCGCATGGTTTGCACACACAGGTAGCGGTAGTCTTTTTCCCGGAAATGCAGGTTGGCAATCGTGCTGATGAATTCGTAGGAGGAGTTTTCGTTTTTGCCCAGCACAGGAATGATGCGCTGCCGGCGTTTCGCCCGGAAAACGAGGTATGCCAATGCCAGTGCCATCAGCAGGTACCAGGCCCAGGCCAACGGGGGCTGCTGCAAGACGTATGCCAGCGGGTGCTCCGTCGGTAATGCCCGTCCGCCGTCGTTGTTGCGGCGACGCGCCACCGCTTCCGGTACCCGGCTGTACGCATCCCAGTAGATGTCGCCCTCGGGCAGGTGCGCAAGCACACCGGCGGCATACCGGCGCGAGGATTCCCGCAGCAGGTGGTAGTTGGAAAATGCAATGGGCGTGGTATGCAGCAAAAACCGGCCGTCGCCGTATGGGAAGGCGGCAAAATTGACCAAGGAGTCGTTCAGCCGTCCAAGCGGATACTGGGGCAATTCGTCACAAAAAAACTCGGGTTCGATGTAACTCCAGGCGTAGTCTTCCGGAATATTCTGATCGGCATAGTACAAGGAAACGGGTTTGCCGAACCACGACACCGAAAGTCCGGCATGCACGAGGGTGTCGCTGTGTTTGGCGTAGTCGTTCCACTCCGCTTCGGCGCATTCCTCGAAATACAGGTGGAACATCAGGTCGAAGGGGACGGTCTTGCTCGACAGCAGGGCCGTGTTGCCCCGCGCAACAAACTCCAGCAGATGCGCCGTGCTCAGGGAGTCGAGAAAAAGGCCCTCGCCCACGAACACGTAACTGCTGCGTTTGGCAGAATCGAGCGGGAGTTCCTCCACGATGCTTTCCCGGATATCGGCAAATTTTTTTGCAGGAAAATAATCATCCAGCAAACGGTGCAACACCTGCGTGCCGTAAGGCTGATTGCTGGTTTCGGCGTAAGCCGACTCTACCCAGGAATCGCGCCAGTCAAAACGACGGCCATCCACCGTATTGTACCAGTAGAGCGTCGCAAACAAAGCGATAAGCGCCAATGCGACAACGGAATATAGGGTGCGGTTTCGCAGACTGGTTGACTGGTTGATTGGTTGATTGGTTGACTGGTTGATTGGTTGACTGGTTGATTGGTTGACTGGTTGACTGGAGACTTATCCTCGTCAACCAGTCAACCAATCAACCAGTCAACCAAATTACCGAATGACCCGGACTTTCATTTTGACATCCTTTTTGGGGCGGTCGCCCTGTGCGGTTTCGACGGCGGCGATTTTGTCTATGACATCCAGCCCTTCGATGACCTGACCGTACACGGTGTACTCGCGGTCGAGGTGCGGGGTGCCGCCTTTTTCGAGGTAGGCCTTGCGCTGTTCGGGCGTATAGCGGAAGTTACGTGCGGCCTCTACCTGGTTGAGCGTGCCTTCCTGCACGGGCGATCCATGCACAATGTAGAACTGCGAACCGCTGGATTTTTTTTCCGGGTTGTTGGTGCGCGCGGCAGCAATGGCGCCTTTGACGTGTACCAGATCGCCGACGAACTCGGCAGGAATCTGATAACTGGGGCCGCCCATGCCGAGCATCTGGCCGGCAGCAGCGCCGCGCGACTGCGGGTCGCCGCCCTGAATCATGAACCCGTTGATGACACGGTGAAAGAGCAGGTCGTCGTAGAAACCCTCGTCGGCGAGTTTGAGAAAGTTGTCGCGGTGCTTGGGGGTGCTGGCGTACAATTCGGCGAGCATGGTACCGAATTCGGTTTCGATTTCAATGAGGCAGCGCTCGGGTGCTGTTACCTGGATCATCTGTTTGGCTGTGTTGATTTTTTTGCCCTTCCGGGCTTTGAGTGTTACGGTGTAATTGCCGGAATGTTTGTAGGCGTGTACCGGGTTGGCGTCGGTAGAAACCGCAGTGCTGTCGCCGAAATCCCATTCGTACGCCTCGGCGTTCATGGATTTGTTGGTGAACGTCACTTTGGCCGGCGCCTCGAATTTGTCGGCAGGCACCGTGAACGCGGCTTTCAGTTTTTTCTGGGCCGTAGCGCTCGGGGCCAATACGAGGCCGCAGAGGAAGGGGATCAGGAGCAGTACTTTTTTCATACGTGTTGTGTTGTTTGAATCAGGGCCGCAAAGAAACGGAAATCAATACCCGAAAATATCCTCCAGCGTCAGTTTTTCCACCTTTCCAATGCTGCGCAGGTATTTCAGGTCCACGCGTTTTTCATCGCCGATGACCAACCAGTGGTAGCGCCGGCCTTTGATGTTTTGGTTGTGAAAACGGATCAGGTCTTCGGGTTGGGCTTGCTGAAGGGCCGAAAAAACCTCCTGCCGGAGGTCGTGCCGGAAGCCCCGGTCGCGGGTGCTACGCCAGTTCCAGTAGATGTCGGCATTGCGCACGCGCTCAACGGCAATCTGCTTGAGTACACTTTGGCGGGCGTGCTCAATCTGCGGCAGCGACACGGGCATGTCGTTCAAAATCGTCTGGAAGGCTTCCACAGCATCGCGTAGTTTGTCGGGCTGCGTTCCGATGTAGGCCTGCAGGTAGTGAGCGCGGTTTCGTTTGGACGGGTTGGAGCAATAGGCGTAGGTGGAGTAGGCCAGCGCTTTGGACTCGCGGATTTCCTGAAACACAATGGACGAAAGTCCGTGTCCGAAATACTGGTTGTGCCACTCGGCGTAGATCATTTCCTCCAGGTTGAATTTCGGGGTGCCTTTGGACAGCAGGAGCAACTCCGTTTGCACCATCGGGAAATGCACGAAAAACACCTTGTCCTTGCGCTGGGCGGCTTCCGGGTATTTCCGTGCCGGCGGCAATGGGCGCAGGTTTTCGGCTGGACGGCGGTGTTGTTTCAGAATTTTGGCCATTTGGCCGGCACCGCGTCGGCCGGTATAAAATACCTCGTGCCGGTATTTGGGCAGTTCGCGCAGCAGCGTGGTCAGGTCTTCGGCGCGCAAGGCAAGTATTTCGTCCTTCGTCAACTTGTCGGTGTACGGGTTTCGCCTGCCGTACTTGCCGTAGTGGAAAAGGGCCTTGTTCAGCACCGCGTGTTTGTCCTTTTTGTTGTTTTCACGGCGCAAGAGTATGTCGGCCTTAAGGTTTTCCAGTGCTTCCGGGTTGGGTTTGACTTCTGCAAGCAGGTGTTCCATCAGTTCAATGCCGGCTTCGAGGGAGTCGTCCAGACCGCTAAGGGTCAGGTAGGTGCGCTCGTTTTGGCAGGTAGCGGAAAAATGCACGCCAATGCGGTAAAACGCCTGCTGCATCTGTTGTGGCGTGTACTTGCCGGTGCCGAGGAAGGGCAGGTACGAGGCCGCCACCGACAGGAGCGGGTTGTTGATTTTGCCCATTTCGAAAATGTAGTACAGGCGGAACAGACGGCTGTCGGGCTGGCGCACGGATTTCAGATTCAGTCCGGGTGCCAGGCGGGCGGTTTTGATGGTTTTTTTGAAATCGAGGAATTCCGGTTCGATGTCCTCGGTGTGCTGTTCCAAAAACGCTTTTCCGAAGGCCGAAATATCGGTTCTATTCAGTTCCACGGGCGTGATCTGCGGTTTTTCCACTTTCAGCACCGAGGGGTCGTCGCCGTGGTGTTTGTACACGACGGCGTAGTTGTCGGAGCGCAGGTGTCGGCGGGCAAAATCGGCCACATCTTCCCGGGTGACGCGCTCGAGTGTCGCCCAGCGGCGCACCATGTCGGCCCAGTCCACACCGTGCAGGTAAGCCGAGGTGAGGGCGGAGGCGCGCCCCTGGTTTTTTTCAAAACCCTTGATTTCCGACAGTTTCAGGTCTTTCACCACAGCGCCGGGCAGCCAGTCTTCAAAATTGCCCTGCCGCAGGTTTTCCATCTGCTGCTCAAGCAGTTTTTCCACGTCCTCCAGCGACTGGCCTTCGCGGGGTTTACCGTACACCACGAGGCGGCTGTAGTCCTCGTGCACCTGTGCGTAAGCATACACTTCCAGTAGTTTCTGGCCTTGCATGAGGTTCAGGTCGAACAGGCCGGCCTGGTAGTTGTGCAGTATGCCGGCAATCAGCGGCAGGAGCACGGCTTCTTCGGAACCTGCTCCCGGAAAACGCCAGCCCATTTCCACCCAGGGCGCCTCATGGCCGTATACGTCGCGCTGTACGCGCCGGGTCAGTTCGGGTTGGGGTTCCACCGAAAACTGCGGGATGTTTTTGGTTTTAAAATGTCCGAAATAGCGCTCGGCGAGGGCCACGGCCTGCTCGGGATCGAAGTCGCCGCACAGTACAATGGCCATGTTGTTGGGCACGTAGTACTGGTCGAAAAAACGGTAAATATTGGTCTGGGAAGGATTTTTAAGGTCTTCGCCGCGGCCCAGGGTGGTTTGTGTTCCGTAGGGGTGGGTGGGGGTAAGCGTTTCCTGCATGGCCTTGAGGGTTTTGCGGAAATCGCGGTCCTGGCTGATGTTGTACTCCTCGAACACCGTTTCGAGTTCGGTGTGGAACAGGCGCAGGATGGGGCGGCGGAAACGCTCGCTTTCGAGGGCAAACCAACGCTCCATTTCATTGGCAGGGATGTCGTTCACGTACACCGTTTGTTCCACCCAGGTGTAGGCATTGGTGCCCTTGGCGCCGATGGCGCTGAGGAGTTTGTCGTATTCGTTGGCGGCTACGTATTTGGCGGCTTCAAACGAGAGGCGGTCAATTTCGGCGTAAAGCGTCTTTTTTTTCGCCGGATCGGTTTCGCG
>CAYMQY010000047.1:0-1125 GCA_964392655.1 uncultured Saprospiraceae bacterium
TCTTGCGAATGTCAAGCTCGATCATGTGCGCGCCTTGCTGCTTGGCGAGGCGATATGAGGTGAGCGTATTATCGGTGGCGTAGCTGCTCGCGCCACGATGCGCGACGATGGTAAATTTTTTCATTACAATTTGACTTCGCTCGGCTTGTCGGGACCCTGATAGATCAAATAGCGCGTTGGCACAAATCGAATCTCACCACCTTCATTGACCTCGATGGATTTTGGCAGATACAGTTTGAGCGTGCCAACGCCGTTCACATCCACATATGCTTTGCGATAATGCCCCAAATCGCTGATCGAGACGAGCTTGCCCGTCCACGCATTTGCATCGGTCGAGACCGCCACATCCTCAGGGCGCAACGCCAATCGCGCCTTGCCATCCACACAATCTTGCGCAGCAGGCAACCATTGATTGCCGACGCGCACACGTTTATTTTCGACTTGCGCATCGAGCATATTCATTGCGCCAATAAAGTCAGCCACAAATAACGTGCGCGGCACGGCATAGATCACGGATGGCTTATCGAGCTGTTGTAGCTCACCTTTGCTCATGACTGCAATGCGATCAGCAAGGCTGAGCGCCTCCTCTTGATCGTGCGTGACAAACACAGCCGTGATCTTGAGGTTGCGCTGAATCTGACGTAGCTCCTCGCGCAGCCGCACGCGCAGCAAGGCGTCGAGGTTGCTAAATGGCTCATCGAGCAACAAGATTTTTGGCTTGAGCACGAGCGCGCGCGCAATGGCAACACGCTGTTGCTCACCGCCGGAGAGCTGCGCCGGATAACGCTCCCCATAGCCCTTGAGACCGACGAGTTCGAGCGCGCCATTCACCGCCGTATCAATCTCTTGCTTTGATTGATTGCGCAGCTTGAGACCAAATGCGATGTTGTCATACACCTTCATGTGGGGCCACAAGGTGTATTTTTGAAACACCATTGCGGTCGGGCGTTTGTTGGGCGGCATATTGACGATGCTTTGTTGATCAATTTGCACGTCGCCGGAGCTTGGCTCCTCAAAGCCAGCGATCATGCGTAGAGCGGTGCTTTTGCCGCAACCGCTGGGACCGAGTATGCACAAAAACTCGCCGTCGTCCACCGCGATATTGAGATCATTGACGGCGACGAC
>CAYMQY010000047.1:1225-3791 GCA_964392655.1 uncultured Saprospiraceae bacterium
TGCACAAAAACTCGCCGTCGTCCACCGCGATATTGAGATCATTGACGGCGACGACTGCACCATCGCCCGCGCCAAATTGTTTTCGTAGATTGATGAGATTGAGAGTTGACATCAAAAATCACTTAAATGTAAGTTTATTTTTTATACATGAACTGTCATTCTGAGCGACTACAGGAAGCAAAGAATCGCAGTGCTACATTGCAACAGAGATTCTTCACTGCGCTTTGCTCCGTTCAGAATGACATTCGATCCATTTCACACGCCAAAGCCTGCGCTCACGGTATTGCCTCGCAACCAGCGCTGCGCAATTCCCAACAGCACCAGCGACGGCAACCACAACATGAGCGAGATGACCGCGCCATATTGCACGACGACTTGATTGTTGATATACGAGTACATCAGCACCGCCATTGTGCGCACATTGGGCAGCCCAATGATGAGCGCGCCCTGCGCCTCATAAAACGTCGCCACAAAGGTCAATAGCAACGCCGCCGCGAGCGCCGGAAAAACCTGCGGCAGCGTGATCTGCCAAAAGATACGAAAGCGTCCTGCACCCACATCCAGCGCGGCTTCTTCGAGCGCGCGATCTACATTTTGAAAGGCGCTTGTCGGAATCCAGATCATCGTCAGCAATGTATTGACGAGCTGAATGAGGATGACGCCCGGTAACGTGCCAACGAGACCGAGCCGAAAAAACACGACCGCAATCGTGACATACAACCCAAAACGCGGAAAGGCATTGATCGCCAAAAATGACAACAAAAATCCTTGTCGTCCGGGGAATGGGATGCGCGCAAAAGCATAGGCCGCAGGCAAACACACGAGCGCCGACAACGCAGTAACGCTCGCCGCTAGGATGATGCTGAGCGGCAGCGCATTGACAACGTCTTGCCGTTGCAGCGTCTCGTACCAATAGCTCAAGCCCCATTCGGTCGGCAACAGGCTCGGCTGACGCCAACGCTCAGCAAACGCCCACAACACAACCGTGCTGAGCGGCGCCAAAATGACTATCGCCAGCAAGATAACGGCGAGGATGCCAAAGGCTTCTTTCTTCAGAGTTTTTAGCATGATGAATTGATCTATGCGCGCTCGCCGCGTCGTCGCGTGACCGTGCGCACATACAAGATGCCGATAACAGAGCAAAACAAAAACGACAAGACCGCTTGCGTCTCTGCGCCGCTGCGATCAAGGTACTCGCTAAAAGTTTGTTGCATATACACGCCCATCATCTGCGGCGCGGCAGGGCCCAGCAAATACGGAATCGTGAATGAGCCAAAGATGCCGATGACATTCAGGCAAAACACGATCATCGCGGCGCGTTGCATCAGTGGCAAAATAATTTGCACAAACACACGCGCCACGCTCGCACCCACATCACGCGCGGCTTCGATCACGCTGTCTTCGACTTGGCGCAAGCCAGCCGTCAGCACCAACACGGTGAATGGGATGTGATCCCATACAAGCGCCATCACAACGCCACTCGGCTTGAGATACGGCGAGACAAATCCGGTGTAATTAAAAACAACGCGCAAGAATGTGTCTACTGTGCCGCGCGGGCCCACATAGCGAATCAACGCAAATGCCAAAATGACACCCGGCACAAACAACGGAAACAACGCCAACACTTGCACAGCGCCTGCAATGCGACTCTTGCTAAAGCGCAGATAAGTGGCGATTGGAATGCACACCGCAAACAACAGCAATGTCGTCACAATCGTGATCCAAATGGTGAACCACAAATTACTGCGCGCTATTGGATCGGCAAAAAAGTTAGCGTAGCGCGCCGTCGTAAATCCTGACGCCAGGCCGAGCTCAGGGTCAGCCAACACCGTGCGCACCATCGCCTGACCTGCCGGATAAAAAATGAGTAAAACAAGCAGAGCGAGCGGCGGCGCGATCAGCGCATAGCCCGCCAAAATATTGCTAAGACGATTTTGACTCATGAATAACTTCAAAAACACAAAACATGTAGGGGCGGCTTACAAGCCGCCCCTACATCATTATCTTCAACTACAAATCGTTCACACTGTTCCCGTAGTTACTTTTTACTGCTTGATGTTTGTAGCGACTTTTTCATACCAGCCTTTGTTGCGCTCGGCGTCCCACTTGCCACCGGGCCACGTCGGCACTGAGCTCGCCACGACGCTGTTAAATTGCGTCTGCAAGTCTTTCGGGAATTTGTCCCAGCTCAATGCAGGAAAGCCACCGATGCGTTTGATGACGTCAATTTGGCGATCTTGATTCAACATCCAGTTGACCCATGCCAATGCGCCGGCTTTATTGCGCGAGTTAGACGGAATGGCAAACTGCGAATAACCGCCCGCCATCGGCAAATCAGTAAACTGCGCCATGTGAACGGTGTTTGGCAAAACGCCCTTGTCAACACCTTGCAACACTTGGTCACTCCACGCACTGACCATGGTCACGCTGCCATTTGCCAACAGTTGCAACGCAGGTTGATTGCCTGCGGGGTAGCTGCCTTTGTCAAACGTGCTTTCATGAATCGAGCGTAGCATCTCCCACGCTTTGTCAAATTGCGCGACGAGCGCAGGGTCAGGCTCGCTGC
>CAYMQY010000047.1:3891-22734 GCA_964392655.1 uncultured Saprospiraceae bacterium
CCTTTTCAAACTCAGGCGCGAGAATGTTGGCATACCAATCAGTGATGTTGGTGTCACCGTCTACATAGATCGTCACAAGTGACTTACCTGCTGGTACTGCAGGCGGATCAGGCAACTTTGGAACTGCAGTCGCCGCTGGTGCGGCTGGCGCTGCCGGTGCCGCCGGCTTTGGCGCATCGGTTGGCTTTGGAGCGGCTGTCGGTTGCGCGCACGCAGCCAAGACAACCGCAGATGCGGCTGCAAAGCCAAACATTTTTGAGATCTTCATTTTTTTTATATCCTCCACTTTTGATTGTGACGGAGGCACTTTAACAAGTCGTTAAACGCGCGTCGAAAATATTGTATGCCAAAATCAAAATTTTTGTGAGATATCTTTTTAAGACACAAAAATTGGATTGCTCAGCGCCAGCATGACCCAATGCTTAAGCATAGCGTTGCGCATGATGATCTCTGCTCGCAAAAAACGTCGTGGTCGCAACACACCGCGCCAACTAACGATTTCATTCTCACGATCAATGGCCTGCTGACGCACACACACGCCATCGGCGATCAGACGCGCCTCACAGCCGCGCGCGTTGGTTACTTGCAGTTCACATTCATCTAGTTGCGATGATTCGGTCGTGAGCGTCTCACCCATCATCAGCCATCGCGCGCCATCGCGCACGTGTAGATCAACGCGCGCCCCATTCACATCGGCGCTGATGCACACGCGCCCGCGCCGAATGCCCGCAAGGATGTCATCTGCCGACAACGCATCGGCGAACACCCATGTGGTCGGATGCCCCAACAAATGCGGATTAGGCTGCATCGGCGCGAGCGGCTGATGATAATCACTGCCGCCAACTGCAATCACCCGTTTGCCCTGCAATAAAAATGCGTCCCAAAACGCGAGCGATTCTTCGTTATAAAACTGCCAAAACGCTTGCCACGCTTCGATGCAATCTACATCTTGCGTGCCATACTCCCATCGCGGCCCATCGGTTTTTGGATGATTAATCGAACACAGCGCGCCTTGCGTATGCGCTGACTCGATGATGTGTTGCATCGCGCGCGCGTCCGCATGACTGCATCTAAAATCCTGCGGCGCACGGATGCCCCATACATTCATGTGTCCGTAGTAGGTCGTGACCTCCGTTGCCGGAATCAACACCGGCGAACGATGTCCGTCGCGAATACGTTGTGCGCTCTCGATGATATGGCTGACGGTATTGTGATCCGTCACGGCCAAAAAATCTAATCCGCGAATTTGTGCCGTTTGGATGAGCGTGCCGAGTGAGCCTTTGCCGTCGCTGTGATGTGAATGACACTGTAAATCACCGCGATACCAGCCAGCATCCGAGCGGATGCGCTGAGGCGGCAACTCCATGCGGATCGGCTCCGCCAGTGGCGCGTATGCGTTGCGTTCCAGAAGGTCAATCGCAATATGCCAGTCACAACCCGCATCGGCGATGTGATACAGACCTAGCACGATGTGCCATACGCCTTGTTGAATGGCGCCCGCGAGATAGCCGGGAGTCGCCTCACGCTCGGCGATAAAAAACTCATTGCGATCGCTGCCACTCCAACCGCGAAAGCCATTCATCGAAACAGCGAGATCGTCGCGTGAGCCACGCGAATCAAAGATGCCAATATCTATCGTGTTGCCGTGTCCAACGAGGTCGGCCGCGTCGCGCGTATGGTTGTAGCTATAGCGCACAACGATTTTGCCGATGTGCGGCGGCACCTCAAACGGCACGTAAAAATAGTCGCTACGCGCCTTGTCGGCGAGCGCAAGAGACCCTGCAAGTGTGATCGTGCGCACAGCTATTAGCCAAACCGCACATCAACACTCATGCCAGCACGCACACCGGCTGGCTGCGAGTCCAATTCCACCACCGTCTTGTAAACCACATCGCCGCCGAGTGTGTCCGCGGTCGGCGCAACGCTTTTGACGCGACCGCTCACTTGTTGGTTCAACGGCTTGATCAGCACGCTGACTTTTTGACCGACACTCACGCGCGCCACATCGCGCTCGCTTAGGTCTTTGGTCTCGACCTGTAGATGATCCACGTCACTCACCGCAATCAACGGCTGACCCGCCGTCACCCATTCGCCTACATTCACAAAAATCTTAGCGACGGTGCCGCTGATCGGCGACTGGATCGTTGCGCGGTTGAGCGCAGACTCCGCACTCTGCACCTGCGCCTGCGCCAATGTGACTTGTGCCTTTGACGCCGCCAACTGATCGGCGCTCGGCGTAATCGCATCGCGCTGCGCCATCGCCGCGTCTAGCTGCGCCTTTGCCTGCGCGATATCGAGATCGCTGCCCGGCTTGACCGCGCGGTCGAGAGACGCGCGCGCGGCATCTAAGATTTGCTGTGAGGCTGCCAGTTGCGCGGCGTCGGCGGGCTTGCTTGATTTTTCGTAAATGGCTTTGGCGGCGTTATACGCATTTGTGGCTTGCTCCAGCGCCAACGACACGGGGCTACCGCTGATACCCGCAGGATTTGCCGCGTAAGCGATGTCATACGATGCTTGCGCCTTTTTGAGCGCCGCCTCTGCCGACAAATAATTGGCTTGCGCCAGTGCCACATCCGCCGCGTCGGGCCCCACCTTTAATTTTTGATACGCGGCGCTTGCGGCGTTATAGGCGCTCTGTGCAGCTGCGATATCCGAGGGTCGCGCGCTACCGAGCGTGCGACTGTAATTCACCGTCGCCACGATCACGCCTGCCTCCGCTTGACGTAGTTGCGGATTGTTGGCGGAGTTGGCGAGCGTGTCATGGTTGGCTTGCGCCAGCGCGAGTGCGGCTTTGGCTTGGGCAAATTGCGCCTGAGCCGATGAAGCGTCCAACACAATCAACGGCTGATTGGGCGCGACCTTGTCACCCAGCGCGACTTTGATTCCACTCACCCGCTCGCTCTGTGGCGCGGCAAGCTGCGCCTGAGCCGACGTCACCACAAAGCCAGACGCAACTACGCCAGCGCTGACATTTGCTGTCTGTGGCGCACGTGTGGCTGACACCGCACCACTGTCTAGCATGACTGTGGGCAGCGGCGTTGGGTTGCTGCTGTTAATCGCGCTACAGCCTGTCAGCGCCAGCGCAATCAGGAGTGAAATGTTTTTTGAGCTTTGCATTGTGAATTAAGAATTACGAATGGGCGATTTGTAATTGTTAATTGTTTTCGATCTTGCCATCGCGCAGTGTGACCGTGCGACGCGCATAGCTGATGACGCGCGGGTCATGTGTGGCAAACACAAAGGTAACGCCCGTCTCTTGATTGAGCCGCGTCATGATGTCCATGATTTGCTTGCCATTTGGCGTGTCGAGATTGGCGGTTGGCTCATCGGCAAGGATCAGCGTTGGCTTGGTCGCCAATGCGCGCGCAATCGCCACGCGCTGTTGCTCACCGCCGCTGAGTTGATCGGGGCGGTTGTTGGCGCGCGCGCTGAGGTCAACCGCCGCGAGTAATTGTTTGACACGCTGCTCGCGCTCAGCCGACGACTGCCCGCTCAGCAACATTGGCAGCTCAATATTTTCGTAGGCGCTGAGCGTCGGGATCAACGCAAAAAACTGAAACACAAAACCGATCGTGCCGCGTCGCACATCCGCACGTTGATCGCGGTTGAGTGTGCTGACATCTTTGCCAGCGATAAACACTTTGCCGCTGGTGGGCTGATCGAGACAACCAATGAGTTGCAACAAGGTGGTCTTGCCAGAGCCAGACGGACCCACGAGCGCGGTAAATTCGCCGCTCGCGATGCTGAGGCTCACGTCGTTGAGCGCTCTCATCTCCGTATCGCCGATCTTGTAAATTTTGGTTGCGTGTTCGACACGTGCGACTTCCATTTTTTTACTCCTTAAACGCAAACTGCGGATAAACCAAACAGTCACGGATTGTCATTCTGAGCGACCGAAGGGAGCGAAGAATCCCTGATGCGTATATTGCCGCGCTAGAGATTCTTCGTCGACATTCCATATAAATTTAGACCTGCGTGCCAAACAATCTGCCGATCAATGCGGTGAGCCCCATGGCAAACGCGCCCCAAAAAGCCACGCGCAATGACGCCTTGATCACTGATGACCCGCCCGCTTTGGCGGCAACTGCACCCAGCAGCGCCAAAAACAGCAGCGACATGACAAATTCAACGACTACTAGATTCCCAAGCGGCACAATCAGCACCAACAACAATGGCAACGCCGCGCCAACCGCAAATGTTGCGGCGGATGCCATTGCCGCTTGAATTGGATTGGCGGCTGTAACCTCAGATAATCCAAGCTCGTCGCGCATATGCGCCGCAAGAGCATCCTTGCTCATGAGTTGAGTGGCTACTTGTTTGGCGAGCGATTCGTCCAAGCCACGCTTCATGTAAATCGAAGTCAGCTCATCAAACTCTTTTTCTGGTTCGGTGGCTAGCTCACGACGCTCGCGCTCAAGATCGGCTTGCTCGGTGTCTGCCTGCGAGCTGACAGACACATACTCGCCGGCTGCCATTGACATAGCGCCTGCTACCAATCCAGCAATGCCCGCCACCAACACTTCGCTGCGTCCAGCGCTGGCGGCTGCAACGCCTACGATGAGGCTGGCAGTGGAGACGATGCCGTCATTGGCGCCTAACACGGCGGCGCGTAGCCAACCAATGCGTTCCATGCGATGTTGTTCTTTTTGTTTTTCTGCCATTTTGATTTTTTCTCTGTGGTGAGTGATTTTGATAAATTGGTTTGGTGCGAGTTTATTTTTTGCCACCGCGCAGGGCTTGTACTGGCTGCATTCGCGCGGCCATCAGCGCCGGATACAACGCCGCCAACAGTGTCACGACAAAGGCAATGATGACCAACGTGATCGTATCCTTGACTGTAAGGTGTGCGTGAATGGTGTCGCTAATCATGATGCCCGTCGTGCCAAGATCGCCGATGTAAAACCCGACCTGTGTAAAGTACGCCACTAACGCGCCGCCAATCAACAGTCCAAGTGCAATTCCCCCGACCGCCAACAACGCTGACTCGGCAAAAAACAGCGACATGATGCGTCCCGAGCGCATGCCAACCGCCGACAAGATGCCGATCTCGCGCGTGCGCTCAAACACCGCCATGATGAGTGTATTGACGATGACCGTCGCGGTGACCGCCAACACAATCAGATACAACATCGTCATATAACTGCGCGAGAGGTCTTCGGTCTGTGTGACGAGTTCGTTCATCTGCGACCACGTCCTGATGTCGTAGCGGCTGGTTTGCAGCGCGGCGCGCACGGCGTCAGTCTGATCAATGTCACGCAGCAACACAAAGATGGTGCTGGCGTGGTCGCCCGCTTGAGTGATGGCTTGCGCTTTGCTGAGCGACATCAGCACGGTCGTGTTGTCAAAGCTCGGCGTGCGCGTGCTATAAATGCCGCGCACCACAAATGCTTGTTGATCCACGTCGCCGTTGGATGTATTGACAGTTAGGTTGATGCGGTCGCCGACTTTTAGGTTGAATTGCGCGGCGAGCTTAGATCCGATCAACACGCCCTCGCGGTCGTCGGCTGTCAAGTATGCGCCACTCATCACGCCATTTTTATAGGGCGCGCTTGCGTCGGATGCAGGGTCAATCCCCATGATGCGAATGCCAACGGCTTGGTCGCTGCCCGCCACAAAGCCGCTGGCAAACAAACGCGGCGTGGCGACTTTGACTGGCGCGAGTGCGCTGATCTGCGCGGCGAGGTCGTTTGGTTTTTCGACGAGGTCGTCCCACGCTAGGCTCGATTTATTTTCGTCAAATGTTTTGGCGCGCACTTGCAGATGTCCACTTTGCAAGTTGATGGCTGACTCGAGCGCGCCGCGATATTCGCCATCCACCACGCCTGCGATCAATAACAACAGCGCGAGACCCATTCCAAGCGCCAACGCCGAAAAGAACGAGCGCCGCTTATTGCGTTTGAGGTTGCGCCACGCTAATTTAAGAGTTTGAATCATGTTTTTATCGCTCAGACGCTCAACCACAAAAACACAAAACCTTTTTGTGTGCTTTGTGTTTTTGTGGTGAAAAAATTTATACAAAGTGCAACGCGCGCGCGGGTTCATTGCGCGCCGCCTCACGCGCGGGATACAGCGCCGCCAACGTGCAAATAATCAAAATTGTGATGCTGCGCTGCACGATGTGATCGAGTCCCAACGTCGGATACACCTTGTCGCTCAGCAACGCCATGTAGTCGGTGATGCTACTCATACTGCCAAAGCTCAACCCGACCTGCCCGAGAATCACATTGCATAGCAACCCAAGGGCGATGCCAGCGATGACGCCAACGACGCCGATCATGGCGCCCTCTAGCACAAACAGCCACGAGATTTGCGCTGGCTTGAGACCGATTGCACCCAACAGTCCGACCTCGCGCGTGCGCTCATACACCGCCATCAACAACAGATTGAGGATGCCAATCGCAGCGATGATCATGATGATCGCGCTAAACACATCCATCACGCCACCTTTTTTGTTGATGGCTTCTTTCATCTCGGGGAATGAGGCTTCCCACGTTTCAAATTCTGCGGCGGCAAAGTTTGGCTTGACTGCCGTGATGACCGGAGCTTCTTGTCCGAGCTTTTGCATCGCCACGGTCACTGCGGTGGATTGACCCGTGAGGTCATACAACGACTGCGCTTCGGCGAGCGAGATATACACCGTGCGTTTTTCGATGTCGGGCAAACCGACGTCATAGATGCCGACCACAGTCATGCTGCGTTGGCGCATCTGATCGTGTAGCGCGCGTCCCGCGAGGGTGATGCGGTCGCCAACATTGACCTCCATTGCTTTTGCCAGTCCGCGTCCGATCAGCACGAGGTCTTGATCGTTTGCCGACAGGAAGCGCCCGTCTTTGACATTTTTGGCGATCAGGCTGACGGGTAGCTCCTGCTCAGGTTCGATTCCCATGATGCCAATCGCAAATGCGCCCTTGCGATTGCTGATGAGCCCGCCGGTCTCGATGCGGCGCGAGGCTGCCAGCACGTTGGGTTGCGTCTTGATGGCTTGGGCGATGGCGCTATCGTTGGCGAGTGGAATGAGTGGCTTCTGGTTGGATTTTGCGGCGTAGCCCGACGCATGCACGGTGATATTGCCCCCCAGCACACGCACGGCATTGCCGTAGATGGCTTGATCGAAGCCAGCAATGAGACCGTCATAAAACATCATCATCATCATGCCAAGTCCGATAGCTAGCACGACGATGATCGTGCGCCGACGATGCCGCCACACGTTACGCCACGCCAATCGCAGATACAGTTGCAAAGTATTCATTCTTTTTCCTCGCCACCACGTCGCATTGTCTCACTCTATAGCGTATGACGCATCACCCAGATAGGCAACCGTACAATTCACCCCTGCATGCCCCTAAAAATCAAACAGACCATTGCCTACTACGCGATATTCATTCTGCTCGGCGCTAATGGCGCCGTGCTGGGTCCCGCCCTCTCAACACTCGCCGCACATACAGGCAGCACACTCAGCGCGATCAGCATCATCTTTACGGCAGGTTCAGCCGGTCGTTTTATCGGTGCGCTATTTGGCGCGCGGCTGTACGACCGTATCAAGATCGGTCATCGCGTGATGGCGCTCGGACTCGGGCTCATGGCGCTCATGCTGATCGCCACACCGCAGGTCAGGACGCTCGCGCTGCTCATGCTCATCTCGGCGATTTCCGGATTTGCCGAGACGCTCACGGATGTCGGCGGCAACACATTGCTCGTCTGGTCGCATGGCACGGGTGTAGCGCCATTTATGAATGGCTTACATTTCGCATTCGGCGTTGGCACGTTTATCGCGCCATTCATCATCGCCCTCAGCCTCAACCTCAGCAACGACGTCGCGCTAGGCTACGCAGTTGCGGCGGCGCTGGTGCTGCCTGCGTTGCTGGTGGCGCTGCGATTGCGCAGTCCGAGCGCCGAGCATCACGCCAACGCCAATGCCAACGGCGCGGTCAATATGACGATGGTGTTGCTCATGGCAGCCGTGTGCTTTTTCTTCGTTGGTGTCGAGATCGGCTTTGGCAATTGGTCATTTAACTATGGCACGGCATTTGGCATGAACACAAACGAAGCCGCCGTGCTGGCATCCACCTATTGGGGCGCATTTACGCTCGGGCGGCTGATCTCGATTCCCATCGCCACGCGCGTCACTCCAAAAACGTATCTGTGGCTGGATGTCGGCGGCATCTTGCTTGGCTCGTTGCTCGTGCTAATGTTGCCGCGCCTGCCATGGATCGGCATGTCCATCGTCGGTCTGGCGGTCGCGTCTGCATTCCCGACCTTGATGGCATTTGCCGAGCAACGCATGACCATCACCGGCAAAGTCACCGGCATCTTTCTCGCCGCCGCCAATCTCAGCGGCATGAGCGTGCCTTGGCTGATCGGTCAATTTTTTGAGTCGCGCGGACCCGTCACCCTGCCGATTGTCATGCTGACCACCGCCGTCATGATCGTGCTGGCGCTCATCGCGCTGTTGAGAATGGAGCGCGCGCAGACGAAACTTTAGCCCCAAGCCCCCATCTCCCAACTCCGCACGCGCGTACAATCGCCGGATGATCCACATCGGCAACGCGCCCTGCTCATGGGGCAACCTCGAATGGGAAGACAAAAGTGGCAAGCTGACCTACGCGCGCATGCTCGACGAGCTATGCGAGGCGGGCTACGTCGGCACCGAGTTGGGCGATTGGGGCTTTATGCCGACGCAGCCCAACGATCTGCGCCGCGAGCTGACACAGCGCAAGCTGACCATGACCGGCGCGTTTGTGCCGATCAACTTTCGCACGGCGGATGGCACACGCGAGGGCGAGGCGCTCGCGCTCAAAACCGCGTCACTCATTGCCGCCGTACAGGACCCGCGCATGCCGCCATTTGTCGTGCTGGCGGACGACTGCCCCGACGCCAAGTCGCGCTGGCAAAACGCCGGTCGCGTGACGCCCGATCTGTCACTCAGCGCAGCGCAGTGGCGCATCTACGCCGATCATGTGAATGCGGTCGCGCGCGCAGTCAACGCCGCGACTGGATTGCGCTGTGTGTTTCATCATCACACGGGTGGCTTCGTTGAGACGCACGACGAGATCAAGACGCTGCTCAGCCTGACCGACCCTGCTGTGGTTGGCTTGGTGTTTGACACCGGACATTACGCATTTGGCACGGGCAACCCAAGCGCCGATGGCGTCATGCGCGCGCTCGATGCGTTTGCCGAGCGCCTGTGGTACGTCCATTTCAAAGACTGCTCACCGCAGGTCGCGCGCGATTCACAGACGCATCAGTGGGACTACCATCAGTCGGTCGAGCATGGCATTTTTTGTGAATTAGGTCAGGGCTGTGTGCCATTTGATCGCGTAGCCAGTTGGTTGCGTGCGCGCGGCTACAGCGGCTTTATCACGGTCGAGCAAGATGTGCTACCCGGCATGGGCGCGCCAAAAGCCAGCGCCATTCGCAACCGCAACTATCTAAAGCAGATTGGGCTATAAAAGTTGCCAGAATCCAGTTCCAAGCTCCCAGTGGCGCATTTGTCTGGGAACTTGGAACTCGGAACTAAAAAAACATGACCCCAAAAACCTCGCTCTCATCGGCGCCGGCACGATCGGCAAAATGCACGCCAAACATCTCATGCGCAGCATCGTGGGCGCGCGGCTGGTTGCCGTCGCCGATGTATTTGCCAAAGGCGCGGAGGACTGCGCCACGCAATTTGATGTGCCGCGCTGGACGACCGATTACACCGAGCTACTCAATGACGCGAGCATTGACGCGGTTTGTTAGGGATGGTAGGCGGAGATGTTTAGCGCTCAGCCTTGATCGCGCAGTTTGACCAGCGCATCATCCACGCTTGTGTCTCCATGCACCAATGCAGACAGCGCGGCGGTCATTTTGCCGGGGTGCGGGTGTTGCCACACATTGCGCCCAATCGCCACGCCAGCCGCGCCCGCATCCATCGCATCGCGAACGCTTTGCAATACCATGTAGTCATCTTTGGCGCGTTCGCCCCCCAGCACAATAATGGGCGCGGGGCAATAAGCCTTTACTTTTGCAAACGATTCTGGCGAGCCTGTGTAGATGGTTTTAATCACATCGGCGCCGGCTTCAAACGCCACGCGCGCGCCTGCGGCAATGATTTCTGGGGCGCGCATGTCTGGACCCGCCATAAACCCGCCGGGTATCACCTCTGCCATGATCGGAAGATTCCACTCCCGGCAAGCCAGCGCGAGCGCAAAAAAATCTGCAACACTGTTTGGACGGGCATCCCAGTTGGGGTACACCATGCACTTAAGACCATCTGCGCCCAAACGCAGCGCCTCTTTTACCACCCGCTCAACCAGAGTGGGGTCGCTGTCCACGCTCAGCCACAACCCAGCCTGCCCCATTTGCTCAGAATAGCGCGATGCGCTGCCGGGTGTGACAAGGAAAGCATCTGCGCCTGCGCTGGCTGTTTGGCGCAGAACCTCGCCCGGAGATTCCAGACCTCGCAGGGGTTTGTCCATAAATCCGGCGTGATCGAGCGCGATCACCAGACAACAATCATCTGTCCCAAACAATCTGGAAAGGCGGCGGTTGAAATGAGTCATAAGTTTCACCTTCGCGCCAGTGGCGCAATAACCTGCTTGACAGCGCAGGAAGTTTGAATAAAATCATGAACAAATGTATTTTACATCTGTTCACGAACGGAAAACAGCATGAATCAGCGCGAAGCCCGTCAGCAAATGTTCCGCGCGTCGCGCATGTATTACGTGGACAACCTGACTCAGAATGACATTGCGCGAGAGCTAAAGGCATCTCGCCCCACCATTTCGCGGCTGCTTCAACAGGCGCGGCAGGAAGGAATTGTAGAAATACGAATCATTGATCCCGATGCCACGTTGGTTGAGTTGGAGCAGCGTCTTGCCCGCGCATTTGGGCTGGTGGATGCGGTTGTGGTGAATTCGGGCAGTGATACACCCGATGGCGCACGGCGGCGGGTTGGGCAGGCTGCGGCTGGGTATCTGGCTCGCACGCTACAAAACGGCAACGTGGTGGGCATTGGCTGGGGGCGTTCGCTGCACGAGATGGCGCAGGCGTTGGAACCGGACCATCAGATCAACATCTCGGTTGTGCCGCTCATTGGCGGGCTGGGGCAAATCTCACCCATGTTTCAAGTGCACGAGCTGGCGCGCGCGGTGGGGTCGGCATTTGGCGGTTCGTGGCGCAGCTTGTATGCCCCCGCAATCGTAGATTCGCCGCTTTTGGAAGCCAGCCTGCGCAATTCATCAGATCTCAGAGAGATAGCCGCGTTGTGGAACAAGCTGGATGTGGCGGTTGTCGGCATCGGGAATGTTGAATCGGCATCTGAGGTGCAAATGCTGTTTGTGGATTATTTGAGCGCGGCAACTCAAGCCCGCCTGCGCGAACTGGATGCGGTGGGCGATATTTGCGTGCGATTTTTTGATTCGCGCGGGCGGCTGTGCGCCGATGCCGTTCCGGGCGTCGTTGGCATAGAGTTAAAACAACTTAGAAAAGCGCGCCGGGTTATTGGCGTGGCTTCTGGCGTAGACAAGGCGCGGGCAGTTTTGGGGGCGCTGCGCGGGCGGCATATCAACATACTGGTGGCAGATGAGGCAGCCGCGCGCGCCGCGCTTGAATTACAAGAGAAAGGTTGATCGCGGATTGTCAATCACATCACTCACATCATGAACCTCAATCGCATTGGTTTGATCGTGAACCCGCAGGCTGGCGGCGGCGCTGCCGCAGGCGCAGCGCGGGCGGCTGTGCGCGCCCTCGCCCCGCGCGAGGTGTGGGCGGGCGCAGGCGAGATGGGCGCGGACGCGCTGGCGGGGTTGCCAGCGCAGGTAAACACGCTGGATTGGTCTGGCATGACCGGCAAGACGCGCACGGCGTGGGTTGCCAAATGTTGCGCCGCGCAAAATGTAGACGCGCTGGTGGTGTGCGGCGGCGATGGCACTTTGGCGGATGTTGCGCTTGCGGTACAGGGCAGCGCCATCCCGCTGCTGGGAATTGGGGCAGGCACTGCCAATGTGGGTCCGCTAATAACCTGCAACGCCATGGATGCGCCGCATCTGGCGGGCGCAGAGCTGGTTGCGGGTTGTGTGGATGGGTTGCTGGCGGGCGTAAATGGCGCCGTTTTGGGGCTTGGCTTTAACGATGCGGTGGTGGATTTTACGGTGCTTGCAACGCTGGATGGGCGCATGGTGAATGTGGATGCCGCCAGCAAAATGCAGGGGTTGAATGCGCCGCGCGCGCCAAGCCCGATTGGCAGACCAAACACAAAAGTGATCCGCGCAAGCGCGGGGATGAGCCCGCCGGAAATTGTGGTTGCGGAGGGAGAACAAATCGCAACGCTGATTGTCGGGCTGCCAGACCAGCGTTTTTACGGCAAAGCCATCGCGGGCGGGGTGTTGCTGTCTGGCATTGCGGGCGATGTCGCCGGGTGTTTGACATGCAGCCATCTGCTCATCCGCACAACACTGGATGTTGAGACGCACCGCCGCAGCGAGCCGGTTGTTTCGCGGTATGCCGGGCTGGCGCAGGGCGATGAATTGCGCGCCAGTGGTTTTTGTTCTGGCGCGGTTTTGTGCGCAGATGGCAACCCGCTTCACATTTTGAGCGAGGGCGATGTGATTCACATTCGCCCGCAGCGGGCTTTGGCGCGTTGTTTGAAGTTTGCAAACACAACGGATGAATAGAGTCTGATGAGACAAGTCTATGAAAGCATTGCTTTATCTTGAGCCGGGGCGCATGCAGATTGCAGACATGCCCATTCCAGCGCTGGCTGATGGTGATGTGCTGATAAAAACGGCTGCCTGCGGTGTATGCGCCACTGATGTAAAAACGTTCATGCGCGGGCATGCGCTCATCCCGCGCGGGTCTGTGCTGGGGCACGAAATGACCGGGCTGGTTGTTGCCACCCGCAACCCGGCATGGCGCGAGGGAGAGCGGGTGGTTGTGCCGCCCTACACCGGGTGCGGGGAATGCCACGCCTGCAAACGCCATAAGTTTTCAATGTGCGAAAGGCTGTTTGAAAATGCCATAGAGCCGGGCGGGTTTGCGGAATATTTTCGCGCCCCGCAGAGGTTGCTAAAAAACGGGGCGCGCCATTTGAACAGCCAGGATGATTTGACAATGTTGGCGCTGGCTGAACCGCTGGCATGTTGCATTCATGGGTTTGCCGCAATGGATATGCGCCCCGGCGATTCTGTGCTTATCATTGGCGATGGTCCCATGGGTTTGATGCAAGCTGCGCTGGCGAGACAACTGGGCGCGTCATGTGTTGCGCTGTCTGGTCTCACCCCAGAACGTTTGGAATGGGCGCGCCCCCGTGTGGATCATGTGATTGACGCCTCAAAAACCGATGTGCGTGAAGCCAGCCGCGACCTGGGTTTTGGCGAGGGCTTTGACATGGTGATGCTATCCATCGCCAACCCAGAGGCAGCCGGAACCGCCCTGGCGCTGGCGCGGCGCGGCGGCAGCGTAAATTTGTTTGCGGGGTTGCCGCGCAACACCCAGCTCAGCCTGGATTCATTTCGCATTCATTACGATGAAGTGAAACTGGTGGGCACGTTTGGATTTGGCGCGCCCGATTTCGCCCGCGCCGCCGAACTGCTGTCTTCTGGGGCGCTGGATTTGAACGGCTACATTACCAGAACGGTGACGTTGGAAGAATTGCCGCAAGCCTTTGCAGATAGCGCGGCGTATCGCGGCATCAAAACGGTGGCGGTATTTGGGGAGGCATCGGCATGATTACGCGGTTTGAACGGGCGTATGGTTGTCTGGCGGGTGTTGTGCTTGGAGATGCCTTGGGACGCGCCAGCGAGTTTATGACCCGCGAGCAGATTCGGGAGCGTTTTGGCTGGCTGGATGATTTTGCCGCGCCATCTGCCTTGCACCCCGGCGCGGCAGACCCGTTGGGGTCCATCACCGATGACGCCACCCAAACACTGCTGATTGCGCAAACTTTTATTGAACATGGGCGCCTGACCCCGGAAAATGTGGCGCAAGCGCTGGTAAATTGGGCGCGCGCCAATGATGGGCTGAACAACCCGTATTTGGGACCCAGCACCCGCCGGGCGCTAAAAAGTTTGATGGAGGGCGCATCCCCGCGCGAGACAGGCGGCTCTGGCAACACCAATGGCAGCGCCATGCGCGTGGCAGCCATTGGCATTGTGAACACGGATGATGAAGCCTTGGCGCTGGCAGATGCCATCGCCGCGAGCGCCCCCACCCACGACACGCACAATGGCATACAAGGCGCTGCCGCCGCTGCTTTTGCCATTGGCGCGGCAATGCAGGCAGATGGCAACCTGACCAGCATGGTGGCTGCCGCGGGCGATGGCGCCCGGCGCGGAAGACAGCACGGCAAATGGAGCTGGGCAACCCCGCTGGACAAACGAATTGAACTGGCAGACATTCTGGCGCGCAAGGCGACCTCGCTGGAGAACGGGCTGCAAGAAATTTACGATTGGGTGGGGGTGGGGCTTGACCCTTCTGAATCTGTGGCGGCAGCCATTGGGGTGGCTGTTCTGGCAGATGGCGACCCGATGCGCGCCATTTATGCGGGCATCAACATTGGCGGCGATACAGACACGATTGCTTCGCTGGCGGGCGGCATTTGCGGGGCGTTGCGGGGCATTGGCGCAATAGACGCGGGCAAATTGCATTTTGTGGAGCAGGTCAATCATTTGAATGTGGCGGAAGTGACGCGCAGGTTATTGGCTGCGCAAACAGGAGCAACTCATGGCGATTGAACTGGGGTTTTCGCATCATCCCAAATGGGCAGAACAAACAGGCAACGCGGCTTTTTTGCAACCTCTGAAAGAGGCGGGCATGACCGCGCTGGAGTTTACGCTTTACCCGCGTGACCCAGATTATGACGCGCTGCTGGTTTTGGCAGAAGAGTGCGCCAGGGCAGGCTGGCGGTGCAGCCTGCACGCGCCTTACAAAGACCCTTGGAACCCCGCCGGGTTTGATGGCGCGCGCCGGGCTGAATTGCGAGAACTGTTTGCCCCCGCCCTTGCCTTCGCCGATTTTATTTCGGATATTTGCGGATATGACGCGCCGCTGGTGATTCATGGCGCGCATGGCGCAGGTTCATTTGACCAGCTTGTAAAAGACACCAGCGCTTTTTTGGATTGGGCTATGAGCGCCACCGCGCGCGCCCGCCCAACGTTGGAAAATTTGCCACCCAAGCCGGGATACCGCCGCGTGGGCGAAACCCCAGACGAAGTCTTGACCGCCGTCAACCAGTGCGCCTGTTCAGATTTGGGTGTGTGCTGGGATTTTGGGCATAGTGTGCTGCAATTGCAGGGCATGCCCGCGGAATCGTTTTTGCGGCGCGTCAGCCACGCTCACATTCACGATATTAACCCAGACGGTGAAGACCATTTCCCATTGGTGTATGGAGCGGTGCCCTGGCAAGCGGATCTGGCAGCTTTGCAACGGGTTGGGTTTGACGGGCTGGTGATTATGGAGATAAATGGATATCGAGCCTCAAGGCTGCCAAATTTGCGGGCGGTATTGGCGCAGAGTTTTGGGGACATGCAGTCTTGTCTCAAATCGAATGTGGCAGATGTGGACACATCATCAAAGGCGGGTGCGGAATGAAGAAAAAACCCTGGAGGATGTGGTTGTCGGCATACGCTTTTCTAATCCCCAGCCTGCTGACGCTGGGGGTGTTTACCTTTTACCCGGTTGTGGAAGCCGCCCGCTTGTCGTTTTGGCGCTGGCGCATTTTGCGGGGCGAACCCATATTTATTGGCGCCGCCAATTATGAAGCGCTTTTTGCCAGCGAAGATTTCTGGCAGGCGGTGGGCAACACGGTTGTATTCGCGCTCGGCTCCATCCCCACCGGCATGGCGTTGGCGTTGTTTGCGGCGTTATTGCTCAACCGCAAGCTGCGCGGTCTGGCGTTTTATCGCACAGCCTATTTTTTGCCCACCATTACTTCTCTGGTCGCCATCTCGGTGGTGTGGATGTGGATTTATCACCCGGATGTGGGTTTGATGAATCAAGCGCTGGGGCTGGCGGGGTTGCCGCCTGCGCGCTGGCTGAATGAGCCGCGCACAGCCATGCTGGCTTTGATCATTTTGGGGATTTGGCGCGGGCTGGGCTACAACATCATCATATATTTGTCTGGCTTGCAATCCATTCCCACTCATTTGTATGAGGCGGCAAAAATAGATGGGGCAAACCGCTGGCAGTTGTTTCGTTTTGTGACATGGCCCCTGCTCACGCCCACCTCTTTCTTTATTGCCATCATTGCTGTCATCAACTCATTCCAATCATTCACACAGGTTCATGTGATGACGCAGGGCGGACCGATTGGCTCGACCACTGTCATTGTGTATTACCTTTTCCAGCAAGCCTTCCAGCAATTCAACATGGGTTACGGCTCTGCCATTGCCATGGTGTTGTTTGTGTTCATTCTTGCGCTCACGGTCATCCAGTTTCGTTTTCTGGGGAGGAGGGTTCATTACCAATGATGTCTGTTTGGCGAAAACTGGAAAGCCTGTCTGTGCATGGTCTGCTCTTGTTGGGGGCGGTGATTATGCTGATGCCGTATGCGTGGATGCTGAGCACATCGCTAAAGCCGCAAAACGAGGTGTTTGCCTATCCGCCGCAATGGTTGCCCAGCACATTGCAATGGCAAAACTATGCGCAAGCATGGGCGTCCGCGCCGTTTGGGCGTTATTTTTTGAACAGCTTTCTGGTTGCAATTGTTGTCACCTTGGGCGACCTGGTAACCAGCTCCTTGGCGGCGTATGCCTTTGGGCGGATGCAGTTCCCGCTGCGCAATACCCTGTTTACCCTGTATCTGGCAAGCCTGATGATCCCGCATCAGATGACAATCATCCCTTCGTTTTTGCTGCTCAAAATATTTGGAGACGTATCGCCCGCGCTGGGTTTGGACACCTACTTTGCGCTGACCGCGCCATTTGTGGCAAGCGCGTTTGGCGTGTTCATGCTGCGCCAGTCGTTTATGCAGATTCCAAATGAGCTGGAAGACGCGGCGGTGTTGGATGGGTGCGGGCGGCTGGGTTTTCTCACCCGAATGGTCATACCCTTGTCGCGCCCGGCGCTGGCTTCGCTGGCTTTGTTCGCATTTCAAGCCAATTGGAACAGCTATTTGTGGCCCCTGATTGTGACCAACAGCGACACAATGCGCACCGTGCAAATTGGGTTGCGTTACTTTGTTGGTCAAGAAGGCGCCAGCCAGTGGGGGTTGTTGATGGCTGCCGCGGTGTTCGTTTCGTTGCCGGTGGTGGGATTGTATCTGCTGGTGCAACGCCAGTTTACAGAAGGCATCGCCTCTACGGGGTTGAAACAGTGAATGCAATGTTTAGTCGTTGGTTATTAATGAGCGCCTGTTTACAGCCAGGCACTCATTCAATAAATAACCTGCACTCAGGTTAAAAAAAATTAATGCAGATAGGAGTACCAAAATGAACAAAAATTTGATTGCCACCCCGATCGTGTTTGCACTGGCGCTGGCGGCGTGCGGGGGCGCCCCTGCGACCACAACCTCGCCCACGCAGGCGCCTGCCGCCGCCAGCAAGCCAGCAGCCACCGCTGCCCCTGCCAGTGTCACCAAGCTGACCTTTTGGTATGCTTTGAGCGGCGCGCAAGGCAAGGTGATCGAGGCGATGGTGGACAAATACAACAAATCGCAATCTGCCGCGCAGGTGGAGGTGGTTTTTCAGGGCAGCTATGCCGATATTGCCCAAAAACTCACCGCCGCCATTACTGCCAAGACCGTGCCAGATGTGGCACAGATGGGCGGTGCGCCTACCTTGGGCGAATCGGGCGCGGTGGTGAATGTGGGCGACCTTATGGCGGCAGCGGATAAAACCGCTATTTATGACGGGTTTTGGGAATACAACAAATACAAGGGCGCGATTGTGAGCATGCCGTTTAACAACAGCGTGCCGCTTTTGTACTACAACAAAGATTTGTTCAAGGCGGCCGGGCTTGACCCCGAAAAACCCCCCGCCACATGGGATGAGCTAGTGACCGCCGCGAAAGCCCTCACCAAAGACACCGATGGCGATGGCAAGATTGACCAGTGGGGGTTTAATACCCATACCGATACGCACTGGTACTTTAGCGCGATGGTGATGCAAAACGGCGGAAAGATATTGAGCGATGATGGCAAGAAGGTGATTTATAACAGCCCCGAAGGCGTTGAAGCGCTTCAGTTTTGGGGTGATTTGGTGAACAAACACAAGGTCATGCCCGCCAACCAGCACGCCCAAACCGCGCCAGATTTTGTGGCGGGCAAAATTGGCATGGCAATGCGCTCATCCTCCACGCTGACCACGCTGGAAAAAGACGCCAAGTTTGCGCTGGGTGTTGCGCCGCTGCCGTGCAAAAAAGTTTGCTCGGAGCCGATTGGCGGCGCCAGCCTGCTGGTATTTAAGACCACCCCCGAAAAACAGAAAGCTGCATGGGAGTTTGTGAAGTGGATGACCAACCCGGCAAACAGCGTTGATCTTTTTGTTCAAACCGGCTATGTGCCCATTCACAAATCGGTCATAAGCGAGAAGGCGATGACAGATTACTTTGCCAAATCGCCCAACGCCGAGAAAGTGGTGAAACTGCTGCAATACTCCAGCGCCATTCCCATTTTTAGCGAGCTTGGCAACAGCGATGAACAACTGCGCAAGGCAATTGAGAAAATTGAGCTGAACTCTGGCTCGGCGCAAGAAGCGTTGGATGTGGCAGCCAGCACAATCAACAAGGCATTGGCGACTCCGTAAAGCGCAAGCATGTTGTCATGAGCAAGTACGATTGTCTGATCGTTGGCACAGGCATTGTAGGCTCAGACACGCCATTCGCAACCGCAACTATCTAAAGCAGATTGGGCTATAAAAGTTGCCAGAA
>CAYMQY010000048.1:0-2283 GCA_964392655.1 uncultured Saprospiraceae bacterium
ATCCGTCCGCTCTTAATCGGCAAAAAACTCTGTGTCCTCCTAAACTCTGTGAGCCTCTGTGACACTTACCCACTCACTTTCCTTTTTTCATCTTTTTGGACATACTCTTGGGGAAAAGCCCGGACTTGGCGCCCTTCGACTTTTTGATATTTCCCTTGCTGTCCACCGGCGCGCGCAGGCTTTCGTTGGCCTGGCAGCCGGACTTGGTGCTACACGCCGGAGCCAGCGCGCCGACGGCAAAAAACAGGAAGCAGATCAGGGCTGCAAAGCGGTACTTGCTCATGGTTCGTGTATTTATTTGCGTGTTTTATTCGACTTCAAGCCATTTGGTTCCAACCGGGTAAATCACGGCGGTATTCGGGCGTTTTTCCTTTAGTTGCGTTTCCACGTGCCATTGCTGCATTTTGAAGCGGTAGCGGTCGTTTTCGTAGTCCGTGGCGCCGATGCCGTTGCGCCACCACCAGTTCCCGTCTTGCTTGAATCCGACCTTGTACAGCATCCCTGTGCTGTCCTTTTCAGCGGTGATGGCGTAGTCGGGCGACACCACATTGAACTGCACCACTTCCCACATATTGCCTTTGAACGGTTTTCCGCGCCGGAGCTCAAGCGCCTCGTTGAAGCCGTTGATCTGGCCAATGATACGGAACATGAACACCCCGAGGTAGTTATCCGGCGAAGCCAGTATGATGACCTCGTCGCGGTCGTACCAGCGAAAATCTTCCACAAGGCCGGCGCATATTTTTTCGGATTCGATCCAGCAGTGGTTGATGTTCATCAAAAACCATGCGGAAACGGCCACGTAGCCCACGATTATTGCCCGGAAGAATATTTTTGGCAAAAACGACAACAGCAGCAACAGCCCCATCCAGCCGAAGCCGTTGGCAAAGTAGCCGTAGCGGTCGTTTTCGGAGTATTGGAGGGCATAAAAAAACAGGTTGGAAACAGGCAACAGGGCCACGAAAAACCAGACAAACGCCGCACCCGTCCACTGGAGCCGGAGGTTCAGGCGGCGAAAAAACAGCAGCCAGATCGCAGCGGCCAACAACACGATTCCTGTTCCGAGCCAGAACGGCCGGCCATCGGCCAGGCTTTCAAAAAAAGGCGCCTTGAGGTTGTGCTCCCAGTCGCGGGCAAAGGCAAACTGCTTGACGGTGTACCGCAACATGTTGGCCGTCACGTATTTCGGATCCATGTTCAGGTGCGTTTCTGCACCGTAGTGGCCTACCCAGTCGCCGATTTTGATCTTGTTCAGCAAAAAATACAAGGCCCACAGGCCTACTTGCGGAACAAACAACCGCCCGAGCAAAGCCGGCGACAGCGGCATTTTTTGTGCAAAAAACCACACCAGCACGAGCGTCAGCAACAACACCGGAATGACTAACGACCACTCGAAGGTGAACAGGGCGAGCAATACCAGCAGGTGAATTTGCCACAAGACAGCCTTGCGCGGCAGGTTCAGGTAGTCGAGTGTACGGTGCATGGCCAACAGGGCAAATAGCAACGCGAGCAGGTAGTGCAGGCACACCCGCCAAACCACCACCTCGGCAGCGTAGGGCGACAGGAGGAACAAGGTCCCCGTGGCCAAACCGATTGTTACCTGCTGCAACACAGGCGTTTGTACCGGTAAACGCAAAACCAGTCGGGCCAACAGCCAGGCATTCAGCCCGTGCAGGATGGCAAACACCCAGTACCATACCGGTGAATTGGCCCCGAAAAGCCAGTACAGCGTATAATTCCCGAGGTGCAGCACCGGGTGCAGGCCCGGATAGCCGAAACTGCCGGGCACCCCCGCCCAGCCGTCGCGGTTGTAGGCGTACTGCCAGCCCAGCCAGTCCATGACAAACCCGGCGTGACGGGTAGGCCAGTAAACCGCCAGTGCAAACACCGCAAAAAACAAGGCTCCCGGCCATTTTTGCATGGCCCGGAAGAGGTGGTCGAGTTGTTTTTCAAACTGTTCGTGCATCGGTTTCAATCCAGATTTTCCAACACCGGTTGGCGCAACACCTGCACGTCGCCGCGCAGACCGTTTTTTTCTTCGATAAAAATGCCTTGCCAGGTTTTGCCGCAGGCATTGTGCAGGCGGCAGCCGTCGAGCCAAAGCACTCCGCCGGGTTGCACGGTAATTCGGCCTCCCGGCGGAAGAGAAACGCGGCAACTTAGCCGCAGGCTGCCCCCCGGGGCAATGGTCAGGTGCCCGTCGAGGTCACGGGCGCCCGTCCAGACTACCGTATCGGCAATGACAATTTCCCGATCGCGGTGCAAGGTACACCACTCTGGCACGAG
>CAYMQY010000048.1:2293-22344 GCA_964392655.1 uncultured Saprospiraceae bacterium
GCTTCTTTCGTTGGAAAAAACGGCATGGACCTTTCCGATCTGGCAGGGTGAAAGGGCCAGTTGGTAGGCGTTGTAGTCCATCATGTTATTGGTAGCCTGTTCGTTGCAAGGCGGGTGGGGTGTCCAGTCCCAGCATTTGTTGGGGTGGTCGTTGGTGTCGGGGCAGCCGTCATACGACCACGCATGGCTAAGGCTGAGGATGTGGCCGATTTCGTGGTTGAGCAGCCCGTCGAAACTGCGCGGCCCCTCGCTGCTTTCGAGCACGCCGGCCATTTTGAGCGCAGTGCCCAGCGCAATTCCCTGCCCGTTGGCCCGGTAGGTCGGCGAGCGCATGCTGTCGGGGTGATGCACCAGCAGGAAAATATTGATGATGCTGTCGGTGCCGATGCCGTACTTGTCCACGACGGTGCGGGTGTGGTTGTTCTGATTTTTGCCCATGGACACGAAGTAGCACAGCGTGTCGTCGTAGTGAAAATAGATGCCCTCGTCGCCCGGGATGTGGGGTTGTGGCGTCAGTTGGTAACGGAAACCTTTGGGCAACACCGGAGTACCCCAGGGCGAACGCCAGTTAAAGGCGTTGGTATCGAGTTCTGTGTTGGCCAGGCGGAGCAGTTCGTGGACGAAGGTGCGTGCGGAGTCTTTAGGTCGGTGGGCTGTGCCGGCGGCATTGTCGAGCACATGTACGTTCACCCGCAGGGTGCGCGAGCGCTGATGGTCGGGGTGCGCCGGATCGGGTACATAACTTTCCCAACTGTGGCATGGACCGGCAGTTACAGCCCGTTGAGCAGGAGCAGCGGCTTCGGACGCTGCCGGCAAAACGAAACGCTCGGTTTGTAGCCTCGGCGTGCAGGCTGCCCCAAGCAATGCCGCCAGAATCAGGACACTGAGTTTTCCTGTGAAATGCTCCGGCATGCGCGTGCTGTTTAACTGCCGAATGCCTCTTTCCAGGCGAGCATACCGCCCACGAGGTTGCGCACATTCGAAAATCCCTGCGCCTGCAAGAGCGCCTGCGCCATACCGCTGCGGGCGCCCGAGCGGCAGTACACCACCACCTCGTCGTTTTTGTGGTCTTCCAGCTCCCAGACCCGGTTCATGATTTCGCCGACGGGGATCAGGCGGCCCCCTACGCTGAATTCCTCGTGCTCCCAGGGTTCGCGTACGTCCACAAGGGTGAACGGTTCGCCGGATTCGAGTTTTTGTTTGAGTTCGTGTACGGAAATGTAGTCCATTGAGTAACGGTATAGCGCGGCGCGGCGTCGCACCTTTTTTTGTGTGCGGCAAAGGTAGGCAGGCGGATTCGGATTACACGTTCGCAGATTACTTTTGAGGTGAGGGACGGAAGATTACCCGTTCTGCTCCTGTGTACACATTGAACCGTTCCCCACGCAAAAATCCGATCAACGTCATGCCCGAGCCTTCGGCGAGTTCCAGCGCCAGACTGGATGGCGCGCCCACGGCAGCGAGACACGGAATGCCGGCCATGGCGGCTTTTTGCACCAGTTCAAAACCGGCGCGCCCGCTCACCAGCAGCAGGTTTTCGCGCAGCGGAAAGGAGTAGCCGCCGCGCAGGGCAGCGCCAATGACTTTGTCCACGGCGTTGTGGCGACCCACGTCCTCGCGCAGGAGCAAGAGGTCGCCGGCGGAATCGAAGAGGCCCGCTGCGTGCAGGCCGCCGGTGGCGTCGAAGGTGGCCTGCGCCCGGCGCAGGGTGTCGGGCAGTGCGTAGATCATCTCGGAGCGGAAAACCGGCTGGCCCGGGGTGGGGTAGTAGCAACTGACCGTGTTCACGGCATCGAGCGAGGCCTTGCCGCACACACCGCAACTGGAGGAGGTGAACAAATGCCGCGTCAGGCGCTCCACGTCCACGGGAATGTCGGAACGAATTTCAACCAGCAGCGTGTTTTCCGCCAGCCAACGCATGGTGGTGAGCTGGTCGGCGCGTTGCACGAGGCCCTCGGTGAACAAAAACCCCGTGGCTAAATCTTCGTCGTCTCCGGGCGTGCGCATGGTCACGGCCACCGACAGTTGTTTCCGATCTGTTCCGGCGCCGTAGCCGATGCGGATTTCCAGCGGCTCTTCGGCAACGAGTACATCGTCGCGTTCCGTTGTTCCGCCGGCGGATACGGTCAGTGCCCGGACAGTGTGTGTGCGTTGTTTAGTCATGCGAAATTATTTAACCCGTAACCCACGGCTGAAGCCGTGGGCGGAAAACCCGGAAACCTTCCAACCCGAAACCTTCAAACCTCATTACCTTTGCGCGCTCAAAATTATGACAATGACCATTATCGAAAGGCTCCAGCAAGCCACTTCCCAAGCCATTGATTCGCTGTATGGCGAACCATTTGCCGCCGACAAGGTTCAAATTACGCCTACCGTGTCGGAATTTAAAGGTGATTACACCGCCGTGGTGTTTCCGTTTGTGAAACTTGCCAAAAAATCGCCCGACGCAGTGGGTGCCGAAATCGGGGAGTTTTTGCAAAAAAACGTGCCGGAAGTACAGGCGTTCAACGTGATCAAGGGATTTCTGAACCTCGAACTTAGTACGGAATACTGGCAGCAGTTTTTGCAAAATGCGCTCGCCGACCCCGGCTTCGGCCGCCGCCCCCGCACGGGTGAAAAAGTGATGGTGGAATATTCCTCCCCCAACACCAATAAACCCCTGCACCTCGGCCACGTGCGCAACTGCCTGTTGGGCTGGTCGTGCAGCCAAATTCTGGAGGCCGTCGGGCATGAGGTGGTGAAAGCCCAGATCGTGAACGACCGCGGCGTGGCCATTTGCAAGAGCATGCTCTCGTGGCAGAAGTTCGGCGAAGGCAAAACACCCGAATCCACCGGCATCAAGGGCGACCATTTTGTGGGCGACTACTACGTGCTTTTTGAACAAAAAACGCGGGAAGAGTACGAAGCCTGGCAGCAAACCGACGAAGCCCGTGCCGTGCTCGCCGCCAACGGAAAACCCGACCAGCCGGAAAAGGAATTTTTCAAAGACTACAAAAACAAGTGGTTCAACACACACTCTCGCCTCGGCGCCGAGGTGCGCGAGATGCTGCTCCGCTGGGAAGCAGGCGATCCGGACACCGTGGCACTCTGGCGGCAAATGAACAACTGGGTGTACCAGGGCTTTGATGCCACCTACGCCAAACTCGGTGTGGCGTTTGACAAACTGTACTACGAGAGCGATACCTACCTGCTTGGCAAGGACATCGTGGAAGACGGCCTCAAAAAAGGCGTGTTTTATCGCAAGGAGGACGGCTCCGTGTGGGTGGACCTCACCGATGCGGGCTACGATCAGAAGGTAGTGTTGCGCGCCGACGGTACTTCGGTGTACATCACACAGGACCTCGGCACGGCGCGTATGCGCTACCACGATTTCGGCTGCAAAAGCGTCGTGTATGTGGTGGCAGATGAGCAAAACTACCATTTCGACGTGCTGTTCGAAGTGCTTCGCCGCCTGGAAGAACCCTACGCTGCCGGTTTACACCACTTGTCCTACGGCCTCGTCGAACTGCCCACCGGACGTATGAAAACACGCGAAGGCACCGTGGTGGATGCCGACGACCTCATCGAGGAGGTGATCCGCATCGCCCGCGAGCAGGCCGCCGAACGCGGCGGTACGGAAGGCCCGGATGCCGAAGAAAACCTGCGTAAAATAGGTCTCGGGGCGCTCAAGTTTTTTATGATAAAAGTAAATCCGAAGCGGCGTATGATCTTCAACCCGGAGGAATCCGTGGACTTGCAGGGCCAGACCGGGCCGTACATCCAGTACTCCTGGGTGCGCATCAACGGCCTCATGCAGCGGGTGAAAAAGGAAAACATAGACCTGGCGCCTGCGGCGGAGTACACCGATTTTCAGCCGCAGGAAAAGGAATTGCTCAAGGCCCTGCACGAATACCCCGGCGTGGTGCTCACTGCTGCCAACGAGTACGACCCTTCGCATATCGCCAACTACTGTTACGCGCTGGCCAAGAGTTACCACCGATTCTGGCACGACCTTTCGGTGTTCAACGCCGATGCGCCGGCTGCCCGGGCGTTCCGGCTGGAACTAAGCCGGGCCGTAGGCAAAGTGCTGGCTGCCGGCATGGGTTTGCTGGGGATTGAAATGCCGGAACGGATGTGATACCTTTGCTCACCAAATCGCCTCCCGAATTTGTCATGCAACCCATTATCCGCCTAAGCAACACCGACATCTGCCAGCAGGACGCCCGAGTCGTGCTCGAAAACATCAGCCTGACCATCGGCCCGGGTGAGTTTACCTACCTCATCGGCAAAACCGGCAGCGGTAAAACCAGCCTGCTCAAAACCCTGTACGCCGCGCTGCCCCTGGCCGGCGGTAACGGCGAAGTAGCCGGATTCGACCTGCGCACCGTGACCCGCAAAAACGTACACCTGCTGCGCCGCAAACTTGGCATCGTGTTTCAGGACTTCAACCTGCTCACCGACCGGAACGTAGAGGAAAACCTGCTTTTCGTGCTGCGCGCCACCGGCTGGACGGACAAGGCCGAGATGGACCAACGCGTGCAGGAAGTGCTCGAAGGCGTGAACCTGCTGGACAAGCGCCACGCCATGCCTTACGAACTTTCCGGTGGCGAACAACAACGCATCGTCATCGCCCGCGCCTTGCTCAACCGGCCGGTACTGCTCATCGCCGATGAACCGACCGGCAACCTCGACCCCGAAACCAGCGACGATGTGCTCACACTCCTGCGCAACCTCGCCAAAGAATACAACACCGCCGTATTGTGCGCAACGCACGACTACCGCATCCTGCAAAACTTCCCGGCCCGCATCGTACGCATACGAAACGGAAAACTCATTGACGACGAAGGCGTAGCCATCAAATCCAACGCCTGAACCCAACCGCAGCCGATCATGTCCACCTATACCGTCGCCAAAGGGGATACCCTGTTTGCCATTGCCGCCAGATTCGGCATGACTGTAGCCGAACTGAAAACCCTGAACGGCCTGAAAGACAACAACCTGAAGATTGGACAGGTACTGAAATTGAAAAAAACACCGGCGCCCGCACCTACTCCGGCGCCGCCAAAACCGTCACCCGCACCTCCATCTACAATCACGACGACGACCTGGAAAGTCGTGAAAGGCGACACCCTTTCAGCCATAGCCAAACGCTTCGACACCACTGTGGATGCGATCAAAACGCTGAATAAACTGAAATCCACGGCGCTCAGCATCGGACAGGTGCTTCAAGTGCCGGTGAAACAAAAGCCAACTCCGACGCCTGTTCCACCAACCCCCGTACCGACACCGCCACCGCCTGTTGTCGTTCCGGGCGACTACCTCGGCGCGCGCAGACAGTTCGGACTGACAGTCCGCCAGGATGCCGGTTTCCAGCGCTTCGAACTGTCCGTGTCGCTGCTGGACGGCCGCACCGTGGTGGCTCGCATGCGCGACAACGTTACCTACTCCACATTCACAAAATACCCGCAGGGCATTGTGTACGGCGGCCAGTCCGCTATCCATATTCCGGTGGAAAAAGTGGAATCGGTGGGTTTGACCACAAAACAGGCCGCCGCGCTGGAATACGTTTCCAGCCACGAGGGCAAATACGACGCAATCAACAGTTATGACAGCGGTATTTTTTCGTTTGGCAGCGTCCAGTTTGTGGGCGCCACCGAGCATGGCGGCAGCCTCAACCGCGTATTGGCCGGCATGAAAGCCAATGCTCCGGCGCGTTTTGCCCAGGTGTTTCAGCAGGTGGGTATTGATTCGGCCGGCGGCGTGACCACCGTGCTGGATGAAACCGGTCGCCTGCTTTTGGGCGATGAAGCCTGGCTGTACATTCAAAAAACGGTACCGCTGTACGGCGCATTCATCCGCGCCGGCTTCGATCCCGATCTCGTGCTGGAACAATTGCGCGCCGCCAACGACCTGTACGTGCAGCCTGCCCTCAATTTCCGCCTCAACCTGACGATCAATGGCATCAAAATCACCGTGCCGCGCCTGCGCGATATCCTGAGTTCTGAAGGGTTGCTCACTGCGCTCATTGCCATTGCCATCAACCGCGGAACCGGCTCGATGGGCCGGATGGTGGGTGAAATCATGACCACACTGGCCACAACCCAAAACCTGACTACGCCGGAGGCCCTGCGCAACCTCGACGAACGACTGTTCTGCCGGACCATAGCCGAAACCAGTACCGATGCCCGCACCCGCGACCGTGCGCTCGGGGTGCTGAATGCCGGCCTGAGTTTTGAAAAAGCGTAAATCAACCCGCTAACCCTCCAACCTTCAAATCTCACATCGTTTTGGCGAGCAGGAAATTCAGGTAAACTTCATCCTGATTGTTGATGCCGATCCGGTTGTTGGTGAGGTGGAGCAGGCTGGGTAATGCTTTGTCCAGATCGTCGCCCAATTCTTTTAAAATCATTTGATTGCCCCGCAGCCAGCGCAGCCATTCGGGCTGTTCCGGATCGTTTTGATCCTTTTTGAGTGCCTGCCAAAGTTCTGAAACTACCAGGCGAAGTTCCTCCTGTTGCGGGGTAAAACTTTTTTCGAAGTCGGCTCGAAGGGCTTGTTGCCAGTCGGCACTACTGCCTGCTTTTTCAGACGGTTGAAAGAACAGTTCCATCCACTGGGAACAAAGTTGATCAAAGTACCAACTGCTTTTTTCTCGTTCCCAGCCCGCTGCAAATGCCGTTATCACATGCATGCGCAACGCGTCAAACATGGCATCGCCGTAGGTGTACGGGCGATTCAACCGGTCAAGCACGACACGTGTAGACAAGTGAAAATACTCCTCAACCCAGGGAAGTGATTCCGGGCTGCCAAATCGCTCTGTTTCGGGCTGGTACGGAAATAATTCCAATGCGCCACGGTCGGCAAACCAGGATTCTGCGGCAGATTGAATCTCGTTAAGCCAATCCTCTTCGCCACGCAACCGCAAGCGGATATGCGGACCGCGTTCATCTTCGTATCGGATAAAAAATGCACGTTTGCCTTTGTTCGGCCAGATGTGCTGCGCCAAAAAAGGCGATACGCTGCGAACGAGAAAAACATCCAGCGTTTCATAGGGATGGATGTGACAGGATAGCCAGGATTGCATCATGGCAGCAAAGGTCATATTTTTTGAAAATAATCTGACGGTAATTGCCTGTTAGTGAAAAACGTGTTTACCTTTGCGGGCACAAAATCGCGGAGTGGAGCAGTTGGTAGCTCGTCGGGCTCATAACCCGAAGGTCGTCGGTTCAAGTCCGGCCTCCGCCACAAAAGTTCAGGCAGTTATTTTTCAATTAATTGCTTCATGATAGATGAGTCATCCCGAGTATCGGGGTGACTCATTTTTTTTGATGAAAAATGAACTGCGAACAAATTAAAGTGAATCGTTACCGGGGTTTCCCCGGCCCAACAATCAGAAATTTTTTCAGAAACTTTGTGCAATCGGTCAAACAAGATGCATCTGTTGCGTCGTTGTTGCTGATATTCCAAATGAATTCATAAAGATGAAAATTCCTCATTCCCGATTCCGCATTCATCATTCCGGAACGCCTACTTTTGCACGCAAATTTTTTAACTCGTAAACTACATTCACACATGAAAAAAACACTTCTTGGAATTGCAGCCATGGCTTTTCTAACGTTTGGATTGAGCTCTTGCGGCGAAAAACTGCTCACCCCCGAGCAGGTTCAGGCCGAAATCCAGAAAGGCGTTGATGCCGGCATGCCCGCCATCGAAAGTGAGGAAGCCGCCAAATGCGACGCCGAATTCGAGGCACGCGTAACCGCTGAGGTAGAACGCCTCAAGGCAGAAGCAGAAGCCCAGCAGTCCACCATTCAGTAAACGAATGAGTACTGCACGCACCAAATCTTCACCTTTAAAAAAAGAAACTCACAAGTATGAATAAGAAATTTCTCTTCGCCGGCATTGCAGCAGGGGCTGCTTTCGCCATATTTTCTGCATTCGGCGGCCAAACGCTGGAGCAACAAAAACAGGAAATCGCCTCAGCCATCACGGCCAAACTGGACGAGTTCCGCACCCAAAAACAAATGGAATGCACCGATCGCGTAAACGCTGAGGCGCAGGTGCGTTACGACGCATACGTGGCCTCGTTGCCGCCGGCAAAAGCAGAAAAGCCCGGTGCTCCGAAAAAAAGCACGCCGAAAAAAGCGGCCACCACGCCTTCCAAGACTCCGATGCCGCAGACACCTCCGCAACCGGCCACCCAGCCGTCGCAGAGTAAGTGGAATCAAAACAACCCGGAAGGTGTGCAGGAGTCGAAAAGCAAGTGGCAATCCGGCGATCCGGCTAAAAAAGACGCTGCTACACCCCCGCCTGCCGTACAGGAATCCAAGTCCAAGTGGGATAAAAAGCCCGCAGGCGGAGGCAAGTAATTGCCATTCAACTGGATAAAAAAGAGAGGCATCTACTGTTGCAGTAGATGCCTCTCGCTTTTTTATGACAAGATTCGTATTTCTTAAATCTTGGTCATGTCCATCGTGCAGGAGAAGGCAGTAACGCCGCCGGATGTTGCGGTGTAGTCAACCGTCATGCGGGTACCGTCGGTGGAGCCGCTGCCGGTAAGCGAATATGTCGTGCCGCCAATGGTGAAGTTGGTTGCAGGAATATCAAGTTCAGTGCTGGAAATCAGGTCGGCAACCACGATCACACCGGAATCACCAAAATTGGTGATGGCAACTTTCGTGATATCGGAGCCGGCGGAAACCACATTCGAGTAAGTGCCCGTAGATACACCTGCGCAGGTTTCGGACGTGTTGTAAGAGCCGATAAATTTGGTCTGCCACAGTACGGTGCATTTGCCGTCGGCATCTTTTTCATAACCAAAATCGCACTCTTCGTCTTTTTTACAAGCGGGGGAAAGTACGATCATGGCTGCGCCGAGGAACGCAAGGAGAAAAAAGAGTTTCTTGTTCATCTTGTTAAATGTTTTTGTGTGATGGAATAAAATATGGTAAAGATTTGCCGCAAAAGTAGCGAAAAGCAAAACGCAGGCCGGCAAATCGGCCGCAAGATTTTCCCGGAATCTTTAATAAGGGTAAACCCTGAATGCAGTTTTTCCAATCGTTAACACAAAACACGCCCTACCTTGCAGCAAAATCCGGTCATGCAGCACCATAAACTCAATGTCAGCAAGACGGCACAGTATTACACACTCGGCGAACCCGGGCCGCACATCCGTCAACTCTGGATTGTCTGCCACGGCTATGCCCAGTTAGCCTCCGAATTTCTGGAAAACTTCCGAATGCTCGACAACGGCCAAAACCTCGTGGTGGCTCCCGAAGGGCTGAATCATTTTTACAAAAAAGGCTTCAGCGGCCCGGTGGGCGCTACCTGGATGACCCGCCATTGCCGCGAAGACGAAATAGCCGACAATGCTGCCTATCTGGAGACCCTGCTGAACCGATATCGAACTGCCCTTCCCCCCAATATCCGTGTCATACTGCTGGGATTTTCACAGGGTACGGCCACTATTTGCCGCTGGATTTTGCGTTACCATCCACAGTTTCACGACCTTGTTCTCTGGGCAGGCATGCCTCCCGAAGACCTGGATTACCAGGCCCACAAAGACTATTTAACCGACAAAAACCTGTACCTCCTGTACGGCTCCAGCGATCCCTTCCTGACGCCCGACCGCTTTGCCGAACTCCATGAAATCGAAAACCGGAGCGGAGTGGATTTTGAAGAAAACGCTTTTGACGGTGGACATGAAATTCCGGATGAAGCACTCCGGGACCTCCTGCAAAAACTCAATTGAAACCAAACCACCCGGACAGGCTATTTGCCTACTTTCGCCCCGGCTAAAATTCCATCGAAAATTGGCCATTCACCATTCACCATACCCTGCGCATGGATTTTAAAAAGTTACTCCCACACCTTATTGCGATAATTTCCCTGGCGGCCGTTGCTGCTGTTTTTTTTGCCCCGAATGCTTTTCAGGGCAAGGCCTTGCCACAACCTGATAACGACAAAGCGCGCGGGATGCAGACCGAAATACAGGCCTACATCAAATCAGAAGGCGCTGCTCCGCTTTGGACCAACAGCGCATTTGGCGGCATGCCGTCTTACCAGATATACGCGCCGGTGTATGGCAACCTCGTAGCGCCACTCCTCAGCGTCATGTTGTTGTGGTCGGATACCACCGACGTCTGGCTGCAGGTACTTCTGGCCATGATGTGCATGTATTTGCTGTTGGTTGTTTTGAAAGCAGACTGGCGTGTCGGACTGTTTGGCGCCGTAGCCTTTGGCATTACTACCTACAACATTGACATTCTGGAAGCAGGCCACACCACAAAAATGGTTGCGTTGGCGCTCGCGCCGGGTATTTTGGCAGGCTTGGCTTTGACGTTTGACAAAAAACTGCTGCTCGGCGGTGCGCTCATGGCGCTGTTTATGTCGCTGCAAATCAATGCCAACCACGTCCAGATCACCTATTACACCCTGCTTTTGACAGGACTGTTTTTTGTTGCCGGATTCATTGACGCGATACGCACCAAGGGCTGGTTAGACTGGAGTAAAGCCGTCGCCGTTTGTTCAATCGCCATTGCGTTGGGTTTTGCTTCCAATACTTCGAGGCTTTGGCCCACGTACGAATACAGTCAGGAAACCATCCGTGGCGTGTCGGAACTGAGTCAGAAAAAGTCGAAAGGCGATGGTCTGGACAAGGACTACCTTTTCGGCTGGAGTTACGGGGTGGGGGAGAGCATGACCCTGTTGGTGCCCCACTTTGCAGGTGGAGGCGCAGGTGAAACCTACAAAAACACTAAACTGTACAGCGCAGTATCGCCGCAGGCCCGCAACCAGATCACCGGTCTGTTCTACACCGGCGATCAGCCTTTTGTTGGCACCGCAATCTATTTCGGGATCGTCATTGTGCTGTTATTTTTCCTCGGCGCCTGGTTGGTGCCGGGCGGGGTGAAATACTGGTTGCTGACGGGCGGTTTGTTTATGATCTCGCTCGCGTGGGGAAAAAACTTCTTCCTGAATTTCGTCTGGTACGACTACCTGCCCATGTTCAACAAATTTCGGGCAGTATCCATGGCCCTCGGGGTAGGGCAGTTGTGCTTTGCCGCGCTGGCCGCACTCGGTATCCAGCGTATATGCGATAAGGAAGTTTCCGTAGAAAAGAAAAAACGCGCGCTTGCCTGGTCGGCGGGTATTACCGGTGGTTTATGCCTGCTGGCCCTGGGGATGGGTAGCACTACCGGTCAGTTCGACACCAACCTCCAGCAGCAAGACCCAGAACTGCTGCGCCTTTTGCAGGAAGACCGGGCGGATATGCTCCGCAGTGATGTGTTTCGCTCCCTGGCATTTATCGCAGTCGCTGCCGGCTTGCTTTGGATGTACCTGCTGGGGCGTTTGAAAGCCGGGTTGGCAGTTGTCCTGCTGACGCTGATTTCCTTAATTGACAACTGGCAGATTGCCGGACGCACCATTTCCGCCCAGAAATACGAAACCAAACGCGCGGCGACGGCTCCTCCGCAACCTGCCGAGTACGACCTGCAGATCAAACAAGACCCCGATCAGCACTACCGGGTACTTGACATGTCGCGAGGCGGCATCACCGGAAATGCCATCACGTCCTATTTCCACAAAAGCCTGAGCGGCTACCACGCCGCAAAACTCCAGCGCTTTCAGGAAGTGGTGGACACTTTCCTGAACCCGAGCCTCGGCCAGAGCCTGCACATTGTGGGCATGATGAACGGCAAATACCTGATCAGCCAGCAAGGCGAAGTCATGCCCAACCCGCAAGCCTGTGGCAATGCCTGGTTCGTGTCCAAATTCACGATTCTGCCGGATGCCGATGCCGAATTGCATGCATTGCGTACCCTCGACCCGAAAACAGAAGCCATTGTGTCGGAAGCCTACGCCGATCCGCTTCGCGGACTGAATATTCAGTTCGACAGTACGGCGCAGATTCGCCTGAGCAAATACCATCCGGCTAAAATGGAGTACGAATACTCCGCCACAACGGAGCAGTTGGCCATATTTTCCGAAATGTACTACCCGCCTGCCAAGGGCTGGAAATGCTACCTGAACGGGCAGCCGACGGCGGATTTCACCAAAGCGGATTACCTGCTGCGGGCCATGCGTTTGCCGCCCGGCAAAAACATGAAATTGGAGATGCGGTTCGAGCCAAAGTCGTTTGTCGCAGGGGAAAACGTATCCCGAATTGCCTCCGGGCTTATTCTGTTGCTCCTTTTGGGCGGGTTGTTTTTCTGGTATCGCAAGGGCGGTTCACTTGCTGACCCCAACCGGCTGGC
The DNA here is from genome assembly GCA_964392655.1 of uncultured Saprospiraceae bacterium. GTDB lineage: Bacteria > Bacteroidota > Bacteroidia > Chitinophagales > Saprospiraceae > M3007. The sequence goes on from CAYMQY010000048.1 coordinate 14,530, forward strand.
CGATGCACCGGCGCCTGAAAAACCTGCCCGGAGTGAAACACGTGCCGAGCCAACACGGAAGGCCAAAGGCAAAAAGTGACACTACTTGTCATTCCGAAGGAATCTGTCCACTCTTTGAGTGCCTCGCGAGTGGACAGATTCCTTCGGAATGACAAAGGATTTACCCGGAAACTAGCTTCAAAATCTCCGGCAAATTCGGCAGCAACAATACCAGACCGGCCAGCATAATGATTTTTATGCACCGACTGGCCCAGGTGAAATGCCGGCGGTTGGTTGCAAAAAAAACAAGTCCGGACGCCAGCAAGGCAGGTATCAAGAGTAAGCCCGCGCCTGCTCCGATGCGCCAGTTGGGGGCGCCGGTTTCGGCCCAAAAAAACAGGAGCAACACAATCAGGGCGCATAGCACAAGCCCGATAATTCCGGCCGGTATTCGTGCGAAGCGGGTTCCTTTCAGCACCGCCAACGTATTGCAGCCGCATGCGGCGTCGCCCTGATAGTCTTCCAAATCCTTGACCTGCTCGCGCAGGAAGTTGGTTGAAAACGCAAAAATGGCGTATACCCAAACCAGTCCGACCGCCTCGTGAATCAGGGCTGGCTCGTGAAACGATGTCAGCCAGATGGCGCGATCTTCCGGCAGCAACGCAATGACAGGCACTGCGGCGCAAAGCAGTGCTACCAAAACATTGCCCATGACCGGCGTACACTTCATTTGCCAGGCATATAAAAACAGGAGAAAAGAAACCAGCGGAAACAACACGAGCGGCCAGAACGATTTCGGTCCCGGCAACAACACAAAAATGCGCAAGGCCAGCAGGTGTACCAGCACTGTAAGCCCGAGGTAAATCAGTAGCACAATCCCCGATGGAATATGCCGCCCGACGACTACGCTTTCGGGTCGGTTGAACGCGTCAATTTCACGGTCGTAGTAGTCGTTGATGATGTACCCGGCCAATGTGGCCAGCACCGTAGCCGCAGCAATGAGACCAAACGTGCGTTCGTCCAGAGCGGGAATGCCACCGGCTTTCAAAATTGCCGGACGCAGGACGAACCAGTACGGAAACCATTGGCTCAAAAAAACGATAACTAAGTTGGGCAATCGAAACAGTTGAGGCAAGGCCAGCCACTGGTGCACCATACGCGGTTTGAATCGGGCTAAAGCACGGCGGCGAATCGGTCGAGGTTTTGTCAACCCAATTGTTTCGCCGATTTTTTGCCAATAACCGGCAGTGCTTCTCGCCTGAATGAGCCGGGCCGGCAGGTTGCATGCTCGTACAGATTCAAAAACCTGCGCATGGCCAAGGTTGTTCAGATGGGCGCCGTCGCCGCTGTCATACATTTCATCCGGGAAGCCGTCCGCCGTGGCCAGATTGTCCCAAAGATTGATCGCCAGCGGGCCATATTTGTTCAAAATAGCCTCCTTCATCTGCATCTGGATTTGCACCTGTTCCGGCTCGAAACGCCGGGGCTGGGTACTGCAAATGAATGCGGGCACGCCGGCACTGAGCGCCGTTTGTACGATCAGGTCAAAATTGGCCAACTGCTCCTCCGGGCCGTAATATGCGGCGGCATCATTGGAGGGCGCATTCACGATCACCGCGTCGGGATTCAGGTCAAGCGCTCGGGTGATATTGCGTTCCGGGTCGGGCAAGGGTCGGGCCGGTGGCGGCCGATGGCTGGTGGGGAGCAGGTGGTAAGTTTGCTGCCCGCCAAGTCCGAGGTTGATGATTTCACTACCCGGGAAATGGTCTTGCAAGAAATTGCGGTACAGGTTTACCCAGCCGCCCTCAGGCGTTTCAGCGCCAGTGCCGGCGGCTGTGGAGGAGCCGATGACGACGATGCGGAGGGGGGGAGGGGAAGTCATGGTCTCAAATGCTCATCGGATCCACCTTTTCGCCTTCTACACCATATTTTTTCATAAAGTCCAGTACTGCTTTGTCGCTGACCTTGCCTTGTTTGTTCAGCAAACGCACGGCGGCAAAGGCAATATACCGGGCGCTCACCTCAAAGTAGTTGCGCAGACTGTCGCGGCTTTCCGACAAGCCGAAGCCGTCGGTGCCCAAAGAGGTAAAATCGGCAGGCATCCAGGGGGCGAGGCAACCGGCGGTCATTTTCATCCAGTCGCTGGCTGCCACGAATACACCGGTTTCGCCATTCAGGCACTGCTGCAGGAAAGGCGTTTTTTCCGGCTGCCCGGGATGCAGCATGTTCCAGCGGTCGCAGGCAGACGCGTCGCGGTACAACTCGCTCCAGGAAGTGGCGCTCCAGATGTCGGTGCTCACGCCCTCGGCTTCGAGAATTTCGGCGGCCTTCAGTGCCTGATCCATGATAATGCCGGAAGCGAGCAGGTGCGCTTTTACCCCGTCTTTAGCCGACTTTTTAGCCGACTGCTTGTACCGATACAGGCCTTTTTTGATGCCGTCTTCCACGCCCTTGGGCATGGCCGGCATGGGCAGGTTTTCGTTGTACAGGGTGATGTAGTAAATTTTGTGCTCATTCTCCACATACATCCGGCGGATACCGTCGTGCACAATCACGGCGAGTTCGTAGGCAAATGCCGGGTCGTAACTGATCACGGCGGGTACCGTTTGTGCGATGAGGTGCGAGTGTCCGTCCTGGTGTTGCAGCCCCTCGCCGTTGAGTGTGGTGCGTCCGGCGGTACCGCCGAGCAGGAAGCCTTTGCACATCATGTCGGCGGCAGCCCAGACGAGGTCGCCCACCCGCTGGAACCCGAACATGGAGTAGTAAATGTAGAACGGTACCATCGGAATCCCGTGCAGGCTGTATGCCGTGCCGGCGGCGGTGAACGAGGCGGTTGCGCCATCCTCATTGATGCCTTCCTGCAGCACCTGACCGGTTTGGGATTCCTTGTATTTTATCACTGAAATACCGATTTCGAGCGGCGTATACTTTTGGCCTTGCTGATTCCAGATTTGCGCCGAGTTGAACAGCGGTTCCATACCGAACGTCTGCGCCTCGTCGGGCACAATGGGCACGATGTATTTGCCCACCTCTTTGTTTCGGATGAGTTGGGTCATAATGTCCACCATTGCGGCAGTAGTGGAAAATGTTTTGCCGCCGGCGGCTTCGCTGCCCTGGAGTTGTTTTTCAAATCCTGAAAGTTCCGGCAAATCGAATCGGGCGTACTCCTCGGAGCGTTCCGGCAGGAAACCGCCCAGAGTTTTACGGCGTTCCAGCAGGTATTGTGTTGCGGGATCGTCGGGGCCGGGAAACCAGAATTTGGCTGCTTTTGCCTCCTCGTCGGTGATCGGAATACCGTAGCGGTTTTTGGTTTCAATGCGGGCGTCGTCGCTGATGTCCTTGGTCTGGTGCGCCTTGTTTTTGCCTTCGGCGGCTTTACCCATGCCGTAACCTTTCACCGTTTTCACGATGATCGCTACCGGCTTGTCGGCACGTACGGCACGCTCGTATGCGGTAAAAACTTTTTTGGCATCGTGGCCGCCACGGCGCATATTTTTAAGTTGCTCATCGGTGTAGTCGGCCAAAAGTGCGGCAACGCGCGGGTCGTCGCCTACGAGTTTTTTCCGCACACCTGCGCCGTCGAGGTTGGATATTTCCTGAAAATCGCCGTCCACCATGGCTTCGAGCCGTGCCAGCAAGGCGCCGTCGGCATCTTTGGCCAGCAACTCGTCCCATTCCGAAGCCCACAGTACTTTGATGACCTCCCAGGATGCGCCGTAAAAATGGCGTTCTACTTCCTGGATGATTTTTCCGTTGCCGCGCACCGGGCCGTCGAGGCGTTGCAGGTTGCAGTGCACCACGAAAATCAGGTTGTTCAGGTTTTCGCGGGCGGCTATGCCTATGGTGCCGTAGATTTCGGGTTCGTCAATTTCGCCGTCGCCGATGAAGTGCCAGACCTTGCCGCCGTTTTGCGGTTTCAAGCCGCGGGTTTCTAAATATTTGACAAACCGCGCCTGGTAGATGGCCGTCATCGGCCCAAGTCCCATGCTGACGGTTGGCGCCTGCCAGAATGCCGGCATGCGGCGCGGGTGCGGATAACTGGATACGCCGCCGAGTAGTTCCTGGCGAAAATCACTGATCTGCTGCATGGAAAGCCGGCCCTCCCACACGGCGCGGGCGTAAATACCTGGCGAAGCGTGCCCCTGGAACATGAGTAAATCACCGCCATAGTCTGCCGAACGCTTGCGCAAAAAGTGCTGAAACAACACCTCCAGCATCGTCGCGCAGGCGGCAAAAGTAGCGATGTGCCCACCAAGGGCGAGATCTTTGTCCTGCGCTTGCAGCACCATCGCCTGCGCATTCCATCGGATTATATTTTCGATCTTTTGCTCGAGGGCGAGGTCTCCGGGGTAAGGCGGCTGCTCGTCCGCCGGTATGGTATTTTGATAGGGTGTATTGAGCGCCGAACCACCGTTGGCCGCGCCGTGGCGGGCGAGCAGGTAGCGCAAACGCTGAAACAGTTCGGCACTTTTAGCCTTGCCGTGCGCTTCAATGACTTCTTCCAGGGCCTCTAACCATTCTTCCTGTTCGAGGCGCCAATCATCCAGTTGTATTTCTCCCATGGTGATGAAAATTCGGTGGTGTGGATTTTTCAGTGCGGGCAAAAGTAGGCCTTTCCGACGGGATTAAAAAAAGCGCAAACAAGCAGAATAATGCCATAAACAAAACAGGAGCCGCCCCATTTCATGAGACGACCCCTGTCTTTTTGGTAGCGCGGGGGAGGCTTGAACTCCCGACCTTATGATTATGAATCATACGCTCTGACCAGCTGAGCTACCGCGCCGTTTTTAGCGGGTGCAAAGATAACAGCGCAGGGTTTGAAAAAACAAACCTTTTTCCGATCACTTTTTTACAACGCGCACCTGCACCGGGGGGCTGTTTCCATATTTGACCTGAAACAGGTACGGGCCGCTGGGCAAAGAACGGATGTCCACCCGATGCCCGGCTGTAGCGTAGTTCGTCGTATGAAGTTGTTTGCCGTTGGTATCAAAAATGGCAAGCGACGTATTGGCTTTCTCAGGGGAGTTGGTGAAAACCTGAATAAATCCGTTGGGCGTCGGATTCGGAAATACACACACGGTGGTGCCGGAAAGAACAAGCGGCATCGGTATTTCATTTTTGAACGCTTGCTGAATGGCGGACGCCAGGGGTGTGCCCGAAATCGTTTTTGAATCCGGTTCCGGCTCCAGATAGTCGCCGGTTATGTCCCAGATTACGACTCCGCGCAGGTTCCGGCTTTTGGCAAATTGCGCCTTGAGCGCAATGGATTTCTCATCATCGAACGAGACGAACGAAGGAATCCCCTCCTTGCCCGACAGGTACGGCACCATTGCCGCTTCATCCCAGAGGTAATCGTAGTAACCCAGCGGGATTTTGGACACGATTTCGTGGTACTGTGGTGTCGCGGCACTGCGGGTAAACATGATGCTGTCGGGTTGTCCCACACCGGACACATGCAGCCCTGAAGAACCATTGGTCAGTTGGGTTCGACCGTAAAATGCAAGCCCGAGGTTAATTTTTGCGGCTGGCATGCCCATATCAAGCAGGTTTTGCACCGCCTCCACGCAACTAAATCCTAATTGCGTAGCATTCATGGACGGAAACAACGGGGCATTGTGGTTGGATACCGGGTCCCAATGGCCGTAAAACGAATACGTCATCAGGTTGACGGCGTCCACAAGCCGCTGCACCTGTGGCCAATCAATATTTGCAAGATTTTTGGGCGAAGCGCCGCAGGCTGCCGTGAGCATCAGGTCGCGACGCAATTTCGGTTTCAGGGCGTTGAGTGACGATCGGACACTCTGAAGCAGTAGCGTGAAATTTTGCCGGTCGTCCGGCCCGCCGCCACGCTCTTCGGTGCCCGGGAATTCCCAGTCAATGTCAATCCCGTCGAGATTGTACAGTTCCACTATCCGGGCGCATTCGGCAGCGAAACGCGTCCGTTTGGCCGGATCGGCAGCCACGGCAGGAAAATTTGTGGAGTGCGCCCAGCCGCCTACCGACACTAAGAAACGCACCTTATTTTTATGGGCATAGTCGCTGAAACGCATGCCACGCTGGTGATAGGCCGGATTCCCGAGGTCGTTTGCATGGCTATACCCGGCCGGCGCTTTTGTGTTGTTGACTGGACCGAGCAGCAGGTTCTTGTCGGCCCAGGGATCGGGCAGGCGAAGCGAGCCGTCGGCTTCCACGCTCAAAAATGCGTAAACAAGGACGTTGTATTTGCTGTAGTCAATGGTGGCCGGACGCACCAATTTACCGCGCTCGTACCAGCGCCAACTTGGGTAGTAACCGGTGACTATCTTGTTGGTAGTCTGGGTACTTCCCGCACACGACGACAGAATAATAAAAAGGGGCAAGATCAGTTTGCGCATACAGGTCTGACTAAAGAACGTGTAAAAAAACAAGTTGTAAATGTCTCCGCTTAGCGTAGCGTGGCACAAAAGTGTCACAGTGGCTCACAGAGTAGGAGAGGACACAGAGTTTTTTTGTCATTCAGAGGGAATTCGTCCGTTATTAATCAGTGAGAAACTCTGTGTCCTCTCCTACTCTGTGAGCCACTGTGACACTTTTTTTGTGCCGCTTCGACTTCGTGCATCTTGCTCAACAAAAAGTTTTACTTTCGCCCCAACAAACTTTTTTAAAATGGCTCGACGTAAATCCGACTCCGATGGTTTCATTTTCAAAACCGGACTTTTTGCCATACTCGCCGGATTAGCCTTCTGGATATTCAACCAGTTCGGCGGGAAAAAATCAGAACCGGAACTTGACCCGGTTGTGAATACGGAACAGTCTGCCCCAAGGCCTACGCCAACCGTTCCCGACGATATTCTTCCGACTTCCAGTACCGGCGAAATCGTCCGCCACACCTATTACACCTTGTCATATGTGGAAGACCACGAACAGGCCGAATGGGTTGCCTACGAACTGACGCGCACCCGATTGGACAAAAACTGGGTGGATCGTGCGGGCTCTTTTTTCCCCGACCCGCTTGTGCGCACCGAAAGTGCCACCCCGCGCGATTACAGCGGAAGCGGCTACGACCGCGGGCACCTTGCGCCCGCAGCCGATATGGCATTCGACACCCTGGCGATGAACGAAACGTTTTTTATGAGCAACATCAGCCCGCAGGAACGCGCGTTCAACGGCGGAGTATGGCGCGAATTAGAGGAAAACGTGCGCGACTGGGCGCGAAAATTCGAGCACCTGTACGTCGTCACCGGCCCCGTGCTCACCCGACCCGGCAACGAACAAATCGGTTTCAGCAAAGTGACCGTACCGGCTTCGTACTACAAAGTGCTGCTGGCGCCGGACCAACACCGCGCTATTGCATTCATACTGCCCAATACCGTCAGCGATAAACCGCTGATGGAATATGCCTGCACCATTGATGAGGTGGAAGAACTAACCCGAATTGATTTTTTTCCAAAAATACTCAAGGGGCTGGACGAAGAACTCGAAGGCTCGCTTGATAAATCGGCGTGGACGGTGAACAACAAACGTTACGAGAAACGCCTGCGCGAGTGGAATCAGCGGTAGCGTGCTTTGGCAGAGCCGCTTTTTTGTCGAACCTTTGCCCGGAAATTAAAACTGATTGAGGTATGACTGCAATTCAAAAACTGGTACTCGTCGCAGTGTTGACTTTTTTGGCATTTGGCTGCGAAGAGTATGTCCCGGTTCCCAAACCCCGCGCGTATCCCCGGGTGATTTTCCCGGAAAAAAGGTACCAGCCGTTTGGCGAAACGTACTGCGGCTTTTCGTTCGAAATGCCCCAATACGCCGTTATTGAACAGGACACGACATACTTTGACAAACGCCCCGACAACGACTGCTGGT
>CAYMQY010000049.1:0-16678 GCA_964392655.1 uncultured Saprospiraceae bacterium
ATTACCTCCGTCGAAGCCGCCACACCTGCCAAAGAGCCGAAGCAGTCACCCGTTTTTTCACCAACTAAACAATCTGCGAAATGGCTTCACTCGCACCCTTGTCCGGTTCTTTGGGGCATCGCCGGGCGGCACACCTGCTCCGCCGCTCGAGTTACCGCTACACCAAAGCAAAAGTTGACCAATTAGCCGGCATGACCGCCGACCAGGCGGTCGCCTCGCTCCTGGTTGCTCCTCCCCTGCAAATGGCCCAGCCCGTGTACGACGACCCCGCCACCACTACCGTCGAAAACACGACCTGGATCAATCCGCCCGGACAGACCCTGCCCGCCGAGGACTTCGTGCTGCGCCGCTACGTCATGGGCTGGTGGGTGAATGAAGCCCTGCACGACCCGGGAATCTCGCACCGGCTGATGTTCTTTTTGCACCAGCACATGATCGTCACGGCCAATACCTACGGAAACGCCCACTTTTTTGATTACCTGTCGCTATTGCGCTGGGCATCGCTCGGCAATTTCAAAAAATTGGCTACCAAAATGGTCGCCGACAACACGATGTTGATTTATCTCAACAACCAACAAAATGTCAAGACCAACCCCAACGAAAACTTCGCCCGTGAGTTCTTCGAGTTGTTTACCATCGGGAAAGGCCCGCAAATCGGCGACGGCGACTACACCAACTACACCGAACAAGACATTGAGCAGGCAGCCCGCGTGTTCACCGGTTTCCGTGTGCGCAACAACCGCGACCAGATTGATCCCGAAACCGGCATCCCGCGCAGTATCGTACAGCTCAACCAGCACGACACCGGCAGCAAAACCTTCAGCAGTAAATTCAACGGAACCACCATTGCCGGCGCCACCACGGCTGCAGGCATGTGGACGGAACTCGACAACTTCGTGAACATGGTGTTTGCCCAGCCTGAAGTGGCCCGCAATTTCTGCCGCCGGCTGTACCGCTGGTTTGTAAGCCGCAATATCACTCCCGAAATCGAGACCGACATCATCGAGCCGCTGGCCACTACCTTCCGAACCGGCAACTACGAAATCAAACCGGTGGTGCAGCAACTGCTGCAAAGTCAGCACTTTTTCGATGCCGACGACTCCGACAATGCCGACGAAATCGTGGGCGGCATGATCAAGTCGCCGCTCGAAATGACCCTCCAAATGGTTTCGTTTTTCGGCCTGCCCATTCCCAGCCCCACCGCCAACCCGCGCGGGCACTACGAACAGCTGTATTCCACCGGCATTATCCAGCGCCTGCTGTTGCCGGCCGGCTTGCCGATCTTTTTCTCGAATGATGTGGCCGGTTACCCGGGCTACTACCAGGAGCCGGAGTACAGCCGCCAGTGGTTCAACTCCAGCACAATCATCCCGCGCTACAAGTTTCCGCAACAACTGCTCACCGGGCGAATGAACCATGGTTCCACACCCACTGCGAGCATTTTCCTGCAACTGAACTTCGTCACCTGGGTGCGCAACAGCGGATTTTTCAGCGACCCTTCCGACCCCTACGCGCTCGTGCAGGAACTGATCGAGTACCTACTGCCCGAAACGCTCGACGGCGACCGCTTCAACTATTTTTACAACGACGTTTTCCTCGACAACCTGCCGCCGGCCGACTGGACCTACGAGTGGCAGAACTACCTCAGCACAAACAACCTGACAGAGGTCAAAATCCCGCTCGAAAGACTGCTGAACGCCATCATGTATTCCCCCGAATTCCAGACATTTTGACCCCGTTGGTTGACTGGTTGATTAGTTGACTGGTTAATTGGTTGACTGGTCGTGCAAACACTCATCGTTCATCACTCATCACTAAAAATATGAAACGTCGCAACTTTCTGAAAATACTGCCCGCCGCCGGCGTCTCTTCCTTTGCCGTCAACGGTTTTTCCATGCGGCCTTTTGCCAACAGCCGCATCGCCAAACTTGTAGGCGACTGCTCCGACATCCAGGAGCGCGCGCTCGTCCTGATTCAACTCAAGGGCGGAAACGACGGCCTGAACAACCTGATTCCCATCGCGCAATACAGCGAATACGCCGCACTCCGACCTACCACCCGCATTCAGGAAACGGGCGCCGGCGCATACATTGACCTCGACACCACGCTCAAAGACAGCAAACGTGTGGGCCTGCACCCGGCCATGAGCGCCGTGAAAGCCATGTACGACAAAGGCTGGGTGAACGTAGTGCAGGGCGTGGGCTATGAAAAACCCAACCAGTCGCACTTCAAAAGCACCGACCTGTGGCTCACCGGCGGCGACGGCACCCCCGACAATTTTAGCCTCGGCTCCGGCTGGATGGGCCGCTCCATGCAGGCGCTGTTCCCCGATGTGGAAGGCGCGCCTACACCCGATATGCCCGACCCGCTGGGTATCCAGATCGGCGACTCCAATCCCTCGCTGGGTTTCCACACTGAAACCGAGCACCAGAACGCGATCAACCTCACGGGACAAGACCCGGCGGGTTTTTACTCCCTCGTGCAAACCATCGGCGGCGCGCCGATTCTCAACCTGCCCGACAGCGAACACGGCGACGAACTGGCCTTCATCATGTCGGTGGAGCAAAGCGTGAACAAGTACGCCCAGCGCATCACCGACGTGTTCAACGCCGGTACGAACATCGGCACCTATCCGAACACGGATCTGGCCCGGCAATTGCGCACGGTGGCCCGGCTTATCCGCGGTGGCTGCAAAACAAAAATCTACCTCTGCTCGCTGGGCGGCTTCGATACGCACAATGCCCAGGTGGACTCGGGCGACACCTCGCTCGGCGCTCACGCCACCTTGCTACAGACTATGTCCGAGGCTGTCTCTGCATTTTTTGAAGACCTCGACAAAATGTCAATCGGCGAAAAAGCCATCGCCTGCACCTTCTCCGAGTTTGGCCGCTGCGCCAAGGAAAACGGCTCGTTCGGCACCGACCACGGTACGCTGGCGCCCATGTATATTTTCGGGAAAACCGTGGAACCCGGCGTATCGGGCACCAACGTGAACCTGAGCAATCTGGCTACCGGCAACCAGCTCCAGGGCATCCAGCACGACTACCGTCAGGTGTTCGGCACGCTCCTTCAAGACTGGATCGGCGCCAACGACTGGGTGATGCAGGAAACCATGTTTGAAAACTTTGCCAAGGTTCCGCTCGTGAGCAGCAGTTACGTGGTGGATCCGCAGTGCTACTACGGCGGCTCCGTCACCATTGTGGACGACGTGTTCGACACCGGCAACAAGATGAACCTGTTCCCCAATCCGGCACGCTTCACCACCGAGGTGGCGTTCCAGTCGCCGGACACTTACCGCGGTCGCCTGAGCGTACACAGCGTGGGTGGCTCACTGATGTCCAACGAAAATGTGCAGGTGTATCCGGGCGAAAACCGGTTTTACATTGATGTGCTCGGCATGCCCTCCGGCACCTATTTCGTGCGCCTGGAAAACAGCCTGACCGGTGTCGCGAAAGTGGCGAAATTGAGCGTGCTGCGGTAAGTAAAGTAGTAGTGTCACAGAGGCTCACAGAGTTTGAGAGTGCACAGAGTTTTTGCCCGTAAAGTAAAGTGTCACAGAGGCTCATGGTGGGCTTGAGGTTACAGAGTTTTTTCAAATTGAGAGCGGACGGATTCCTTCGGAATGACAAAAAACTCTGTGCCCTCTCAAACTCTGTGAGCCTCTGTGAAACTATCATTCTACGAAGAAAACACCCTTCTGATTTGACATTCTCTTAACAAACCTGACTTAAACCGCCCCGCCTGCCCGCCGTCCAAAGCAGCATTTCAACCAAACCACACTTTTTACACGCATGAAAAAGCACCTGTTTTTGTTCCTGTTCCTCCTCGTCGCACTCACTTTCGCCACGCAGGCCCAGGCCCAGCAAACCCCCGCCGCCGACAAACGTGAAGACGTGCGCGATGCTCGCGAAGACGTGCGTGACCGCAAGGAAGACGTGCGCGACCGCAAGGAAAACCGACGCGATCGCCGCGAAGACCGGCGCGACAAACGTGAAGACGTGCGCGACGCCAAACACGACGGCGGCAAACTGGACAAACTCGAAGACAAGCGCGATGCCCGTGAGGATGTGCGCGACGCCCGCGAAGACAAACGCGACCGCCGCGAGGACGTGCGCGACCGCAAGGAGAACCGACGCGACCGCCGCGAAGACCGACGCGACAAGAAAAACTAATCGTTACCGGCAATTGACGAAACGGGGCCTGCGGTGTAAAAACTGTTTGCCCCGTTTATTTTTGCCCTAAAATTACCTGCATGGCAAAAATATTTGCACTCTTGCTCGCCCTTTGCGCCCTTGTCCCGGGCGTACCGCCGCCGGTTGAAATGCCCGGCACAGCCACCATCCCGCCTTCTCCCCAGCGCTCCGGCGACCCCGATGCCGGCTACCGGTACCTGCTGTACGGCGACATGGTCGGGCACGGGATTCCGCTCGACGTGTACCGAAAAGTAAACAAAACCGCCAGCCCCGACGATCTCGGGCGTACAGGCGACAGTCAGGGAATTCCGTTCGCGTTCAACGTGGTGGAAACGGCCAACGGCGTGAAAGTAGTGGCGCCCACTTGCCTGACCTGCCATGCCGAAAAACTGAACGGCCAACTCATCGTCGGACTCGGCAATACCACCACCGACTACACCCGCGAACAATCGGGCACGTTTCGCGCATCCGACATTATGCTGCAGGTGGGCTACGGCAAAAACTCCGCCGAGTGGGCGGCGTACTATCCCCTCAGCCGGGGTTTCAAAGCCGTGGGTCCGTACATCCGCACCGCCGCGCGCGGCGTGAACCCGGCCGACAAAATTTTCGCCGCGCTCGCCGCCCACCGAAAGGCCGACGACCTGAGCTGGCTCGACGAGCCGCAGTTTGCAGTACCCGCCGAGGTCGTGCCCACCGACGTGCCTGCCTGGTGGTTGCTCAAGAAGAAAAATGCGCTGTACTACAACGCGCTCGGCAGGGGCGATTTTGCCCGGCTTTCCGCTGCGTCGGGTATGCTGACCATGACCGACAGCACCGAAGCCCGACGCGTGGATGCGCACATGGTGGACGTGATCGCCTGGATCCGCACGCTGGAGCCGCCTCGCTACCCGTTTCCGGTTGACACCCAACTGGCCGCAAAAGGACAGGTCATTTTTGAAGACAACTGCTCGGAGTGCCACGGCGCCTACGGCGAAGCACCCACCTACCCCAACCGCGTGGTCGAACTCGGCACCATCGGCACCGACCCGCTGCTGGCGGAAGTGTACCGGAAATACCCCGAGTACCACACCTGGTACAACTCCAGTTGGTATGCACAGGAACCCCACAAGGCCGAACTGATCCCCACCAACGGCTACATCGCTCCGCCGCTCGACGGCGTGTGGGCCACCGCACCCTACCTGCACAACGGCTCGGTACCGACCATCGAAGACCTGCTGAACAGTCCGCAGCGCCCCGCCTACTGGCGGCGTTCGTTCGATAGTTCGGACTACGACTCTGCCAAACTCGGCTGGCGCTACACCGTGGAGACTGCTCAAAAAAAGAAGGAGACCTGGGACACCACCTTGCCCGGCTACGGCAACGGCGGGCACACCTTCGGCGACCGGCTCAGTGCCGAAGAGCGGCGGGCGGTGCTGGAGTATTTGAAGACGCTGTGAGGTGGGTGGCAGAAAAATATCACCAAAAAGACCGAATCGGATACCGCTTCACCACCAGCATCGTGTCCGACAGCGGCTGCTCCACAAAACGATCCTGCCGCCAGGCCAGCAGCATAGCCGATTCAAACGACTCGTCAATCGCCTCGCCGTTGTCGTCCGGGCGGAGGATGTGTTCGATTACCCGGCAGACAAGGTCTTTGTGGCCGTCACGGTCATAGTCGAAGAGCCAACTTCCGGTCAGCATCTGCCCGCCGTCGCCGCCGAAAAACTCGGCCACCGTGACGCGATTGGTGAATTTGCGTTGCTGGTGGTTGTATAACAGCAGCGACTGGTGCTGAAACCAGGATTGCCGGATGTCCACCAGGCAGGCTTCCACCTCGTCGGTTATCGGAAATCGTTGCCGTGCCAGCACCACCGCCGAGGCAGAGTCGGCCAGATGGTTGATTTCAACAAGCAAAGCAGAATCGAGCACGCTGAAAAACAGCGCATTCGGGATCGTGTCGCCGCTTGTGGTGGGCACATTATCTCCGAGGTCCACCTCAAACACAAGCGTGTCGGAGGCGGTTACCGGTTTGAAATAGCCGAACAGTTTTTTTTGTGAAATCGGGTCGGCGTTTTGAATGCAAGCCGAACCCGACATGGAGCCGACGAGGAGGAAGAGGTAAATAATTGTGCGTGGCATGGTCGTGTAGTATAATACCCTGGCGGAAAGTACTGGATTCGTGGTGCGCGTTTTTTTAATCCTGTTCATCACCTTGCGCTGCATTTGAGTACGAAGTGATTTCAGCACAAACCAACCCGGGCATTCAACGTATTACCCGGCTCATGGTTTTTGATGCGCTCAACGGTATCGCCGGTTTTTCGGAGCAGCGCCAGGGTTTGATAATCGTGGATGCCGCTCAACTTGCTCCAGACGATTTTTCGAAAAAACAGTTTGATAGACCCCATCAGGCCCCGGGTGTCGGACACACCGTCGGCGCCAATGACTCCGGAAGTCTCCCGCGGCATTTCAGTGACGAGCACGGTTCCCTGTTCGTTGGTGTACCCGACCGGATAGTAAAGCCCTGCCGCTTCGTCCCAGGCAAACGGCAGGATGGCCTCGTCATCTTCCAGCGGATCGTCGGGTGTTATCTCCATCGGATTTTGCGCCGACAGGCTGCCGGTGCTGCCGGTCAGTTCGAGTATGCTCAGCGGCTGGTCGGTGCGTGCAGACGGACAACGGGAAAACGTGTCTCCTTCCACTTCAAGCCCCGTCCACAACTCGCCGGGAGGGAGCAAGGCGCGGAAGTCCAAAGCGGATTTTTGGCTGCGCAGTTGCTCCACGCGGCGTTTGGCGGCGGCCAGATTGGTGGCCTGTACTGTGGCTGATACGCCGTCCGGCATTTTCAGGGTAAAGCCCGGAAATGCAGTTTCGCTTTTCGAAACGACGGATTTGCCGGCCTCCGGAAACCGGATCGTGATGGGGAGTTTGATCGTAAACCAGTCGTCTTTTTTCAGTGCCGATGCAGGCGCAAAGCCGGCACTGCGGGTATTGTCAAGTTTAATCTCTTCCTGTTCGTATTGCTTGAGGTCGAACGGTAGCACGGCGTTTGAGACAAAAAAAATCAGATAGTCGGTGATTTCCGTTACGCCGAGTTTTCGCCAATTATCGTTCACCATCACCGGGATGGCATCCCATTTCCGGATATCGCCCTCCCGGATTCGGAATTCCAGATTGGCCGACGATGCGCCGTCCTTGCCAAGGCGTTGTACGGGAAGCATGCGGCTGGTGATGCCGAATTGCGCATCGCAATACAATGCCCCGACCCAGCAGGAATCATCCGGGATACCGTTTATCGAGATGGTAACTTTGAGCGCCGGCTGCTGATTGGCGCCTCGTGTGTGTACATAGCGTGTCTCAATGGCATCCGGATCGGTGTAGCGCCGGAGGTTTTCTGGCGGAAGCGTGTTGTCGTCAAAGACGGTTTGCAGCGTGTTTTCATCGAATGCAACACCTTCCAGCACTTGCACGTCTATCCGAAACTTGTCGCGCCGGATTTGCGTGGCGGGGTTACTCATCCGGAGCACATTGTCAAAACGGGCCACTTTGCCGGCATCAATCAGGAAGGTTTCTGCCGACTCGTGCCGCTCAAACAGCGGCGTTCGATTGCCAGGCCGGTTCAGGACAAAAGCGTGCGTGCCGTTTTTGTTTCGTATCCGGCTGATTTCGAGGTCACAGGGTTCGCCGTCAGGCGCCCAGGTCAGGTACCGGGGTGAGACCTTTTCCCAGGCTTTAGCAATCTTATCACGCATTTCGGAGACAAGTTTGTCCCGTCCGAGCAGGATGGGGCCGAAACCGATGGACAAGGTCGGGAATGCCATTTGCTCGATTGTAGCGCTCAAAAGCCGGTTTTTGCGATCGGAAGGTACGAACGCATCATGCCGCAACATACTTTCGGTAGCCCGTACCTCCACGAGTTCTACCAAGCGGCCGGCGATTCGAACGGTGGTTTTTTGTTCGCCGAAACCCGGGACGATTCCCTGCACGGCGCCGGCGCCCATAATCCACTCGGCCTGCGGTTTTTCGCGGAAAAATACCGGATATTCCTGCCTGGGGGTACTGAATTCATTTCGGAGAAAGAGCAAGTCGTCGTCCTGCCCGTCCGAATTGTCCAGCATCGGTATCTGGCCGCTTACGCGGCTGCTGACTTCCAGTTGAATACGGTGCAGGAGTTCCCTGTAGGAGATATTGGCGCCGCACTGGCTGAGTGTGGTCAGCAGGCTGAAGGTAAATACGCCATGGCGTATGCGCAGCGGCGGGCGGTTGCTGCTTTGTGGTATGCTCAATGTGGTTTCAAAAGCGCTTTCCGCATCCTGAGCGGAGGACAGTTTGACGTAGCGGGCATGTTTTAGTCCGCCGTAACGTTTGACCCGTGTTTGGCCCGGTTCAAATTTTTCGTAAAAACAGTTGCCGTCGCGGGTGAAGCCGAGGATACCCGCGTCGTTGGCATGCGGTTGGCCGGGAGGGGTCATACGGGGTGTCAGGTACTGTCGGTCGCCACGGGTGTTGGTGCCGGAATGGCAACTATCGGTGATAGCCACAAAGTGTACGCCGGGTCGTTTGCCGTCACCGTCCCGAATCGGCTCCTTGCCTTCCAGTGCTTTGGCAATGAGGTAGCCCAACTCTTTGTCGAGCAGGTCGGGTGTGCCGTCCACGCGGCTGTCCGCACAAACCAGGGTTTGCAAGTTACCGGTGGAAGCGCAATCGCGGAATAATTCCGGCGCATGGGTGTACGACCCGTGGCCGCTGTAATAGAGCAGACAATAGTCGCCCCGAAGCGGGTCGGCGGCCTCGAAGACGGCAAATGCCTCAATGATGTTCCGGCGGGTAGGTGCGGTGTATCGGATGTTTTTTTCGCGCAGGCGTGCTTCTTCCTCCGCATTGGCCGGGGCGAGCAGAAAGGTGGGGTCCCAATGAACAGGCGGTTCTTGTCTGGTGCAAAGGTTGGCCATATAGTGGCTCACCGCGAGCACATCGTTGATGCAGCCGGCGAGCGGGGTGACGGCTTCATATCCATTGATACCGATCAGGAGGGCGTAGCAGGATTTTTGATTTTGCATGGCGCAATGGATATTTAATGTCTTGCGGGAAAGGTGCGCTAAGTAACGGATATTTGGAAATAATTAAAGCCGGGACGGGCAAAGCAGCGCCTGCCCCGGCGGCTACAGGATACTGAAAAAGGGAAAAGGGGTAATGATAATGATCTATTGAAGCCATTTGTCCTCCTTTTACCGAAACCAGTCCAACGTTTATCTATTCTCCTGCGTTAATGCAGCGCCAAGTGCGCACCTTCGCGCCGCCTTTTCCCAAGGCTTTTACCCACACTTTTTCAAAATTAGATTTATGCAAAGACTGATCTCATTTGTCTTGTTCCTTTCCCTCTCCGTGTCTGCAGCGCACGGGCAGAACATCAAGTTCGTGGAGTACACCATGCCCAACGGCCTGCACGTGATCCTGCATGAGGACCACACTACGCCCATCGTAGCCGTGTCGGTTATGTACCACGTTGGCTCCAAAAATGAAAAACCCGACCGCACCGGTTTCGCCCACTTTTTCGAGCACCTGCTTTTTGAAGGTTCCGAAAACATCGCCCGCGGCGAATTCGACGACTACATCAGCCGCGCCGGTGGCACCAACAACGCCAATACGTGGTACGACCGCACCTACTACCACGAGGTATTGCCCAGCAACCAACTCGCCCTCGGCCTCTGGCTCGAAAGCGAACGTATGTTGCATGCCAAGGTGGAAAATGTCGGTATCGAAACCCAGCGCCAGGTGGTCAAGGAAGAACGCCGCCTGCGTGTGGACAACCAGCCCTACGGACGTCTGCTGGAAGAAACCATGATGCGCCTGTACAACAAACACCCCTACCAACACTCGGTCATCGGCTCCATGGAGCACCTCGATGCCGCCGTGGAAGCCGATTACAAGCAGTTTTACGCCGATTTCTACCGCCCGGACAACGCGATCCTGTCCATCGCCGGCGACCTTGACATCGAGCAGACGAAAAAACTGATTGATGCGTATTTCAAAGACATTCCGCGCGGAAAGGGCGAAATCTACCGCCCGAAAATCGTGGAACCCGACCTGAAAAAAGAAGTCCGCGACACGGTTTACGACAACGTGCAACTGCCTGCCGTCGTGATGGCCTACAAAGTGCCGGCACAAGGCACCCCCGACTACTATGCCGTGCAGATGTTGTCCACCCTGCTCAGCCAGGGCCAAAGCAGCCGGATGCAAAAGCAAATCGTAGACGAACAGCAAAAGGCTGTTATGGCAGGCAACTTCACTTTTGGACTTGAAGACCCCGGCCCCAGCATCATGTTCTCTGTAGCCAACATGGGAATCAACGCTGCCGACCTCGAAAAAGCCATGAACGACATCATCGAAGATGTACAGAAGAACCCGATCTCCGAGACGGAATACCAGAAGATCCAGAACCAGATGGAAAACGACTTCGTCACGTCCAACAACACCGTGGCCGGCATTGCCGAAAGCCTCGCCAACTACAAGATGTACTTCGGCGACGCCAACCTCATCAACACGGAACTGGAGCGCTACCGCAAAGTGACCCGCGATGACCTCAAGCGCGTGGCAAACAAGTATTTCAACAAAAACAACCGCGTCGTCATCTACTGGCTTCCGAAGGGAGCACAACCTTGATTTTCGCAGTTGGCTCTTGGCTATTGGTTGTTGGCTCTCCTGAGCGCAACCAATAGCCAACAGCCAACATCCATTAGCCAACAACCTTTTCACTCAACACGTTTTTTCAACGATATGAAAAAAATTCTCAGCATACTGGCTGTCGGAGTATTGCTCCTGACAACCTTTTCTCATTCGGTTTCTGCACAAAACACCAAAAGTGGCGCTCCGGTGATCCCGGTGCCCAGCGGCAATGTGCGCAAACAGTCGCCCAAAGAAGGCTCGGCGCCCAAAATCCAGATTGGCAAAGCCGAGACAACCAAACTGGCCAACGGCCTCACCGTTATTGTAGTGGAAAACCACAAACTGCCCCGCGTGTCGTTCCGCGTGTTTGTGGACTCCGATCCTGTACAGGAAAAAGACGCTGCCGGATACATTGACATGGCAGGAGAACTGCTCAGCAAAGGCACCAAAACCCGCACAAAAGCCCAGTTGGACGAACAGGTGGACTTCATCGGCGCCAACTTTTCCTCCGACGGCAACGGCGTATCGGGCGCCTGTCTGAGCAAACACAGCGACAAACTGCTCGACCTGATGGCCGACGTACTGCTCAACCCGGCTTTCCCTGCCGATGAACTGGAGAAAGCAAAACGCCGCGCAGAAAGCGGCCTTGCCTCCGAAAAAGACGAAGCCGATGCCATTGCCGGCAAAGTGGGTAGTGTACTCCGCTACGGAAAAGACCACCCTTACGGCGAAAACATGACCGAGGAAACACTCGCCAAAATCACCCTCGATCAGATCAAAAACTACTACGCCACGTATTTTAAACCCAACATTTCCTACCTCGTGGTAGTGGGCGATATCAGCAAGGCCGACGCCGTGGCCAAAGCCGAAAAATACTTCGGCAAGTGGGCGAAAGGCGATGCACCGAAGCACACGTATCCCACGCCGAAGCAACCTGAAAAAACCCAGGTGGACTTCGTGCACAAAACCGGCGCCGTGCAATCCGTCATCAACATCACCTACCCGGTAGAACTGCACAACAGCCACCCCGACGTCATCCCGGCCCGTTTGATGAACGCCATCCTCGGCGGCAGCGGCACCAACACCCGCCTGAACGCCAACCTGCGCGAAACCCACGCCTACACCTACGGATCCTACTCATCCCTTTCACCCGACCGCATCATCGGCAGTTTCAACGCCTCGGCCAGCGTGCGCAATGCCGTGACCGACAGCGCGATCATCGAGTTTATGAAAGAACTCAACCGCCTGCGCACTGAAAAGGTACCGGAAAAAGAACTCCAGTTGGTGAAAAACGTGATGACGGGCCAGTTCTCCCAAAGCCTGGAGCAGCCGGGTACCATCGCGCAGTTTGCCCTCAATATCGCCCGCTACAAACTGCCATCCAACTACTACGAAAACTACCTGGCCAACCTGCAAAAAACCACCGCCGACGACGTCATGGCCATGGCCAACAAATACCTCCGCCCCGACCACGCGCACATCCTCGTGGTGGGCAACAAGGGCGATGTGGCCGACCGACTCAAGCAGTTTGCCGCCGACGGCAAGGTGAAGTTTTACGACACTTACGGCAACCCCATTGAGGACAACAAGACAGCCATGCCCGCCGGTATGACGGCTGAAAAAGTGGTACAGGATTATGTGAACGCCATCGGCGGCACGCAAAAAATCGCCATGCTGAAAGACGTGCAAACCGCCATGTCGCTCGTCATTCCCGGCCCCCCGCTCGAAATGAACATCAAGCAAAAAGGCGGCAACAAACTCGCCATCGCTATGACCATGCAGGGGCAGGTGGTCAACAACCGGGTTTATGACGGCGCCAAAGCCTCCGAATCCGGCATGGGCGGCGCCCGCCCCCTGGAAGGTGAAGACCTCGAAGATGTGAAAGAGCAAGCCCGTTTCTGCAAGGAAGCCTCCTACACAACAGGTGGCTACAAACTCATGCTCAAAGGCATCGAGCCGGTCAACGGCAAAAATGCCTACGTAGTGGAAGTGGAACGCGCCGACGGCAAAAAAACGACCGAATTCTACGACATGGCTTCCAGCCTGAAAATTCGCGAAGTGTCCTCGTCCGTCGGCCCTGATGGTTCCAGTGCCACAGTCACGACCGACATGGGCGATTACAAAGAAGCCGGCGGCGTGCTGTTTCCGTACAGCATGACAATCAGCGGCGTATTTCCGGTGCCGATGAAAGGTACCGTGACCGAAATCAAGGTCAATGCCGGTATCGCCGATTCGGTGTTTGAAGTGAAATAGGTTTCTGGTTGGAAGGTTAGAGGGTTCGAGGGTTTCTGATTGGAAGGTTGCGGAATTGCATACTTATCAACGCCACATCCAACCCTCGAACCTTCCAACCAGAAACCTTCCAACCAGAAACCTTCCAACCAGAAACCTTCCAACCCTTTTGGTTACTTTTGCGCGCTGCACGCTTTGTCCGTACAGCGCGCATTTTTTTCAACACTGGCGATGCTTCACGGCAATCGCAAATTGTACATCCAAAAACGCAATTCGACACATGTTGCAACTTCTTCTTTTCCAGGCAGCCCCCCAAGGCGGCGGCAGTTCCCTGATGGGGCTGTTGTTCCCCCTGCTTATTCTGGTGGTGTTTTACTTTTTTCTCATTCGTCCGCAGGTGAAGCGGCAGAAAGATCAACAAAAATTCATTGACAGCCTGCGCGACGGCATGGAGGTAGTCACTACTGCCGGTATCATCGGCAAGGTCGTCAAGATTGACGGCAACGTGGTGCGCCTGCTGATTGATGAAAAAACCTACCTGCGCGTACTCAAGCAGACAATCTCCGGCGAATTCAAAGCCTGAGCAGATTGTCGCTGCCAAGACAGGGCAACCGGATTCGCCGGGCTTTTCAAAACCGGTATCGGCCTCCGGTTGTCCTGCTGTTATTTTCAAAACTATCCTGCCGACCCATGCGCCACACGCTACTCTCCACGCTTTTTGTATGCGCTGCTTTTGCGCTTTCGGCACAAAGCCCCTGGGCGCGCAGCAAGGCCGGGTTCTACGCCCAGTTGGGGTATCACACGATTCCAACCTACACCACCTTGTTCGGCCCGGACGGCGACGACATAAACATGATTCGGGAGGTATCGGAAAGCACGCTACAGTTTTACGGCGAGTACGGAATCACTGCCCGCACGACAGCGGTCGTTTCCCTGCCCTACCGGTTCAACAGCCGCGGCGCCCGAAACCCGGACTCCCCCTATTTTTTTGCCCGCGAAGACACCGGCTCCATTTCCGGCCTCGGCAATGTCAGTCTGGCAGTTCGGCATCAGATTCTGACCGGTAAACTGGCGCTGGCCGGCACCCTCCGGGTAGACCTGCCTGCCGGTGAAGGCAAACCACTCGCAGGGCTGCGCACCGGATTCGATGCGCTGACCATCCAGCCTACCGTCAGCGCAGGTATGGGTTTTGGCAAAGTGTACTGGTTTGCCTATGGCGGCTATGCCCTGCGCACCAACGACTACAGCCACTACCTGAACGGCGGCGTGGAAACAGGCGTGGCACTGGGGCCGGTTTGGCTTATCGCGTTTTCCGACTTGAATCTTTCCCTCGAAAACGGCGACCGGCCCGTCACCGGGTTGGACGCCCTGACCAGTTTGTTCGACAACAACCAGGGCTGGCTGTCCCTGGGGATCAAAGGCAGCTGGCAAATCAGCCGCTTCATCGGCATTACGGTGACCGGAGCGGGAGCCGCATGGGGGCAGTATGTGCCGAAGAGTCCCGGCCTGAGTGCAGCGGTATTTTTCAAGTGGGATTGAGCGCCGCTCCCCGTGCCGCCACGATCCAGTTGCCACCGGTATTGATTTTCCAGGCGTCGGGAAACACGGTTTTAAACCGGTTTTCAAAAAAGCGTTCCGTTGCCACCCGTGTGCGCAGGTTGTTGTACAGGCGGTTGTACAAAATCAGGCCTCCCGGACGGAGCAAGGCTTTGCAGGCGGCAAGGAATTCGATTTGTTCAAACGCTTCCGGAGTGTGGTCGTCCTCAAAAATATCCACCACGATCAAATCGAACTGCTCTTCGGTAATTTCCACAAACACACCCGCATCGGCACAGATAATTTGCACCGGACTTTCGAGCCGCGACAGCGTGTAGCGGGTGGCGAGATCGGCTACCGCTTCATCCAGTTCGACGGCGGTGTAGTGGTAACGGCACTCGAATAATTTTTCCAGAATAAACGGCACGCTGCCTAATCCGAGGCCCAGCACCAGCACGTCCTCAATGGGTTCTTCGTCAAGGTCAATAGTGCCGAATGCGATGGTGAAGTTGTGGTAAAGATCGTCCCAGGAGTAAATGGCGTTGCCGCTCAGCAGTTGCAAACGCCCGCGATCCAGCACGACCGCCAACTCGGGGTTGTACGCAGAAGAGGCCCGCTCGAGCGTGATCGGAACGAGGTGCGATAGCCATTTTTTCCAGAAGGGCGCCATATTGGCCGCCAATTTAGGCCGACCTGGACATCAAAATGTAAAATGTAAAAGTCAAACTGTAAAATGTACAAAGTGTGGCGGCGAGCAAAGGCCGATTCGATCGTCTCCAGCACACCGACATCGGCCATTTCCGCCACACTTTTACATTTTACAGTTTGACTTTTACATTTTGACTTTTACATTTTGACTTCTCTCAATGGCACCCTCCGCTAATCGCCACGTTAAACACACACTTGGCGCTTTGCCCGGCGGTGTTGCTCACCGTCAGGGTGATGGCTACCGTGCCGGGATTGACGATCTTACCGGGCGCCGGGCTTTGCACCACTGGAATGTCTGAGTCGCAATCGCCGGAAATCTGTGCCAACCCGGTGTAATCGCCTAACACTGCCTGACAACTCGAATTCGCCGTCAGCGCCGGCACACCTGTCGGGCAGGTAATGCTGCAAGGCTCGTTTCCAAACACGGAAATCAGTCCGTTGCTGCTGTTCAGCCCGAAGGGGTCGCAGTTTTCGTCCACCACCTCAAATTTGGTTGGTGTTTCCACAAAAGCCACCGGCGTACTGCTGCCGGGCGGGCCAACGAGGGTGAACGTGAGCGAAAACAAGACCGAGCCGTTGGGCAAGGTTTGGCTTCCGGCGAACAGATCGGTATACCAGCAAACCGACAAATGACCGGAGCCGCTCTGGCCTGTGAATATCGAGCCGGCATTCAGCCCGGGCAATACCGGGTTCAAATTGCCCAGCCCGTCGAACTTCGCCACCGCCGGGTCCCATTGCAGGGAAAACTGCAAGCCGGATACGTCGGAAAAATCCTGCACGGTCACGTCAATCGTCACTTGCTGCCCTACATGGCCGCTCGCGCTGGAAGCCAGCGTCGTCAAAAACGCCGGGCCGGGCTCGTCGCCAATACAGTTTGTCACATCGCCGGTTTTCACAGCCACGAAGTCGCGCACCTCGTCGGTTTGCAAGTCGGTCACCTGCGCCGACTCCGGAAAAATTTCCACAAACGGGTTGTTCGGGTTCGGGAAAATATAGTCCGCCGGGATAAACTGCCACGACGTGTTGTTGGGCAGTTCGGAGTAAATACCGAGGATCAGTTTGCGCAGTTCCACCACATCGAATGTCGTGATCGAGCGACTCGAATTTACATCGGCGGCGGCCATGGAATACGGGTTTGGCAGCGGCATGATGCCAAAAATGTGTTTGAAAATAAACAAAATATCCCGCACGCTCACGCACTCGGTCGGATCGGTATTTTTGGCGGGCGTCACGGTCAGGTTGCTGCCTGCTGGCAGATTGTCGAACAGGTATTCGCCCGGCGCGCCGGTCAGGTCGGAGCCGGATGCGTCGCCGCTCAATTCCACTGTTACACCGGGCACGGGTGTGCCGCCGGGACGGGCGATGGT
>CAYMQY010000049.1:16778-22202 GCA_964392655.1 uncultured Saprospiraceae bacterium
CTGATATGCACCACGCCTGCCTGGGTAATCAACGGCACCGGCTGCAATGCCGCATTGTACGCCCGGATCGGCGTCGGCACGGCAGTAAATTCCACCGGCGAGGAGGTGCCCGCTGCTCCCACGGCTACAAAATTCAGCGTAAACAATGCCGAGCCGTCGGGCAGGGTCAGCGGGTCAAGGCCCTGGACATAAAACAAGTGCGTGAGCACCCCGTTCGCGCTGTTTCCGATGTTGAAATTGTCGCCCGGTGCGGGCACAACCGACTGGAACTGCAACACCGCCGGGTCCCAGGCCATGGAAAACTGGTAGCCGACAATGTCCGTAAAATTGGAAACCACAATGTCCACCGACACCGGGGTTCCGGTCGGCACGGTTTGCGCATTCGGGGAAACCGAAACCGTGATCGGACTTGCTCCGGACGACACGATGTTCAGCGTACCGCTCGTCGTTTGCACGGGGGCGATGTTGCCGTTTTCGTAGTAAAATTCCAGTTGAGCGGGGGCGTTCGGAAACGCCAACGGCGTGGACGAGCCGTTTGGCCCCAGGGGCGCGAAACAAACCTCGAACAACACGGTGCCGTTCGGAAGCGTCACGCCGGTGGCGCTCGGATCTGCCCACGAAAACGTCAGCAGCCCGCTTGAACTTTGAGCCGCGTTGAAATTGCTGTTGTTCAGCCCAAGCGCCGGGTGGAAGTTTTGCACCTGCTGGTAACCGAACACCGCCGGGTCCCAGCCCAGCGTGAACTGCGCACTTGCCACATCCGTAAAACCGGACACACAAACGGGCGCACACACCGGTGCGCCGTTCAGGCTCGTGGCATTTCCCGAGACCAGGTGGATACCTGCCGGTGGCGGCGGCGGCTGGGACGAAACCGAAATCAGGCCGTTGTCGGTGTTCAGGTCGAACGGAGCGCAGGCGCCGTTCACCACCTCGAATTTGGTGGGCGTTTGCACGAATGCCACCGGCGTGCTGCTGCCCGGCGGTCCGACAAGTGTGAACGTAAGCGAAAACAGCACATCGCCGTCGGACAGGGTTTTCGGCCCTTCGGTCGGACTCGACCACCAGCACAGCGACAGTTTCCCTGCACCGCTTTCTCCGGTGTGAACGGTACCGGCATCCAGCCCGGGTAGTGTCGGATTGAAGTTGCCCAGCCCGACAAAATTCGCCACTGTCGGGTCCCATTGCAGGGAAAACTGCAAACCGGATACGTCGGTAAAACCCTGCACCGTCACGTCAATCGTCACCTGCTGCCCTTGCTGGCCGCTGGCATTCGACGCCAATGCGGTCATAAACGCCGCCCCGTGCGCATCGTCCGTGCAGTCGGTCACGTCGCCGGTTTTGATGGCCACGAAATCGCGCACCTCGTCGGCTTGCAGGTCGGCTATTTGGGCCGATTCCGGGAAAATCGCCTGAAACGGGTTGTTCGGATTGGGGAAAACATAGTCCGCCCGAATGAATTGCCACGACGGCGCATTGGGCAGTTCCGTGTAAATTCCGAGGATCAGTTTGCGCAGTTCCACCGCATCGAAGGAGGTGATGGAGCGGCTCCTGTTCGCATCGGCGGCAGCCATGGAATATGGGTTGGGCAGTTGCTCAATTCCGAGAAAGTGCTTGTAAATAAACAAAATATCCCGCACGCTGACACACTCGGTCGGGTCAACAGTTTTAGACGGCGTCACGCTCAGGTCACTGCCGGGGGCGAGGTTGGCAAATCCGTAATGGCCGGTAGCGTCGGTCAGGTCGGAGCCCGCAGCATCGCCGCTCATGGTGGCCAGCACGGCGGGCACGGGCGTACTGTTGGCGCGGGCCACGTCGCCGGACACTGAAAAACCGCCCTGCGCCGAAATGTGTACGATGCCCTCCAGAGCCGTCACCGTCAACGGTTGCAGTCCGCCGTTGTACGCCGCTTTGGGCGTGGGTGTGGCTGTAAAACTGATCGGCGATGAAGTGCCCGCCGCGCCCACAGCGATGAAGTTCAGGGAAAACAAAACCGACCCGTCGGGCAGGGTCAGCGGGGTGCCGTTCTGAGCGAAAAAAAGGTGACTGAGCACGCCGGCTGCGCTGTTGCCGGTATTGAAATTGTCGCTAACCGACATACCGGACAACATCGGGGTCGCCGACTGAAACTGCAACACCGCCGGGTCCCAGGTCATGGAAAACTGATAGCCGGCGATGTCGGTGAAGTTGGCTGCCCGGATGTCCACGGATACCGCTGCGCCGACAGCCACCGTCTGCGGGGTCGGGGATACGAACACCGTGAACGGAGCATTTGTGTTTGCTGCCGAAATACTCAGCGTGCCGGCCGTGGTTTGCACAGGCACGGCATTGGCGTCTGCATCAGTGGCCTCTGTCGGTACCGGCGAACCGGGAAACCCGAACGGGGTGGATGCGCCCTGCGAGCCAACCGGCGTGAAACACACCTCAAACAAGGTGGTTCCGTTCGGAAGCGAAACGCCGTTTGCATTCGGGTCGCTCCACGAAACCGCAAGTCGCCCGTTCCAACTTTGATTTGTAACCACATTGGCGCTGCTCAGGCCCAGCAACTGGTTGAAATTTTGCACCTGCAGGTATTCGAACACGGCCGGGTCCCAGCCGAGGGGAAACTGTACGGATGTCAGATCCGAAAAATTCGACGCCGTCACTGGCACACATACTGGCGCGTAGTTCGTGCTGATGGCGTTTCCCGAAACCAACTGGAGTGCCGTCGGCGGCGGTGGCTGGTTGGAAACCAGAATCAGGCCATTGTCCGTGTTCAGTTCAAAGGGGGCGCAGTTGCCGTTCACAACCTCAAATTTGGTTGGCGTTTGCACAAATGCCACTGCTGTGCTGCTGCCCGCCGGCCCGGTGAGCGTGAACGCAATGGAAAACAGCAATGAATTATTCGGCAGTATTTGGCCACCCGACAAAACATCCGTCCACCAGCACAACGAGAGTTTGCCCGCGGCGGCTTGATCGGTGTTGAACGCGGCGTTGTCCAGACCGGGCAGGCCGAAATTGCTCAACCCGGCAAACTGCGCCACCGCCGGGTCCCACTGCAGGGAAAACTGCAAACCGGACACGTCGGCAAAATCCTGCACCGTCACGTCTACCGTCACCTGTTGGCCCGGCTGGCCGTTGGCACTGGAGGCCAATGCGGTCATAAATGCCGGCCCCTGCGCGTCGTCCGAGCAGTCGGTCACATCGCCGGTTTTGATGGCCACGAAGTCGCGCACCTCGTCGGCTTGCAGGTCGGTCACTTGTGCCGATTCCGGAAAAATCTCCTGAAACGGGTTGTTCGGATTGGGGAAAACATAGTCCGCCGGAATGAACTGCCACGACGTGTTGTTGGGCAGTTCCGTATAAATGCCGAGGATGAGTTTGCGCAGTTCCACCGCATCGAAGGAAGTGATGGAGCGGCTCCTGTTCGCATCGGCGGCAGCCATTGCGTAAGGGTTGGGCAGCGCTTCGAGACCGAGTATGTGCTTGTAAATAAACAAAATATCCCGCACGCTGACACACTCGGTCGGGTCAACAGTTTTAGACGGCGTCACGCTCAGGTCACTGCCGGGGGCGAGGTTGGCAAATCCGTAATGGCCGGTAGCGTCGGTCAGGTCGGAGCCCGCAGCATCGCCGCTCATGGTGGCCAGCACGGCGGGCACGGGCGTACTGTTGGCGCGGGCCACGTCGCCGGACACTGAAAAACCGCCCTGCGCCGAAATGTGTACGATGCCCTCCAGAGCCGTCACCGTCAACGGTTGCAGTCCGCCGTTGTACGCCGCTTTGGGCGTGGGTGTGGCTGTAAAACTGATCGGCGATGAAGTGCCCGCCGCGCCCACAGCGATGAAGTTCAGGGAAAACAAAACCGACCCGTCGGGCAGGGTCAGCGGGGTGCCGTTCTGAGCGAAAAAAAGGTGACTGAGCACGCCGGCTGCGCTGTTGCCGGTATTGAAATTGTTGCTAACCGACATGCCGGACAACACCGGGGTCGCCGACTGAAACTGCAATACCGCCGGGTCCCAGGTCATGGAAAACTGATAGCCGGCGATGTTGGTAAAGTCCGCAACCACGACATCCACCCACACCGACGAGCCGCCGGCCACGGTTTGGGGCGTGGGCGAAACGGAAAACGTGACGGCGTTGCCGGCAAAGGCCGTCAGAAGTCCGACAAGCATTATGAAAAACGAGAAAAAGCGCATGGCAATAAGTGTTTCTTCCGGAGATAAAAATTAGTGGGCGACTGCGTTACCGTTCACGTCCGCCGATTTCATACCGATAAAATCCTGACCTGTGGCGTCTCCGCTCAGGGTCATCGTTTTGCAGCCAAGGGGAAAGGGATAACTGTACGGTTGCACCGGATCCGGGAAAGCAAAATCGGCGCGCATGAATTTCCAGGAGGGCACGCTCGGAAACTCTGTGTACACACCCAGAATCAGTTGGCGGGTGATGTACAAATCCAGCACATCGGGCGGAGTATTGTCGCCTCCAACTTCCCCTGCGATGATTTTGTAGGGCGAGTCCAGCAGTTCAGTATGCAGGATGTGTTTGGCCAGC
The DNA here is from genome assembly GCA_964392655.1 of uncultured Saprospiraceae bacterium. Lineage (GTDB taxonomy): Bacteria > Bacteroidota > Bacteroidia > Chitinophagales > Saprospiraceae > M3007. Next base: position 21,309 of record CAYMQY010000049.1, read on the forward strand.
AGTACTTGATCGAAAGTGGATACGCCGTTCAGCGGGTTATTGTCCAGTTCCACACAGAGTTCGTAGCTCTGCCCGGTGGGCAAGCCCGTAAATTCGAAATTGCCGTTGTTGTCTGTGAGGTCGAATAAGGAGATACCCGGGCCGGTCACGCTTACAGTCGCTTCTTCAATGCCACTTCCGGTTTCGGTGCGCACCTGGCCGGAGATGGTTTGGCTGAAAACCTGGGTGCTGTACCAGAGGAGAAAAAGGGTACTCAGTGTGTGTTTGGCAGTGATGATGTTTTTCATAAAACTGAAGGATTTTTAAATTGAATGTTCGTGTGTTTGGCATCGTAAACCCCACCCCCGGCCTCCCGACTAAAGTACGGGACAGGCTCTCCCCCAAATGGGAGGGGGGCACATCGCGCGTTGCCGGTTGATTTCGGGTTAGGATGCTTTGGCATTCCTTAAGTCAAAATGTAAAATGTAAAAGTCAAAATGTAAAAGTGTGCCCGCGGAAAGGGCCGATTTCGGCGTATTGAAGACGATCCGTGAGCCTTTGCTCGCCAGCACACTTTTACATTTTGACTTTTACATTTTACATTTTGACTTTTTTTGACTTTTCTCAATGACACCCTCCGCTCACCGCCACATTGAACACACACGTCGCGCTCTGCCCGGCGCTGTTGCTCGCCGTCAGCATGATCGCCACCGTACCTGGATTGACCACTTTGCCCGGTGCGGGCGTTTGCACGATCGGGTTGAGCGGGATGCCGCAGCCGCCGGACAGCGTGGCCAGACCGGTGTAGTCGCCGAGAAAAGCCTGACAACTGGAATTGGCCGTGAGGGCGGGTACGTTGCTCGGGCACTGGATCGCCAACGGCTGATCCGGCCCTTGCGGCAGGTTCGCCTGTTG
>CAYMQY010000050.1:0-22117 GCA_964392655.1 uncultured Saprospiraceae bacterium
GGTCGAGTCCGGGTTTTTCCAGTTCTTTCAGGATGTCCTGCAAGGTTGGCAAGCCTACATCCCCTTTGACATAGCGCTGGAGTTCCACTTTTTGCCGCAGGCTACGGTCGGCAATCAGTGCGGATACGGTACAGCCGAGGTCTTTGGCAATTTGTTCCACGAGAGCGTAGCGCTCCGGGTGCACGGCGGTATTGTCGAGCGGGTTTTCGGCATTGCGGATACGCAAGAAGCCGGCGCACTGCTCGAAAGCCTTGTCGCCGAGCCGGGGCACCTTTTTTAGGTCGGCGCGGCGGCGGAATGCGCCATTTTCGGTGCGAAAGGCCACGATATTCTGTGCCAGTCCGGGGCCAAGGCCCGACACGTACGTGAGCAGGTGTTTGCTCGCGGTGTTGAGGTTGATGCCGACGGCGTTTACGCACGATTCCACCGTGCGATCGAGGCTGTCTTTGAGCATCGTTTGGTTCACATCGTGCTGGTACTGCCCTACCCCGATGCTTTTGGGGTCAATTTTTACTAATTCGGCGAGCGGATCCATGAGCCGGCGGCCAATACTGACGGCGCCGCGCACGGTCACGTCTTCTTTCGGAAACTCCTCGCGCGCTACTTCGGAAGCAGAATAAATGGAGGCGCCGGCTTCGTTTACCTGAAAAATTTCGACCGGGTGCTGGAATTTGATTTTGCGGAGGAAATCCATGGTTTCGCGTCCGGCGGTGCCGTTTCCGACTGAAATGGCTTCGATCTGGAATTTTTCCACCAAATCCTCGATAGCAGACTGGCTTTCAAAAACCTGCCGCTGGGGTTCGTGCGGGTAAATGGCGGTATTGCGCAGCAGGTTGCCGTTGGCGTCCAGCACCACCACCTTGCAGCCGGTACGGAAACCGGGGTCAATTCCCAGCACACGCCGTTCGCCTAAGGGGGCGGAGAGCAAGAGTTGGCGGAGGTTTTCGGCAAATACCCGGATAGCTTCAAGGTCGGCTTTTTCTTTCGAAGTGTTACGAAACTCCGTTTCGATAGACGGCTGCAGGAGCCGTTTGTAGCCGTCTTTCACCGCGAGCCGTACCTGATCGGTGGATTCGCCATAGCCGGTGGCAAACATTTTTTCCAGGTCAGAAATCGCCATTTCTTCATCCGGTGCAATGCCCACGCGCAGGAATCCTTCTTCTTCGCCCCGGCGCATGGCCAGCAGGCGGTGTGAGGGGCAAGTAGCCAGTTTTTCACTCCATTCAAAGTAGTCGCGGTATTTGGCGGCTTCGGTTTCCTTGCCTTTTACCAGACGGGAAGCGATCAGAGCGCCTTTTTCAAAATGTCGGCGCGTGCGGTCGCGGGCTCGTTTGTCTTCGTTAACCCATTCGGCAATGATGTCGCGAGCGCCCTGGAGGGCATCTTCCACCGTCGGCACTTCGTCGGTGATGAATTTGGCTGCCAGGGTTTCCAGTCCATGCTTGTCTTGCTGGGCAAAAATGCGTTTGGCCAAGGGTTCCAGTCCGCGTTCGATGGCGACGGTGGCACGGGTTTTACGCTTGGGTCGGTATGGCAGGTAAATATCCTCGAGTTCCGTCATCGAGGCGGCGGAGAGGATGGCTGCGCGGAGTTCGGGCGTGAGCTTGCCCTGCTCTTCGATGCTTTGCAGGATGGCTTCCCGGCGCTTGTCCAGTTCCTGCATTTTTTTCCATACTGCCTGAATATCTGCGATTTGTACTTCGTCCAGAGAGCCGGTGGCCTCTTTGCGGTATCTGGCGATAAACGGAATGGTTGCGCCGCCTTGGAGCAGTTCGATGACGGCTTCGACCCGGCGCACAGGGATGCCGAGGGCTTGGGAAATGGGTTGGGCGTATGACATTTTAGTGGTGGGTGCGGCGGTCCGCATCCGCAGGGCTGCACCCTGCGTTAACAAATGGCGCCCTTTCAGGGCGGAGGGTCAGGCGTTTTTAAAATCCCAGGTATTCAGGAATCCGGTGTGGAAATTGCCTTTGCGGAAATCCGGATTCTGCATGAGTCGCTGGTGGAACGGCACCGTGGTTTTGATACCTTCCACGATAAACTCGTCCAGCGCGCGCTCCATTTTTGTAATGGCCTCGTCGCGGGTGCGGGCACGCACAATGAGTTTGGCGATCATGGAATCGTAATACGGCGGGATGGTGTAGCCGGCGTACACGTGGGTGTCCACCCGAACTCCGTGTCCTTTGGGCGAGTGGAACGACGTGATGCGCCCGGGGCTGGGCCGGAAGTCGTTGAACGGGTCTTCGGCATTGATACGGCACTCGATGGCATGCATTTCGGGGAAATAGTTTTTTCCGGAAATGGGGATACCGGCAGCGATTTTAATTTGCTCCTTGATGAGGTCGAAGTCAATGACCTCTTCGGTCACGGGATGCTCCACCTGGATACGGGTGTTCATTTCCATGAAATAGAAATTTCGGTATTTGTCTACCAGAAACTCCACCGTGCCTACGCCTTCATAGTTTATGGCGGTGCAAGCCTTGACGGCGGCCTCGCCCATTTTCTCACGCAGTTCGGGCGTCATAAACGGCGAGGGCGATTCTTCTACGAGTTTTTGGTGGCGCCGCTGGATGGAGCAGTCGCGTTCGGAGAGGTGACAGGCTTTGCCGAACTGGTCGCCGGCGACTTGAATTTCGATGTGTCGCGGCTCTTCGATAAATTTTTCCATGTAGATCCCGTCGTTGGCAAAAGCGGCTTTTGCTTCCCGGCGGGCAGTATCCCACTGATTTTCGAACTCGGATTCATTCCAGACGATACGCATACCCTTGCCGCCGCCACCGGCTGTGGCTTTAAGAATGACGGGGTAGCCAATTTCCCGGGCGAGTTTGATGCCGGTTTTCACATCTTCCAACAGGCCCTCGGTGCCTGGCACGCAGGGTACCCCGGCAGCGATCATGGTTTCCTTTGCGGTGATTTTATCACCCATACGACGGATTTGATCCGGTGTGGGACCGATGAACTTGGTGCCGTATTCCTTGCAGACTTCAGCGAAATTGGCGTTTTCGGCCAAAAATCCGTAGCCTGGGTGCACGGCATCGGCATTGGTGATTTCCACCGCAGCCATGATACGCGGAATATTCAGGTAACTTTCCGAGGAAGCAGGCGCCCCAATGCAAACGGCCTCGTCCGCGAAACGGACGTGCAGGCTGTCGCGGTCGGCCGTGGAATAAATTGCCACGGTCTTTATACCCATTTCTTTACAGGTGCGGATGATACGCAGCGCGATTTCGCCGCGGTTGGCTATCAGTATCTTCTTGAACATGGCTCGGATAATTTCCCCCTGTTTCGCGAACGTATCGGGCGAAAATGGTGGATTTATGCGTTAGGAAGAAATGGTGATCGGTTATGCCGGCTCGACCACGAACAGCGGCTGGTCGTATTCCACAGGGGAAGCGTCCTCCACCAAAACCTTGACGATACGGCCCTTTACGTCCGATTCGATCTCATTGAACAACTTCATGGCTTCGATGATACAGACTGTGGCTCCGACGTCAATGGTATCGCCGACTTTGACGAACGGCGCCTTGTCCGGCCCGGATGAACGGTAGAATGTGCCGACCATCGGCGATTTGATGGTCAGCATGTTGGCGTCTACCTGAGCAGCCGGCGCGGGCGATGGAGTCGCCGCTGCGGGAGCAGCCGGTGTAGGTGCCGGAGCGGGAGCCGGTGCTGGAGCAGCCGTCATGGTCATCAGCGGCTGGGGCGGCGGGAAAGCAACTACCGGTGCGGCAGCACTTTCAGAACCAGCCTGATTCCGAATGATGAGTTTGAAATCGCCCTCTTTGAGGATGAATTCGGTCACCTTCGATTTGCTGACCAGTCGAATTAATTCTTGTATCTGGTTGATGTCCATAACCAAGTTCGTTTTGCTTGAGGGCCAAATATAGGGCGGTACTTGAAATGAAGCGTGATGAATTTATTTTTTCACGCGCTCCATGTAAGCGCCGGTTGCCGTATCAATTTTGATGAGGTCGCCTTCCTCGCAGAAAAGGGGCACGCGTACTTCGGCGCCGGTTTCCACAGTGGCAGGCTTGAGGGTGTTTGTGGCGGTATCCCCGCGTACGCCCGGCTCGGTGTATGTAATTGCCAAAACAACGGTTTGCGGCATCTCCACGGCGAGCAGCGATTCTTTTTGCGCATGAAAAAGTGCATCCACAGTGTCGCCCTCTTTGAGGAATTTTCCGTTGTCAATCATGTCCTCGGGTACGGACATCTGGTCGTATGTTTCCTGATTCATCAGCACATATCCTCCGTCTTCCGGGTACAGGTACTGGAATTTGCGGCGCTCGACTCGTACTTCGGTGATATTGTGTCCGCTCTGGAATGTGTGTTCGATTACTTTGCCGGAGGTGGTGCTTTTGAGTTTTGTCCAAACCTTGCCACTGCCGCGGCCTACCTGGAAACGCTGAAAGTCAATCACTTTCAGGATGTCGCTGTTCAGTTCGATGCACAGGCCGTTGCGGATGTCTGCGGTTGTTGCCATTTTACTTTAGTGTTGTGTTATGAGTTTTTATCTAAAATGAACCCGGTTTCAAAAGCCGAATTGGCTGTCTTTTGAAAAAGGCGCGCAAAGGTAGAATTTTCTTTTTGAACTGATTTTTCAAAACTCAAAACTACAAGGCCCACTTCAGGTACAAGGCGCCCCAGGTGAATCCGCCGCCAAAAGCCGTCAGCACGATGTTGTCGCCTTTGTTGAGTTTGTTTTCGTATTCCCAAAGACAGAGACCGAGTGTAGCGGCGGTTGTGTTGCCGTATTTCTGGATATTAAGCATCACTTTATCCATCGGGAAGTGCAGGTGTTCGGCCACCGAGGAGATGATCCGCATATTGGCCTGATGCGGTACTACCCAGTTGATTTCGTCAATGGTTTTGTGGTTGCGGCGCAGGATTTCCTGAACGGTAGATACCATGCCTTCCACAGCAAACTTGAACACGCGTTTGCCATCCTGATACACAAAATGCTCCCGGTGCGCCACCGTTTCTGCGGAGGGTGGGCGTTTGGAGCCGCCGGCTTTCATGTGCAGGAATTCGCGTCCGGCGCCGTCGCCGCGCAGCACGAAATCCTGTATCCCGGTGCCGTCGCGGCGCGGCTCGAGCAATACGGCGGCAGCGCCGTCGCCGAAAATGACGCAGGTATTTCGATCCTGATAGTCCACGATGGAGGACATCATGTCGGCGCCTACGACGACCACTTTTTTGTACGTTTCGTTGGCAACGAACTGCGAGCCTGTGGCCAGCGCATACAGGAAACCCGAGCATGCTGCATTAATGTCGTAGCCGAAAGCATTTTTGGCGCCGATTTTATCGCATACGGTATTGGCGGTATCGGGGAAAACCATGTCTCCGGTGACGGTAGCCACGATCAGCAGGTCAATTTCGCCGGGGGTTGTATTGGTTTTTGCAAGCAGGCCTTTGACCGCTTCGGCGGCCATATCGCTGGTAGCCCAACCTGGCGTACGCAAAATGCGGCGCTCTTTGATCCCGGTTCGGGACGTGATCCATTCGTCGTTGGTATCCACTAATTTTTCCAGGTCGGCATTGGTGAGTCGGTCTTCAGGCACCCACCCTTGTACGCCGGTGATAGCGGCGCGTACTTTGTTCGGCATATTTTACTTGATTTGAATTGACGCGCAAAGGTAGCTATTGGTCTGGTGCGGTTGGCTGTTGCATGTCGGTTTTTGCAGTTGGCCAAACTTGACGCATTTTTGCGCCGATGAAAAAATACTTGTCGCTTGTTAAATTTAGCCACACGCTGTTCGCCATGCCGTTCGCATTGGTTGGCTTTTTTATTGGCCATGTAGAATCCGGCACCGGGCTGAGTTGGAGGTTGCTGGGACTTGTCGTGTTATGTATGGTATTTGCCCGAAGCGCAGCCATGGCGTTCAACCGCTGGCTCGACCGTGACGTGGATGCGATCAACCCGCGCACACAAATGCGCGAGATTCCGTCCGGAGTCATCTCTCCCAATGCGGCTTTGGCCTTTGTTTTGGCGAATTGCCTGCTTTTTGTAACGACCACGTACTTCATCAACTCAATTTGCTTCCTGTTGTCGCCTGTTGCCCTGGCTGTTGTGTTGGGTTACAGTTACACCAAACGATTTACCTGGTTTTGCCATCTGGTTCTTGGGCTCGGACTGGCGTTGGCGCCTGTGGGGGCATATCTGGCGGTAACGGGGCATTTTGGTCTGGCACCTGTATTATACGGCATGGCAGTCTTGTTCTGGACGGGTGGGTTCGATGTGATCTACGCACTTCAGGATGAGCAATTCGATCAGTCGCAACGCCTGTATTCCATTCCTGCGGCATTTGGTAAAAGTCGTGCGCTGGGCATTTCATCGGGGATGCACACCGGAACTGCTGTGCTCATGGTACTTGCTGGGTGGAGTCTGGATCAAAATATGGTGCAGGCCGGCGTGTTGTTGTGGGTCAGTACCGGAATTTTCCTGAGCCTGCTAGTTTACCAGCACCGACTGGTTCGTCCCGACGATCTAAGCCGGGTGAATCTGGCTTTTTTTACTACAAACGGGATTGCGAGCCTCGTATTCGGAACGCTGACAATTGCCGATCTGCTCATGGGGTAACTAAATTCAATTTGCCTTTACTTTGCACCGACCAACCTGATTTGAAAGATGAAATTTTTTCTGAATCGTATCTTTTTCACGATTGTTTTGATGTCGGCAATATCTTTGCCCGCCGCTTTTGCAGAAGGCAACCGGGATTTCATGCGTGAAACCGGCAAGATCAACGTAGTGGTGGCTGTCATCCTCGTGATCTTTCTCGGTATCGTGTGGTATCTGGTCCGACTGGAGCGGAGGCTAACCAAAATAGAGCACCTAACAAAAGATGATGCATGAGTGCAAAAATCAGTTTCTTCAACAGTGTAGAGCGGTACGTTGACAAAGCAGCCGGCTTTACCGACATTCCCACCGGTCTGGTGGAGCAGATCAAAGTCTGCAACCTTGTCCTTCAGATTCGTTTCCCGATTCGTGTGGGCGACAATTACCAGGTGATCGAAGCCTACCGGGTACAGCACAGCCACCACCGCCTGCCGACGAAAGGCGGTATTCGGTACGCGGAAAGTGTGGACCAGGATGAAGTAATGGCGCTGGCGTCCCTGATGACCTACAAATGCGCCCTGGTGGACGTACCCTTCGGCGGGGCCAAGGGGGGCATCAAAATCAATCCGGCCAATTACACGGTGGAGCAGCTTCAGAACATCACCCGCCGTTACACCACCGAGCTCATCAAGAAAAACTTTATCGGCCCCGGCATTGATGTACCTGCTCCGGACTACGGTACCGGCCCGCGTGAAATGGCCTGGATTCTGGACACCTACCAAGCCTTCCGCCACGGCGAAATTGACTCGATCGGTTGTGTAACCGGCAAACCCGTGACTCAAAACGGTATCCGTGGCCGCGCCGAAGCCACTGGACGTGGGGTGTTCTACGGTCTCCGGGAGTGCATCTCGTATGCCGACGACATGAAAAAACTTGGTCTCGACGCCGGTATTGCCGGTAAAACCATGGTGATTCAGGGGCTGGGCAACGTGGGAAGCAACACCGGCACCATCAGTCAAAACGAAGGCGATGTCAAGATTATAGGTGTGGCCGAGCGCGAAGGCTCGATTTATGACCCGAACGGCATTGACATTGACAAACTACTCGCCTTCCGTCAGGAGACAGGCTCCATCATCGGCTATCCCGGTTCCAAACACATCGGCGGCCCGTCGGCAGCCCTCGAACTGGAATGCGATATTCTGGTGCCTGCTGCGCTTGAAAATCAGATCACAAGCGAGAATGCCGATCGCATCAAGGCCAAAATTATCGCCGAAGCTGCCAACGGCCCTATCACTGCCGATGCCGATATCATTCTGTCCAAAAAAGGCATTTTGGTACTTCCCGACTTTTTCATCAACGCCGGCGGCGTGACTGTTTCTTACTTCGAGTGGCTTAAAAACCTGTCGCACCACCGTTTCGGGCGTCTGGAAAATCGTTTCCACCACAATGCCTTCACCGGCATCCTGAACAAAGTGGAGGAAATGACCGGCAAATCGGTGGCACAACGCGACCGCGATTTCCTGACCCGTGGCGGCACCGAAGTAGAACTGGTCAACTCCGGTCTGGAAGACACCATGATTACTGCATACCAGCAGGTGCGGGAAACATGGCGCCACAACACCGGCATACCGGATATGCGCACGGCAGCATTTGTCTGCAGCATGAAAAAAATTGCAGGCGACTACGTTTCAATGGGTATCTTCCCATAAACATCGGCTTGCCGGCAATTAAAGGTTGAATCCGCGGGGATTATTTGGCACTTTTACTTGTGTCGGCCCGCAGGTTCAACCTTTTTTTATCCCCCAAAAGAAAAGTGTCGTTTCAAACAAATATCTTTTGGCAATTCTTCGTTTTGAGGCCTGTCACAATTTCAATTATGGCCACCAAAAGACAAATGTCGTGATTTTTCAAAATTTACATGGGTGATTAAAAATTGAACTTGCACATAATTTTTTATCGCCCTACCTTTGGGGAAATTTTACACACCAAAATATAATTTCATAACATTATCGCACTATGTCAGAGAAATTAGACAAGATTGATCTGAAAATACTCCGGATCCTCCAGGAAAACAGCAAAATCACCAACCTGGACCTTTCAAAAAAAATCGGTCTTTCACCCGCACCAACCCTGGAGCGGGTCAAAAAACTGGAACAAAACGATATCATCCAGAGCTACCACGCACAAGTAAACCCGCAATTGCTTGGCTTGAATGTAAAGACTTTTGTGTTGGTTTCTCTTGCCTGGAAACGTGAGAACGCGCTAAACAACTTTCTGGAAAAAATTGCGCGCATTGACGAAATCACCGAATGCTACATCATCACCGGCGAGGCAGATTTCCTGATGAAAATTGTGTGCAAAGACATTCCGACGTACGAGCAACTTCTGTTCAAAACACTCAGCCAGATTGAGGAGATCGAACGCTTGAAAACACTGATGACGCTGTCTACAGTCAAAGACTCCAAGATTTTGCCGTTCAACTACGACGAGAAGTAATTTCCCTTCAGGCAGTAGCGTCATTCGTTCCGAACATACGGGGCGAAAAAGGGAAAAAGACCTTCCGCGCTCTAAGTGTGTGTGCATCCACACAGACTTGCGCGGAAGGTCTTCGTGTTTTTAGGTTTAGAGCAGAAACAAAAACCGGCTTCCGGCGCTACTAGCGCTGAAAGCCGGTGAAGGCGGAGGAGGAGGGATTCGAACCCCCGGTACCCTTACGAGTACGCCGGTTTTCAAGACCAGTGCATTCAACCGCTCTGCCACTCCTCCTAAATTTCGGCAAAGGTAAAAAAATCCGTTTGCGCCGGTAATCTTGCTGAAAAGGAGCCTTAATCTGTCGCGGATACGTTCGCACGCACCGGCACTTCCCAGTTTTTGTCAATACTCAGGAAAAATGTCTCCAGGTACCGGATCATTTCAATACTGACATCCCGGGAAATGTGCTTGTTATAGCACCTGTCATACAAGTCTCGCTCGGCTTTTTTGAGTGTTTGAACGGCCTGACGCAGGGCGAATTTAGGAATACCGTTGGCCATCAAATACCGGTCGAGCACAGTCATCAGACCGCTCTCCGAAGATGGACTTGCATACGGTGCGGCAACCAGCCCTGAAAAATCAAAATCGTAGGGTACCACCAGGATTTTGTCCGAATCGCTCGGGCGAATAAGGCGCACATTACGCATCATTGCCACATCCCAGTCCGTATTGCCGATCATGTATTGAAAAACGGCTGTAAGTGCCGCTTGCTCCGTCAGCATGCTATCGTACGGCAACCCGTACTGTTCAACTTCGGCGCCGTTCAGTCGGGCTGCCGTTTCTTCGTTGTCTTCCACCAGCAACCCGTACATTTCCATGCTCGACGTTTCCACGTGTACATCGCGAAGCGAAACCTTGACCAATCTGGCACGCACACAATTGGGGGTCAATTGCTCAAACATCCGGTAAATCAGGTATTCCTTGACCAGAATTTGATCACCTTTACGGTTATCCTTGCCGGGAAAAACCAGGCGAACTTCGTTCAAGGTATCAAGCCCCATTTCGACAAGTGCCTTTTTGGTAAACTTGAGTTTAAGCGGCGGAACTTCAGCCGTTTTGCGCCGATACTTACCCTTGGGCTGCACCTTGATCACAAATGATTTACCGTCTGCAAGTGTCAGTTTGGCCGAATGGTACTCCGTACTGTACCGGTTTTCCATGATTGTGGTCAAATCTGTTTCCAGGGTTACAGGAGTCCCTTCAACCGAAGTAATATACTCGAATATTGTCTTGCGGGTTGGTTTAGGCTTTTGCGCCTCCGCCCAGGCGGGGAAAAAAAACAGGAAAATGAACAAGCCTGAATATGTCGTACATCGAAATGGTATGGTCATATCGTGGAATTTTGTCGTGTTGTCGGTATCTCTCAGCCCGTCCGCCATTTTTTAGGTTTGCAAATGTACCTGGAATTTTATTCCGATAAAAATGAAAAAACCGGACCCGATCCAAAATTATTGTACAATTAACACCAAATTACAAGATTATGTTCCAAATGCCGCACCTTTAAACATCTCCTTCCAAACCTGTTTTTCAGGGCATTGCCCAACGATATTTTTGACAATGACGGCCAATTTCCATGCGCGAGCCAATCAAGAAACCTGATCGTGTTATTTTTGTGGCTAAAATCAACGTCGAGGCAACAAATACGTGCTCCGGCGAACCAACATTTGTAATTTATCATGAAAAAAAATGCCATCCTTTTCGTCGCAGCCATGCTGGCCATTTTTACCGCTCAAGCGCAGGAGCAACGAGGCGTTTGCGGAACAACGCTTGACGACCAATTGCTTTTTGAGAGCAGACTTTTGGAAAATATTGAAAAAATGAAATCCGGACAAGTGGCTGCCGACCGCAATGCCATTCAATACATCCCGGTACATTTCCACCTCGTGGGCGATGCCTCGGGAAACGGCAAGGTGAAAGAAGCCAGGGTGCTTGACCAGCTATGTGCCCTGAATACAGCCTTTGCGCCGATGGAATTCCGGTTTTACCTGAGCCCTCACCCGACCCATGGCACCATTTTCAACTATACCCTGAACAACAACAACATTTACACCAACCAAAGCGCCTGGTCAACCATGAATGCCCAGCGGCATCCCAATGCACTGAATGTGTATATCGTGGATGTCGCCGCTCCCAGTGGAAACCAGCAAGGAATTACGCTCGCCTATTACAGCCCTCAGCGTGACTGGGTAGTCAGCCGTCGCGACCAAATCAGCGGAGTAAGCAACAACTCCACGCTACCACACGAATTCGGCCACTTTTTCAGCCTTCAGCACACCTTTATTGGTTGGGAGAGCGATCCCTTCGACAACAGCTTTCCCGGATGGCCGATTGCTCCGACTACTTCCCCCGGAGGTGTGGCCACGGAACGGGTAAACCAAACCAACTGCACGACTGCCGCCGACAAATTGTGCGACACGCCCCCGGACTACAATTTCGGATTTGGAGCCAGTACTTGTGCCTATTCCGATGGCGCAAAAGATCCTAACGGCACGCTGGTGGACCCTATGGAAAATAACATGATGGGGTATTTCAACTTCTGCAACGTGTACACTTTTACCCCGCAGCAACGCAACGTGGTACTGGCCGACCGCGCTACCTCCGCCCGGAATTACCTGAACAACTCATTTTCTCCGGTTTCGACGGTAATCAATACGCCAACCAATTTGCTCGTTGCCCCGGCCAACGGCGTTACCGTACCGTTCTACGACGACATTCTACTGGAATGGCAGGCTGTGCCTGAGGCCACCTATTACTTGCTTGAAATTGACCTTGTGAGCTCGTTTATTTCGCCAAGCGCCCAGTCTTTTGTTGTCTCGGGCACATCCAGACTAGTCACCAGCCTGGCCGCCAACCGCACCTATTTCTGGCGGGTGCGGCCGTTTAATGAGTATGTTACCTGCGCCGAGTCCCGGCAGAGCAGTTTCAAAACACCCCTTACATCGGCAGTTCAAACCATCGAAGGGCTTACGGCCTGGCAGGTAGCGCCTAACCCATTGCAAGAAGAAATTCCTGTCAAATTGTTGGTACAGTCCGTGCGCAGTTTTGAAGCCACTGCACGCATTTTTGACCTCACCGGCCGTCAAGTCTTTGAACAAAGCGGCTTGCAATTCGCCGAAGGCTCAAATATGACAAGTCTTGCCACCGGCAATCTGGACAACGGCATGTACTTCCTCGTTCTGGAGAGCGGCGAAGGTCGGGCAGTGCGCAAACTATCTGTTTTGAAATAAAAAAGCCGCCGCTCTTTGCGGAGCGACGGCCAATAACCCCCAAAAAGCCAAATGAAAACCTCTTTTATGCGCAGCAACTACTGCTTCGTAAAATGCACAATATCTGTGTCCCCATTGCCGCCGCTGGTATGTTCAAAGTGCATGAAAGCACTTTCCATTTTGACGATACGCCAGTCTTCTTCCAGTTCTTCCAGTGCGCTCGGTACCGAGCTGTTGAAAAAAATACAGAACTTGTTTGCGCTGTCATCGCAATCGGTTGACCAGGTTCCGTTCCAGGTCTGGCCCCCGTTTTGCGCGATGAGGAAACCGTCCGAATTGAACTCGAAGGTGTATCCGGTGTAATTCGAAGACTTATCCTGTTTGTCAAAAAAGTAGGTGATTTCCCAGGTTCCCGCTGCGGGTGCGTTGCTACCGCCGGGGGTAGAGTTGTCTTTTCCGCAGGCGGCAAGAAAAAGAAATCCAAAGAGGAGGGAAATAGTACCGGTGTTAAAACCAAATCGTTGCGTGTGCATAGTGCCCTAGTGTTTGTTTGTTGTGAAAACAGCAAATCGTTGTTGTCGGCTCAAAGATGGGTGTGCCTCCGCTGTGCCGCCAAACCGGGTTTCCCGAACCTGATTTTCCGATGTCCAAACGAGTGAAATGTGCTACCGAACCGGAAGCCTGATTTTTTGAAAAAATTTAACAGAAACACTACACCAAATTTTCATTTTCTGAAAAACTGCGGATATTGCGCCGCGAAAGTCGCCACCACGATTTCACGACTTTCTTTCGTCCTCACCTTGTACGTCCAAATTGGCTGTCGTTTTTTTTAAAAAAACGCCTCTTCCCTGTTGATCTGTCATTTCAAATGACCTCCCCAAGGTATCCAAAGCCATCGCCCCGGTTTTGGGGCATGTTTTGTCTGTTGTGGGAAAAATCACCAACCTAATTTTAATTTGTATGAAGTATTTTAAACTAAAGCCATTATTTGCCTTAGCCTGTTTTGTGCTATTAGGCAGCAGTATTGCCTTTGCACAAAGGCAAGTCAGCGGCACGGTTACCGATGGGGAAAACGGGGAACCACTAATCGGCGCCAGTGTGCGTGCGGTAGGCGCCCCCGCCGGTAGTATCACGGATGTGGACGGCCGCTATAACTTCACAGTACCCGACGGCGTGACCCAAATCGAAGTATCGTACACGGGTTACACCTCGCAGGTGTTCGATCTGGACGCCAGCGGGGTGGCCAACGTAACACTCCGCCCAGGCTTGCTTCTGGAAGAAACCGTGGTTATCGGTTACGGTATCGTGAAAAAAGAAGACGCTACCGGCGCTATTCTGGCAGTAGGTCAGAAAGAGTTCAACAAAGGCGCCATCAACTCGCCGCAGGAACTCATCGTGGGCAAGGTAGCCGGCGTACAGGTTACCCCGAATGCCGACCCGGGCGGTGGCGGCACCATCCGCATCCGTGGCGGTTCTTCGCTCAGCGCCAGTAACGACCCGCTCATCGTGATTGACGGGGTACCGGTAGCCAATACCGGTATCGCCGGCGAACGCAACTCGCTGAACATTGTTAACCCGAATGACATTGAGACGTTCACAGTGCTCAAAGATGCTTCTGCCACAGCAATTTACGGTTCGCGGGCGTCCAACGGCGTAATCATCATCACGACAAAAAAAGGTTCGTTGAAACGCAAAATCGGTGTGGACTATTCGAACAACTTTTCGTTCAGTTCGCCGCAAAACTATGTGGACGTTTTAGATGCCGACGAATACCGCGCACTCATCAACGACCGCTTTGCCGACGGCCACCCTGCCCGCGCCCTGCTCGGTACCGCAAGCACCGACTGGCAGGAAGAAATCTACCAGACCGGCTTCGGGATGGACCATAACCTTGCCGTTTCCGGCGGCGTCGGCACAGTACCGTACCGTGTTTCGCTGGGCTACACCGACCGCGATGGCATCCTGAAAACCGACAATTTCAACCGCCTGACCGGCGCCGTTAACCTTTCGCCTACCTTCTTCGACAATAAGTTGCAGATCAATGCGAACGCCAAGTTGATGCGCACAGAAAATTTCTTTGCCAACCGGGGCGCTATCGGGGCGGCGGTACAGTTTGATCCGACAAAACCGGTTTTGGACGCAAGTAGCCCGTATGGCGGTTACTATACCATCACGCAGCCCAACGGCGATCCGAACACACTGGCGCTGATCAATCCTGTGGCACAGTTGAATATGCAGACGGATGAATCCACCGTAAACCGGTTCATCGGTAATGTTCAGATTGATTACCGTTTGGGTTTCTTCCCCGATTTGCGTGCCAACCTGAATGTGGCGCTTGATAAATCCGACGCCGAAGGCAACAAGGGAACGCCGGTGAACTATGCCGGCGGCTATCGCCGTTTTCCTGACGGTACTGATGGTGGCGGGTCTTCAACCAACTACACGCATACGACTGAAAACAAGTTGCTGGAGTTTTATCTGAACTATGTCAAAACGTTCAACTCGATCAAAGTAGATGCTATGGCCGGTTACTCCTGGCAAGACTGGTTGTTTGATGATTACAACCTTGCGATTACGCGGAAATATCAACCCGACACCGTCCTTACCCAGTTCATCAATCCGCTGAACATTCAGTCCATTTTCGGACGTTTGAATCTGGGTATTTCCGACAAATACCTGTTCACGTTCACTTTGCGCCGCGACGGCACATCCCGCTTTGGCGAAGATTCCCGCTGGGGTAATTTCCCTTCCGCTGCTTTTGCCTGGAAGGCTTTGGACAGCCAATCCGGTGTGCTGAACAAACTGAAAGTGCGTTTGAGTTGGGGTATCACCGGTCAGCAGGATGTTGGCAGCAACTACTTCCCCTACCTCGCCCGTTACCAGCGGAGCACCCCTACGGCCTCATACCAGTTGGGCGACGCCTTCTACCCCACCCTGCGTGCAAACGGTTACAATGCCGCCCTGAAATGGGAAGAAACCGTTACCTACAATGCCGGTGTGGATTACGAACTGTTCAACGGACGGGTATTCGGCTCGCTGGAATACTACATCCGTCAGACCAACGACCTGCTGGTGTTCAGCCCGGTGGCAGCCGGCACCAATCTGACCAACTTCATTGATGCCAACGTGGGTGATCTGGAAAACCGCGGCGTGGAACTGTCCATCAACACCATACCGTACCAAACGGACAAGGCGTCGTGGGAAATCGGCGCAAACTTTACGATCAACCGCAACGAAATCACAAAACTGCGTGCAACCGACGATCCGAATTTCCGAGGAGTCACTACCGGCGACGACATTGACGGCGGTGTGGGCAACAAGGTTCAGATACATAGCGTAGGTTTCCCAGCCAGTTCGTTCTACGTGTACGAACAAGTGTACAGCGAAGACGGCCTGCCAATCGAAGGATTGTACGTAGATCGCAACGGCGACGGCCAGATCACTCCTGCCGATCAGTACCGGTTCAAGAAGCCGTTTGCCGACCTGCTCATGGGCTTCTACACCTCCGTCTCGCTCGGACGTTGGGACATCTCCGCCGGTGGCCGCGCCAGTTTCGGCAACTTCGTATACAACAACGGACAGTCCAACCGGACCTCGTATAACAACCTGTATCAGTCTACCGGCTACCTGAATAATGTTCAGGCTGCCTACTCCGGCATTGATTTTACGGTACCCCAGTATTTTAGCGACCATTTTGTGCAGGACGCATCTTTTGTGCGCATTGACCACATCACGGTTGGCTATAATTTTGCAAATCTGGGTTTTGTCCGCAACCTCCGCATTACCGGTTCTGTTCAGAATCCATTCGTCTTTACCGACTACAAAGGTATTGACCCGGAAATTTTCAACGGTATTGACAAAAACGCATACCCGCGAGCCACCACATTCCTTTTCGGCCTTAATGCAAGTTTCTAAACAAAAAAACATATCTGATCATGCGTTTCAAATCATACAAATCAGGCTCGCTCCTGTTACTGGGAGTCACCCTGTTTGCCGTGTCCTGCTTCAAAGACCTGGACACCTTGCCCCTCAGCCCTAACGAAACCACCGCCGCCACCGCATTCGACAACCCTGACGCGTACAAACAAGTACTTGCAAAACTGTACGCCGGATTCGCTACCAGCGGCCAGCAAGGTCCTGCCGGACAGCCGGATATTCAGGGTATTGACGAGGGCTTTTCCAACTACATTCGTCAGTACTGGAAAGCTCAGGAACTCAGCACCGACGAAGCCGTAATCGCCTGGAATGACGGTACAATCCAGGACTTTCACCAGCAGGACTGGGATGGCAACAGCGAGTTCATCACGGCCATGTACAACCGGATTTACTACCAGATTGCTGCCTGCAACGAGTACATCCGCGAAACCGCCGATGCCAAGCTCGACAGCCGTGGTGTGAGCGGCGCCCTGCGCTCGGATATTGAAAAGTTCCGCGCCGAGGCACGATTCATCCGCGCGTTTTGCTACTGGCATGCGCTGGACATGTTCCGCAATGTGCCATTCGTTACGGAAGCCGATGCTGTCGGTTCGTTCTTCCCGCGTCAGGCGCCTGCCGAAGAAGTGTTCAATTATGTAGAAAGCGAACTCAAGGCAATTGAAGGCCTGCTCGTACCGGCCCGCCAGAATGAATACGGCCGCGCCGATCAGGCTGCTGCCTGGATGGTGCTGGCCAAACTGTACCTGAATGCCGAGACGTACATCAACCGCAACCGGTATTCGGACTGCATCACGTACTGCAATAAAGTAATCAGTGCAGGGTATACCCTCGACCAGAACTACGCCAAAATGTTCATGGCTGACAACAACACAGCCAACGGCCTCATCTGGACTATCAACTTCGACGGTAAACGTACTCAAACTTACGGCGGCACCACATTCCTTTGCCACGCAGCCGTAGGCGGCAGCATGGCTCCGGGCAATTTTGGCCTTGACGGCGGCTGGGGTGGTACGCGCACGACCAAGGCTCTGGTCCAAAAATTCCCGGCAACAGGCGGAAACGTAGTTGTAGCCCCCAATCCGGGCGCTACCCACCCGGTAATTTATGCTCCAGGCTCCTATCAGGGCTGGGACCCCGCTTCGGCCAACCAGTTGTCGTCCAAAAACAACGACAACACGTATGAAGGCTACATCTACTTCGCCGACGCCGGCTCTAAATTCAAATTCACCCTTGGCCCGAACTGGGATAATAATTTCGGTGACAACGGCGGTGATGGCACTCTTGAGGCAGGTGGCGCCGATATCGCAGTAGCCGATGCCGGTTTCTACAAAGTCAACGCCGACCTGAATGCTCTCACATACACGATTGAAAAAACGACCTGGGCGATTATCGGCGATGCTACACCAGGTGGCTGGGGATCGGAAACGCCGATGGTTTATGAGCCTGCCGAAGGCGCCTGGACGATCACGGTAAACCTTACTGCCGCCCAATTCAAGTTCCGCGCCAACAACGCATGGACCCTGAACTACGGCGACAGCGGCGCCGATGCACTGCTGGATCGCGACGGCGACAACATTGCGATTCCTTCTTCCGGCACGTACAAAATCAAGTTGTTCCTGAAAAAGCCGGATTATACCTACTCCATCGAACGGCCCTTGTTTGATAAGCGTGCCATGTTCTACACTGCAGGCCAGTCGCTCGAAATTGGTGACATTTCCCAATTCACGGAGGGCTATGCCATTACCAAGTTTACCAACAAGCGCTCCGATGGCACCAATGGTTCTGACCTCGGTTTTGTAGACACCGACTTTCCGGTGTTCCGGATCGAAGACGCCTACCTGATGTACGCGGAAGCTGTGCGTCGTGGCGGCAGCGGTGGCGATATCGCTACGGCAGTAAGCCTGGTCAACCAGATTCGCGAGCGCGCCTACGGAAGTGCCATTGCAAACGTCACTGCCGATGATCTGACGCTCGATTTTATCCTCGACGAACGCGCCCGCGAGTTCTACTGGGAGGGCCATCGCCGTACGGATCTGGTGCGATTCGGCAAGTTCTCCGATGGCAACTACGTATGGCCCTGGAAAGGTGGCGTTGCAGCAGGCGTTACACGCCCGGCTCTGTACAACGTATTCCCGATACCGAACTCCGACATCGGCGCCAACCCGAACCTCCGCCAAAACACCGGTTACTAATTTCTAAAAATGATTCAAACGATGAATAAAAAACTCTTTTTCCCGACTTTTTTGGCCGCCTTGTTTCTGGTTGCCGGCTGTGAAAAAGCCGAGTTCTCGCCCAATCCGACGTTGAAGGTTCTGGCTCGCCCGACCATTACCAGTCCGGCAAGCGAAACCTCGGTCGTACTCACCGAAAACACGGCAAATGATCCGTTTGTAGTAACCTGGACAGCCGCCGACTTCGGATACCGCGCTGCCGCCACGTACTCGGTAGAAATTGACCGCGCCGGCAATGATTTCAAAGATGCCGTCATTCTCGGCTCAAGCACCGGCCTTTCGCTGAATTCGACTATCGCCAAACTAAACACCGCCTTGTTTTCGACCCTGGCCTTGCCCGGTGAAACGCAATCGAATGTGGAAATGCGCTTGTCGGTCAAAGTAAGCCCTGAGGTAGATGTCATTCACTCGGACGCAATCACCCTCAAAGTGACGCCGTACACGATCGTGATCATTTACCCGCAACTTCAGGTGCCCGGTAGCTATCAGGGCTGGAATCCTGCTGACAATACGACGGTCATTTTTTCGGCCAAAAGCGACAACAAGTACGAGGGGTACATTTATTTCAAAGATGCCGACTCCAAGTACAAGTACACCGTAGGCCCGAGCTGGACAACCAACTACGGCGATAACGGTGCAAATGGTACGCTGGAAGCAGGCGGCGCCGACATTGCTCTCGGAGCAGCCGGCGTGTACCGCCTGAACGCCAACCTGAATGACCTCACACACAGCAACCTGCGGACCGACTGGGGCCTTATCGGCTCTTCCACGCCGGACGGCTGGAATAGCGACCAGAATATGACGTTCGACCCGGTAGCAAACAAGTTCACCATTACGCTCAACCTTGTGGCCGGTAAAATCAAGTTCCGCGCCAACGACGACTGGGGAGTAAATATGGGTGACGATCAGGCAAATAAGACACTGGAGTACGGCGGAGCAGACATTGATATTGCTGCCGACGGAAACTACACCATTGACCTGATACTGAGTGGAGCGGTGTACACGTACAACATCAAGAAAAATTAAACTTTCCGTGTTATTGAACGAGGCTGCTCTGGTAACAGGGCAGCCTTTTTATTTGTCTCAAAGACGCGGAGGCGCAGAGAATAATTTCTCCGCGCCTCCGCAAAGTTTGAAACGGTTCTCGTTTCCTTACATTAACTGCCTCGGTAGTTGGCAGGAATGAGCATTATGGCTTGGCCTTTTTCGGTACGACCTTGCCCTCGGCATCCAACTGGATGATTTCCATGCCGAGTTGTTCCAGCCCCGGGGTCACTTTTTCCGCATCACCGGCCAGGAACCAGCCGATATCGCCGGGTTTTACCACGGCTTTGGCAACCCCCTGCACGTCTTTCAGGGACAGGTTTTGTACCCGTTGGCTGTATGTTTTCCAGTAATCGTCTTTCAGACCGTATTTCACGATTTCAATAGCGCTGCCGTTCACGGCGCCGTTAGTTTCCCACATGCCCGACATGGCCATCATGGTGTTTTGTTTTGTTTTGTCAAACTCCGTCTGACTCATCGGCTTATCGCCCACATACTGGTTGATTTCCTTGACAACTTCCTGAATACTTTCTTTGGTCTTGTCGGTTTGCACGGGAGCAAACACGAAGAACGGACGCTGCCCGGCGGTATTCATAATCATCGAACGGGAACCGTACGACCAGTGCTTGTCTTCCCGAATATTCATGTTGATCCGGCTGGTAAAGTCACCGCCAAGCACATTGTTCATCTGCTCGATAGCCGTTTCATCCAGTTGGCCGTACGGCTTGGTCAGGTGGCCTGCCAAAATCAGACTCTGCTGACTTTCGGGACGATCAAGCAGGAAAATTTTCTTTTTATTCGTGGTTGTCACTTCGGGAATGACCTTTTTGGGCACCTCTCCCTTGCTCCAGGAACCGAAGCGTTTTTCAAGTTTTTCCACCAGTTCCGGCAATGTTATGTCGCCCGTCACGACAATGGTAGCGTTGTTCGGCTTGATCCAGCGCTGGTAAAAACCGCGCACATCCTCAAGACCGAGATTGGCCACACTTTCTTCCGTACCGGTGCCGCTCATGGGCATGCCGTATGGGTGATCTTTGCCGTAAAGCAGTTCGGGCATTACCCGAATGACCATACCCGTCGGATTCTTCTTCTCGTTCTGGATACCGCTAACCTGCTGGTTTTTGAGGCGTTGCAGGTCGACGTCGGGAAATGCAGGGTTGAGCACCACATCGGCCATGAGGTCGAGGCTGGGGTCAATGGACTGGCGCAGCGTGTTGAGGCCGACGTAGGCATAATCGAGGTCGCTGCTGGTGTTGAGCGATGCACCGAGCAGTTGGAGCCGCTCGCTGATTTGCAGGCTGTTCATGGATTTGGTGCCTTCATCCAACATGTTCATGGAGAGGTTGGCGAGGCCAAGTTTGCCACCCGGCATTTTGTCGGTGCAGAAACCCGCATCAAACAGCATGTTCATCACGACAGTCGGGCTTTCGGTGCGGCGGGTGAGCACGACTTTCATGCCGTTTTTGAGCGTGGCGCGCTGGATATCGGGGAATTGGGCGTTCACTTTCGTGTCCACAGCAGGCACTTTGCTGCGGTCGGCTTCGGTTCCGGTCACGGAATACTCCGGGTAGGGATGGCAGGTAAGGGTGAAACGCCCCCGTAACATCCATTTTTTCACGGCTGCATGGATGTCCTTGGCTGTGGTCTGGTCGTACCAGCGGAGTTTCTTTTTGTAGTAATCGGCGCTACCTCCGTACACCTCATGTTCGGCAAGTACGTCGCTTTTGCCACCGAAGCCGCCGATGCGCTCCAGGCCTTTGATGTAGTTGGCGAAATAAGCGGCTTTTACGCGGGATGTTTCTTCCTCGGTAGGGCCTTTGGCGATGAATTCGTTGAGAATTTCATTAATGGCAGCCTCCACTTCTTCGAGCGATTTGCCTTTTTTCACATTCGCCTGCACGACCAACTCGCCGGAAATTTCATTCGGGTTCACGTAAGCAAACGCCGAAGAGCAAAGTTGTTTTTCGTACACGAGTTTTTTGTACAGGCGGCTGGTTTTTCCTGCGGCCAACACATCGGTAGCAAGATCAAGCCACACGGCTTCCTGGGTACCCCACTGTGGCATGTGCCACACCATGTTGATGCGTTCTTCGGGTACGCGATCCTGATAGGAAGCGCGAGTATCATAGTCGCGGACGGGAATATTGACCCCGGGCCGGGTGATGGTGGGGCCGGCGGGAATATTACCGAAATACTTGATTACCTTTTCATAGGCGGCTTCCGGGGTGATGTCGCCGGCGATGACCAGCACGGCATTGGCGGCGCCGTAGTAGGCTTTGAACCACTCATGCACGTCGCTGAGGCTTGCGGCGTTCAGGTCTTCCATTTCCCCGATGACCGTGTGGCCGTAGGGGTGATGCGGCGGGTACATTTCCTTTTGCATGATGTCGTACCCACGGCTGTACGGCTGGTTTTCGCCCTGGCGCTTTTCGTTTTGCACCACGCCGCGTTGCTCATCAAGTTTGGCCTGATCAATAGCGCCGAGCAGGTGGCCCATGCGGTCGCTTTCGAGCCAGAGTACCTGGTCGAGGGCGCCGACAGGAATATTCTGGAAATAGTTGGTGCGGTCTTCATTGGTGGTGCCGTTCAGGTCGGTAGAACCGATGGCTTCG
>CAYMQY010000051.1:0-21951 GCA_964392655.1 uncultured Saprospiraceae bacterium
TGTCGGGATACCAGGATTCGAACCTGGGACCCCCTGCTCCCAAAGCAGGTGCGCTACCGGACTGCGCTACATCCCGGTGAAAAAAGGCCCGCCGTGTTGTGCGGGCCTTGCGGATGGGGCGGGATTCGAACCCGCGGTACAGGGTTACCCGTACGTCGGTTTAGCAAACCGGTGGTTTCAGCCACTCACCCACCCATCCGAGGGGTTGGTTTGAAAAAAGCGAGCGCAAATGTAGGCGCTTGATCCTTGAATTGCCAAAAAACTTTTCAAGTTTTTGTTGCAATCAGGTATTCAGGCTCATGTTGATCTTTTTCTCCAGGTCGGAGACGGTGTCGCGGAAGATCATGTCGGTATCCATCATATCCTGAACCGCTTTGCACGAGTAGATCACGGTGCTATGGTCACGTCCGCCAAAAGTTTCGCCGATTGCTTTGAGCGATTTGTTTGTCATTTTTTTGGCTAAAAACATGGATAATTGTCTGGCAATGACAATGTTCCGCTTGCGGGTTTCCTGGTGCAGGCGTTCAACCGGCACGCTGAAATGTTCAGCTACAAGCGTCTGAATGAATTCAACCGTAATCTCCTTGTTGATCGTTTTGACAAAGTTGCGGATGACTTCTTTGGCCAACTCGATGTCCACATCCCGCCGAATCAGCGTGGATTGCGCCAGAAGGCTAATCATCACCCCTTCCAGTTCGCGAATGTTGTTTTTGATGTTGTAACAAATGAACTCGAGCACATCGTTGGGGATGTCCACGCCTTCCTGTTCCATTTTTGCCCCCAGAATTGCCATTCGGGTTTCCAGATCCGGCGCTTGCAAATCGGCACTTAAGCCCCACTTGAAGCGGGAGGTAAGCCGGTCTTCGATTCCTTCCAGGTCTTTGGGCGCCCGGTCGGAAGTCAGTATAATTTGTTTCCCGTTTTGGTGCAACTGATTGAAAATATGAAAGAAAATCTCTTGCGTTTTTTGTTTACCCGACAGGAACTGAATGTCGTCAATGATGAGCACATCAATCATCTGGTAAAAATTCACGAAGTCATTTACCGCATTATTCTTGATGGCCTGAATAATCTGGTTCGTGAATTTTTCGGCTGAGACGTACAGTACGGCTTTGTTCGGGAAACGCTGTACGATTTCGTTTCCAATCGCGTGCGCAAGGTGCGTTTTTCCCAGGCCGACATCCCCGAAAATGACTAAGGGGTTAAAGGCGGTGCCTCCCGGTTTTTTGGCGATAGCCATACCTGCGTTACGCGCCAAACGATTGCAGTCTCCTTCAATAAAATTGTCGAAAGTATAATTGTATTTAAGTTGCGGATCTACTTTGATCCGTCGAATACCGGGTATTACAAACGGGTTTTTGATCATTTCTGCATCAAAAACGCCAGGTACCGGCTCGTTATCCTTTTCAGAGGACGGCTTGTTGCTGGGCTGCTCCACAGGAGGAGGTGGTGTTTTCGATGCACCGTCCAGAATATGGTAAAGCAAGCGCCCGCGCTCGCCAAGTTCCTGCCGGATACTCGTCTTGAGCAGTTGCACATAGTGCTCCTCCAGCCACTCGTAAAAAAACTTGTTTGGCACCGAGATAGTCAACTCGTTGTTATCCAGCCGTACGGGCCGGATAGGCTCAAACCACGTCTTGAAACTCTGTGGCGTTACGTTTTTTTTGATGATACGCAGACAACCGTCCCATACCATCAGGCAGTCCTTTGTCATACCCATGATGGTGCATTTGGTGTAGATCGGAAAACCCACAAATTACTGTTACGAAAATCTCTTTGTCGAGACAGGGTGACAAAGTTTTGACTTTTCCCGCAAACCCCGAAATGGAATCTCCTTTTTTCGACAAATTTTTTTTGACACAAACGGGCAAAGTATCGGGGAATCGGAGGTGGGTCTTGAGAATCAAATGAATAGATGCCGTGTAATAGAAATCCGCCCGATATTTTGCTTTTATTTTATTTTTTTTGAAACATTTCTTTTAATTTTTCACAAAAGCACCAAAAGACAAAATAATTATTTGGACGTGATCCGTCGGTTAACAAGCCTGCTCAGACATTTTTCAATTCAAAAGCACTGTTTATCAACGGTTAAATGGCTGACGAGACGACTGCCGGCAAGGCTCACGGGCAGGTACCGATGGTAACATAACTTCATGCGTTTGCCCGGCTGAACACTATCCCAAAAAATTCGTAAAAGAATTGTTATTATTAAATTGCCGGTAAATTGATAGTAACCAGCATTTTAGGTTTGATAATCAAAAAAGTCGGCCGGCTTCCATGCGAATGGCGACGAGTGCCCGGTGCAGTGGAGTTGGCCCTTCCTGTTCTTCAAGAATGGAAAATATTTGCCTGACCAATTCCTCGGCATCGGCCTTGCTGTCCAAATCTTCGGCTGCTTTGGTAACCAGCATCAAGGTCTGTTCCCGGGCGAGTGTTATGATACGCCACAAGGTTTCGGAGACATAAAGTTGTTGGGAAGTGTTGTGTTCAAATTCCTGGCTGATGCTAAGTAACAATGCACCCGTCAGATCACCGACATTCATACCGGGAGTACGGATCCGCAGCAAGGTATTGGGTAGCGACACCCGATCGCACAACAGGGTCAGACGTTCGTATGCCTGAATGCGTAGTGGCAGGGTGATTTTTTGCGCATCCTGCTGCAGGAGCATACGATCCATTCGCTGGCGCTCGTCAAGCAGCATTTTGAGCAGAAAGTACGCCGTGAAAAAAACAATCAGGGCGGGTATGGTAAATTTTAAAAGTTCGAGAAACAGTGCCATGCTAACGCAATCGGGGAGTTTTTTAATAAAAGGGCGGCAAAGGTAGTCAGCCAATTGAACTTTGAGCCTTCTTGTTCGTTAATTGCTCGTATTTTTGGCCCTTCAATTTCGTTGATTATTCATTTATGGAAACAGTACTTGAAACAGCTACCACGGCGCCCATAGGTCTGACGCATGGAGCAATGGAACAACTGCAGCAAATTCGTCGGGAAGAAAACATCCCGGAAGAGTATGGTCTCCGCGTCGGTGTCAAAGGCGGGGGGTGTTCCGGCTTTTCCTATATCCTGGGTTTCGATATGCCACAAGAGCATGATGATGTCTTTGACCTTGATGGATTTAAGGTAATTATGAACAAAGCCCATGCAATTTATCTCCTCGGCATGGAAGTGGATTTTGTCAACGGGCTGGATAATCGCGGGTTTACCTTCAACAACCCCAACGCAACTTCTACCTGTGGCTGTGGCACTTCTTTTTCTGCCTGAGATCTGTTGCAACAAGTCGAATAACTCATTTTTTATTTCCAGGCTCGCGTCATTTCCCGTTTACCGGGCGGGCCTGCCAGTCGTTCGACCTCGAATCCAACGCTTTTAAGCGTTCGTTTGAAATCTCCTTTGGCGCAGTAGGTTACCAAACAACCATCCGGGCAGAGAGTCTTGTACATCAGGCTCATTATTCGTTCGGTCCATAGCTCCGGCTGGGCTTGAGGGGCAAAGGCATCAAAATAAATCAGGTCGAAGATTGGCTTGGGCTGGAAGGCTTCCAGGCGGATATGTTTTTTGCACAATGTAAACTGGCCGGACAGTTTCACCTTCCGATCCCAGGCGCACTGGTGCAATTTCAAAAACCCGGTTGTCCCGTGCGGGATCGTTATTTGTTCCACATAGTTCAACATTTCAGCAATTTCGAGGGGCAGAGGGTATGCCTCGATACCGACGTAGTACACGTTCAGGTTGCGTTTTTCTGCTTCGGCCCAAGTCAGGAATGCATTCAACCCGGTACCAAAACCAACCTCCAGGATGCACAATTCAGATTTTACGGCTGCTTTGAACCGAAAACCAGCATCAATAAATACATGCAGGGATTCGGTAATTGCCCCGTATTTGGAGTGGTACGATACGCCGTATTGTTCGGCAAAAATCGAGTGTGAGCCATCCTGCGTTATAAAAGGCGACATGACGGTTACCTGTTTGTCATAAGGAACACAAACGTACAAAAAATAAGCCTGGACGGTATTGCACCGACCAGGCTCGTATCGTCAAACCAAAAATCAATCAGTATTATTTACCACCCAGACCGCCATTACCTGCCGGTACGCTTTCCTGAGCCGGCGCATCTTTTACTTCGCCTTTGATGGTCAGCATACGGGTTTCTGTAGCCTCGTTGGTGGTGATGGTGATGGTTTTCGTGAAAGCGCCGGGGCGCTGGGTGTCGTAACGCACTTCGATAAAGTTACTTTCGCCAGGCATGCAAGGCTCTTTCGGATAGCTCGGAACCGTGCAGCCGCAGGAACCTTTGGCCGTCTTGATGATGAGAGGCTCATTGCCTGTATTGGTAAACTTGAATTTGCGGAGCGGCTCGGAGCCTTTGGCGATTGTACCATAGTCAATCGTCGTGTTGTCAAAGGTCATAACGGGACCGTTCTGGGCTTGAGCAAAAACGGAGTAGGTGCCAACAAGGGCGAAAGCGAGGATAGCGAGTACTTTTTTCATCGGAAGTAGAAATAGTTTGTGAAAAGAAAAATTCTGTTCTCGTTGCTTGACGGCACAAAAGTAGGGCGGTATGTAACACCGCCAAAGCCATGCGCTGTTAACGATGTCCAAACAAAATCAAACCCTTTTTGAAGAGGCGGTAAAAGCAGGAAAATCAACGTCTTGCAGCAAAAATTTGCTCATAAATCCGCTGAAGCAGGCGCTTCTCGTCTGTGACGATTTCGGCTACGCCCTCCAGTTGTTGTTCGAAGGCAATCGGCCTTCCGAAGGTGGTTTTCAGCCCGTCGGGCAGGACAACTATGACAGCGTATTTGTCATCTTTTGGAACAAGCGATTTGGAGTACACATAACCGCGCAACGTACCGAACTCCGAGTAGGGATAGCTATCCAGTTTGATAACCACGCGCTGCCTGGAATGCACTTTGCCACTGTTGGCTACAGGCAACATGAGACGCCCGACTACCTTGCCGCTTTGGGGAGGAATGATTACAAGCAATTGCTGACCAGTCCGGACATACTGCTTTTCCACAAAAAAATTGGCATTCAGCGACACCTGCCCGGCAATCGGCGCGACGATGAGGTAGGTCTGCTTCCAGCGATCGAGCGCCGCTTTCAAGTTGCTTAATGTCTGGCGCACACGACCTGACGTCGTCAAATCGCTTTCTTCTTCGCTGAAAGAGGCCTCATTACGGCTTTTGGTTAAAGCAGTAATCTCGTTTTGCTTGCGCAAAACATTGTCCTCCAGTGCGTCGAGTTGGCGTTCCAGATCGTCCACGCGTTGGCGTTCTTTTTCCAGATCGTTGCGGGAGATACCGCCGGCATCAAAAAGTTCGCGTTGGCGCTGATAGGACTCGCGGGCAGATTGTACCTGGGATTGCATCCGAAGCATGGATTTCCGCTCTACCGCAATACTTTGATTCAACTTGGCTATTTGCTGGGAAATGGCTTCCATGCCTGCGCGCACAGACGAGCTCCTGTCACCTTTTCCAAACCGGTAAATATCCATTGCCTGCACAAACACTGCATAATCGGTTTGAATTTCGCCGATTTCCAGCCCGCCCGGAGGCTGTATTTTTCCGATGGAATCCGGAATGCAACGAAGCCAGTAATTTACATAGGTGTCCAGACGCTTGACATCCGAATACTCCGCTGTGCTTTGCAGGGCTGCAAGCACATACCCTTCTTTTACAAACTGGCTATCGCGCGCAAAGAAACCGGCAATATGTCCGTCCGTGCGAATCATCACGTCTACCGGCGGCGCCGAGGGCGTAATCGTGATTCGCGCCGTCACGACATCCGGGTAACTGATGATGGTAGCGACACCCAAGAGCGCGGCCACACAAACGAATACCACGAAAGTTCCCCAACGAACGAGCCACCCGGGCGGGGTGCCGAGGATTTCCTGAACTTCCTCCGAGCGCAATTCGATGTATTCGCGTTCTTCCATAATTACATACCCAATTCAAGTTGGTTTTTCACCAAATGATAATAAACCCCGCGTTTATAGGTCAGTTCCTCGTGGGTCCCCTGTTCCACCAATTCTCCTTTTTCCAAAACAATGATATTGTCGGCGTTCCGTACCGTACTCAGCCGGTGCGCTACGATTACCACCGTTTTGTTTTGAAAAACCTGCTCCAGGTTGTGCATGATAACCCGCTCGTTGTAGGCATCCAGCGCATTGGTGGCTTCATCGAAAAACAGGTATCTCGGATTTTTGTAAACAGCCCTCGCGATCAGGATGCGTTGCCGCTGGCCCTGACTCAGTCCGACGCCGTCAGGTCCGATTTTCGTGTTGTAGCCAAGCGGCAAGGTCTCGATAAACGACTGAATGTTGGCCACTTTGGCTGCATACAGCAATTGCTGGCGGTTGATGTTGTCTGTGCCAAGCGCGATGTTGCGGGCGATGGTGTCGGAAAAGATGAACCCGTCCTGCATGACCACGCCGCAGCGTTCGCGCCAAAGTTGATGGTCAATGTTGGACAAACCAACTTCCCCCAATCGGATGGCGCCTTCAGTCGGGTTGTAGAAATTGAGCAGTAATTTGACTAACGTGGTTTTCCCACTACCGCTACTGCCCACAATCGCCGTGATTTTTCCCTCCGGAATGACCATGCCGATATTGCGCAATACCCAGGGTTCGTGCGGACCGCCATATCGGAACGACAGGTTTTCTGCCGAGAGGTCGCCGTTATCCGGCAATACGGTCACCTTGGCGGCATCCTTCGGCTCTTCGTCCGGCTTGAGGTGGATTTCATTCATGCGCTCCAGACTGATTTTGGCCTCTTGCGCTGCAAGGATGAATTGCACCAGCGATTCCAGTGGAGCATTCGCATGACCGATGATGTACTGCACGGCGAGCATCATGCCGAGGGTCATATCGCCGTTGATGACGGCGGTCGCCGCTGTGATCGAGATCAAAATGTTTTTGCCTTCGTTGATAAAAGCCGCTCCTGCACGCTGCATCTGATCGGTAGCCAGGTAGTCCACGCTGATACGGAAAAGTTTGGCCTGAATACGCTCCCAGGCCCAGCGTTTCTGACGCTCGGCATTGTGCAGTTTGATTTCCTGCATACCGTTGACCAACTGAATCAGGGCATTCTGGTTGTCGGCCATTTGTTCGAAGCGGCGGTAGTCAAGTGCCCGGCGGCGTTGGAGGAAAATGGCTACCCACCCAAAATAGAGCATGGCAGCCAGGAAGAAAATGGCAAAAATCCAGGTGTTGTAAAACAGGAGCACAATTCCGAATACCAGCAGGTTGACCACGGAAAACAGCGTAACTAAGGAGGAGGAGGTCAGAAAACGCTCTACCCGCTCGTTGTCGTAAATCCGCTGAAGCAAATCGCCCGTCATTTTGGAATCAAAAAATGCCATGGGCAAGCGCATCAGTTTGATCAAAAAGTCGGAAACCAGGTTGATGTTCACCCGTGTACCGATGTGCAGCAGGATCCAACCCCGAATGAATTCCACGGCTACCTGACTGAAAAACAGCATACCCTGCGCGGCAAGGATGAGGTAAACGAAGTTGAGGTCGTTGAGTTGAACGCCCTTGTCCACCAGCGCCTGCATCAAAAACGGGAAGATCAACTGGATCACACTGCCCAGTATCAGGCCGAGAAAAAGTTGCCAGATCAGGCGTTTGTGCGGCACTAAATACTGCCGGAGAATGCCGAGTCCCGACCGGTTGGTGGTTTCGCCCTCGCGCTGGAAAAACTCCGGAGAGGTTTCCAATAGCAACAGAATACCCTGAGGCTCGGTGTTGTACACATCACTGACCCAGTTGTCGAGAAATTCCTGCTCCGACATCTGCACCTTGCCTACCGCCGGATCGGCCACATACACCTTGCCGTTGGCAATGCGGTACACCACCAAAAAGTGGTTTTGCTTCCAGTGAGCGATGCAGGGCAGAGGGAGTTCATTCTGCAGCCGGCCAAAATTGGTTTTAACCCCCAGTGTACGCAGGCCAA
The DNA here is from genome assembly GCA_964392655.1 of uncultured Saprospiraceae bacterium. GTDB lineage: Bacteria > Bacteroidota > Bacteroidia > Chitinophagales > Saprospiraceae > M3007. The sequence goes on from CAYMQY010000051.1 coordinate 7,954, forward strand.
TTTTTTCAGCGGCATCGGCAATGCCCATCAGGGAGGTGCCTTCGCGATCGAGGTACGACAGCTCGCGCAGGTATTCCAGCGAATAATGTCGTCCATGATGCCGCGCTACCATGCGCAAACACGTGGCACCGCAGTCCGATGCGTCAAGTTGTTTGTAAAACGGGAAGTTGTCAGCCAGCATGGTGGTTGGTCAGCCTCGGCAATGGGCGGGCAAAACTAAGTTATTTCCCGGCAGCAATGCACCACAGAGGCGCCGGGACGCAGAGTAATTGTGTGTTTTGCCAACAACTCTGCGCCTCCGCGCCTCAATGGTGAAAAATTTATGAAAAACTGCGTCGAACGTCCGTCAATCCACAATCGTCAAATCACCTTTCATCAAAATCCGCTGCCCGCTAACGAGTTCCACTTCCGCCCACCAGACAAATACCGCCGGATTCATCGGCTGACCGCGGAAACGACCGTCCCAACCGTACTTTTCGTTGTTCGGTTCGATGTTTTGTTTGTAAAACACCTGGTTACCCCAGCGGTCGTAAATCTGCAGGGAGTTGATTTTGTTCACGGTGTTTGGCCCGGCAAAGATGACGAACACGTCATTTTGGCCGTCTTCCTTGTTCGGACTGATGACATTGGGCGCCCACAAGTTAGGATCATCTACCCGAACAATTATTGAGGCCTCGGTTGCACATCCTTCCTTGTTCACTACCCGAACCGTGTACTGGGTGGTGGTAAAAGGCCGCGCAATCACGACGTGAGGCTTGTTGGTCAACGTCAGACTTTCCATTGGCGACCAGATGATCGAGTCCACCTGATACGGCGGAATATTGATGAGTGCTGTCAACGTAGCCGATTCCCCGAAACTCAGTTTGATCTCGGGGCCAAGGACTACTTGCGGCTCGACAGGCACCTGGAACGTGAGCGATTCTTCGTATTCGCAGCCGTTCACATCCTGCACTACCAACTGGTACTGACCCGGATTCAAATTCTGGAAATCATTGGCCGTCAGGAAGGTATTGCCGCCGTCAATGGAGTAGAGGTACGGCCCTACCCCACCCTGCACTTCGACAATCCGGATCACACCTTTTTTCCCGTCGCAACTTGGCGGCTCCGTGTACAACTCCAGACTGCTTGGGTAGTTGGTGTTTTCCGTTACCACCACGTTGTCGGTCGCTGTGCAACCGGTTTGCAGGTTGGTAACCAACAGGTTGTACGTGCCGGGTTCGTCTACGGACGGCGCAGCCGATGCCGGCGGAGAAAGAATGTTGCCGTCGGAAGTACTCCACAGGTAACTGAAATTGGCCCCCGCGGATGATCCGATCGAACTCAATGTACCATCAAGAATGGAGCAGGTAATTTCAAATCCACCGCTTGCTTCCGCAGCCGGCGGCTGAATGTTCTGCTGCACAGCCGTTGTTGCCGAGGAAGTGCAGCCGTTCAGGTTGTTCACAATGCTCAGGTTGTACGTGCCGGGCTGGTTGACGACCGGATTGAGCGTTGCGTTTCCGGAAACGATGCCCGGCCCAGTCCAGGAGTAACTATACTGGCTGCCCTGTGCACTGGCAGAGCCATCCACGGTGACCTGCTGCACTACGCAGGTCAGCAAGTTCGGTATAGCAATCGCAACCGGCGGCGCCTGGGTATCCGAAGGTACGGGAACCTGGGCTGTATTGGTGCAACCGTTGTACTGATCGGTCACAACGAGGTTGTAATCGCCGCCTTTACTCACCGTAGGATTGGCCGTATTGGCTCCCGACACAATGTTGCCGTTCGTGGTGCTCCAGGAATATGTGACACCCTGACTTCCGCCTGTGCCGAATGCGCTCAGGGCAACCGACGTGGTAGCACAGGTGATGGTATTGGCGGCATTGGTTACTACATCCGGTGGTGTGATGTTTTGGGAAACCGTGACGTTGCGGGTTGCCGTGCAGCCGTTTTGGCTGTTGGTGACGAGCAACTGGTACGTTCCCGGCGCTCCGGCAACCGGCTGGAGTGTGGTGCCGCCGCTGACGATTTGGCCGTTGGTCGTGCTCCACTGGTAGCCGAAGTTTGCTCCGACACTACTTCCGGTACCGTTCAGCGTGACGGTTTGCACTTTGCAGGTCAGTTCTGCCGGCAAGGCTGCAGTGGCTATCGGTGCATTGGCATCCTGAAGCACCTGCACATCTGCAGTCCGGGTACAACCGTTGGTTGCGTTGGTTACCAGGATAGTGTACAGGCCCGGTGCTCCGACGGTGGGCTGCAGGGTGGTTTCGCCCGACAGGATTTGCCCGTTCAGGGTGCTCCATTCATAGGAATACTGGCTGCCGACGCTGCTGCCCGTGCCGTTGAGTTGCAGGGTCGGCGTGGTGCAGGTCAGGGTAACGGTGTTGCCGGCCACAGCATCCGGTTGTACGATGTCTTGCGAAACCGTCACCGTTGCCGTGGTGGTGCATTTATTGTTGTTGTTCGTGATTGTCAGCAAGTAGGTGCCTGGGGCGTTCACACTGGGAAGCAGCGTGGTGGCGCCAGACAGGATGTTGCCGCCATTTTGGGCCACCCACTGGTATCCGAACAGCGGGCCGGAGCTGCTGCCGTTTCCGTTCAGGGAAACGACCGGCACGGCGCAAGTCAGCACAGGTGCGGCGGCTACGGCGGCGGTAGGCGGCGTGGTGTTTTGAGAAATTGCCACCTGGTCGGTTGCCGTGCAGAAGTTGGTCGTGTTCGTGATCGTCAGGATGTACGTACCTGGGGCATTAATCACCGGGTTCAGTGTATTTCCGCCGGAAACGATGTTCCCGTTTTGGGTAGACCAGACGATTTGCGCAATACTTCCACCCAGATTGCCGGCAGAGCCGTTGAGCGACAGGCTTGAGTTGGCGCAATTCAGTTCTGCTGTTGCACCGGCGTCCGTCGTCGGCTGCAAAATATTCTGCGGAACCACCGTGGAGGCCGTGGTCGTACAGCCGTTGGCCGTGTTGGTGATGACCAAATTGTAGGTGCCTGGCTTGTTTACCACCGGCGCCGGACTGTTGATGCCGGAAACAAATCCGCCGCCAACAGTGCTCCAGGCGTACGCGAACTGACTGCCCGTGCTGCTACCCGTGGTGTTAAGCATAGTTTGCGTAAGTTGGCAGTTCAGCGTGGGTGGCGCAGCAATTGCCGCCAAGGGCGGCGTGACGTTCACCACGGTATTGACCGAATCTACTGACGTGCAGCCGTTGGTGGGGTTCGTCACCAGAAGCGTGTACTGTCCGGGTTGGTCAACAACCGGGTTCAGCGTGTTTGCGCCACTCACGATATTGCCGCCGCCGGAAGCCGTCCACTGGTACACAAAGTTCGGCCCGACGCTGCTGCCTGCGCCGTTAAGCGCCACGGTATTGGCCACACAGGTAAGTTGTTGCTGAGGCCCGGCTTCTGCCTGCGGCGAGTTCTGGTCCAGCAAAATCTGCACGGAGGCCGATGAAGTGCAGCCGTTTTGCGTATTGGTCACCACAAGGGTGTAATTCCCCGAGCGGTCAATTTGCGGGCTGGTTGTATTGCCGCCCGTCAGGATGTTGCCATTCGCTGTATTCCACTGGTAGGTAAAATTCGCACCCTGGCTGGAGCCGCCGCCGTTCAGCGTCAGCACCGGATTGGAACAGGAAATGACGGCCGGAGCACCGGCGTTAGCCGTTGGCGGTGCAAGGTCCTGGGGCACATTCACCGTGAATAGTGCTTCGCAATTATTGGCCGAATTGAACACGTTCAGGGTGTATTGGCCAGGCTGGTTTACTGTCGGATTGAGCGTGTTGCCGCCGGAAACGATGTTGCCGGTGGACGTTGTCCAGGTGTACTGGAGCGTCGGGCCGGTTGTGGTACCGGTCCCATTCAATTGAATCTGGGTAACGGTGCAGGTCAACGGGCCGGGGACGACTGCTGTGGCAACCGGTACATTGGCGTCTTTAGCCACCGAAACCGCCGCTACCGCCGTGCAACCGTTCGTGGTATTGGTCACCAGCAGGTTGTACAAACCCGGGGCGTCCACTACGGGCGAAAGCGTGTTGGCGCCGCTTGCGATGCTGCCGTTTGTCGTAGTCCAGAGGTATGCAAATTCCGGCCCCGTACTGCCGCTGCCGGTCAGCGTTACCGTCGCGTTGGTGCAAGTGATGAGGCCTGGTGCACCGGCATTGGCGGCGGGGAGTGCGGTATTTTGAGCAATATTCACCACATCCGTAGCCGTGCAGCCGTTTGTCGTGTTGGTGACGAGCAAGGAGTAAGCACCGGGCTGGTCAATTTGCGGAGCAAGCGTATTGGCGCCGGAAAGAATGTTGCCGCCGGCAGAAGTCGTCCATAGGTATGTGAATTGTTGCCCGGTACTGGACGCATTACCCTGCAAAGTCAACACCGTATCCACACAATTCAGCACGGCGGGTGCTCCGGCAGCCGCCACGGGAAGTGCCACATCGGCGGGAATGAGTACGTTGGAAGTAGCCGTACAGCCATTCGCTGTATTCAAAATTTGCAGCGTGTACGTCCCCGCAGCATTGATCGTGGGCGTCAGGGTGTTGCCGCCCGAAACGATGCCCGGACCGGTCCAGTTGTAGGAAAATTCGCTGCCCTGGCTGGAAGCCGTGGCATTGAGCATAATTTCCGAAACAAGACAGGTTAGCGTGGTTGCCGGGCCTGCGTTCGCGGTGGGTATGCTGGCATCGGCAGTGACTACCGTAGACGCGCTTGACGTGCAACCGTTGGCGGTATTGGTAACCACAAGATTGTAGGTGCCTGTGGCATCTACCACCGGGCTAAGTGTGCCTTGTCCGGAGACAATATTGCCTGCGGCTGTAGTCCAGTTGTAGGTAAAATTCCCGCCCGTACTGGAGTTGGTTCCGTCAAGCACGAGCGAAGTGACGGTGCAACTCAATTCTCCGCCCGGAGCAACCGATGCCTGCGGGTTGGCCGTGTTTTGGCCGACCGTAACGGAAGCGGTGGAGGTACAACCCGTTTGCGTATTGACGACGGAAAGTTCGTACACCCCCGGCGCGTTTACCAGCGGATTCAGGGTATTTGCCCCGGAAACGATATTACCGTTTTGGGTCGTCCAGACGTAGGTGTACTGCTGCCCCTGCGAGGAGCCGCTGCCGTCGAGATTCATTTGCTGAACCGCACAGGTGATGGTCTGAGCCGGTCCGGCATTGGCAGTGGGGAATGTCTGCTGGGTTATGACTTGTACCGTGGTGGCGGCCGTACAGCCGTTTTCAATGTTGGAAACCGTGAGCGTGTAGGTGCCGATCTGATTCACAATCGGGTTGAGGGTCAGATAGCCGCTGACGATGTTGCCGTTGGTGGTCGTCCATTCGTAGAAAAACGGATAGCCGGACGATGATCCGGTTCCGTTGAGCGTGGTTTGCGGCGACTGGCAGGTGATGGAAGCCGTCGGGACTGCTACGGCTACGGGTGGCGCAATGTCCTGTGTGACGGTAACGGAGGCGGTAGCGGTACAACCGTTGTCCTGATTGGTGACTACGAGGTTGTAGGTTCCAGTTTGTCCGACTTCCGGGTTGGAAGTGCCTTGCCCGCTCAGAATTTTGTTGTTCGGCGTCCAGGCGAAAGTAAGGTTGTCGCCGGTAGAGCCGCTCGCGTCAAGTTCTACGGTGGTAAATGCGCAGTTGAGTTGTTGAGCCGGTGCAATGTTGGCGGTAGGGTACACGATGTTGTCGTCAATAAACACCTCGTCCATATCCGTGCAGCCGTTGGCGGTATTGGTAACGATGAGCGTGTAAAAACCGAATGCGTTGACCGTCGGCGTGAGGGTATTTGCGCCCGAAACGATATTGCCGGGGTTGGCCACCCACTGGTAAGTGATGCCGTTCCCGGTGGATGAACCGAAGCCGTTCAATTGCAGACTTTGGCTGGTGCAGGTGAGCACGCCGTCGTCGCCGCTATAGGCTGTCGGCGCGTTTTGGTCGGCCAGAATATTCACAGTGCTTTGGCGGGTGCAGCCGTTCACGGAATTGGTCACCACAAGCGTGTATGAACCCGGCTGGTCAATGACCGGGTTGAGGGTGTTTTCCCCGCTGACGATATTTCCGTCCGGAGTCCACCATTCGTACTGGAAATTCGGGCCGGAAGAGCCTGTGGCATTCAGGGTCAGTTGTGCAATTGCGCAACTCAGCGTAGCGCCCGGGCCGGCGTTGGCGTTTGGCAGGGTCAGGTTTTGTTGCACTGTGACACTGGCCGTAGCCGTACAACCGCTCACTACGTTGGATACAAGCAGGTTGTAGGTGCCGCCCTGGCTCACTTCGGGGTTCGGCGTGTTGGCCCCGCTGACGATGTTGCCATTTACAGTTGTCCAAACAAAGACATCATCCGGCCCTTGGGAGGAACCGCTTGCGTCGAGTTCAACCACCGGATTGTAGCAATTGACAATGTCCGGAGCGGCAATGACCGCCACCGGCTGGTCGAAGTTGGCTTCAATTTGTACAAAATCCTCGGCGGTGCAGCCATTGGCGGTATTGGTAACCACGACGTAGTATGTGCCTGGCTGGTTGATTGTCGGGGAATAGGTGTTGGCGCCGCTGACGATGTTGCCCGGGTTGGCCGTCCACTGGATCACGAATCCGGGGCCGCTACTACCCGAGCCTTGCAACTGCAGCGACGGGTTCACGCAGTTGAGCAGGTATTCCGGTCCGGCAGCGACATTGGGAAAATTCTGGTTCGAGTTGACGTTCACGGTCACTGCTTTTGTGCAGCCGTTATCCTGGTTGGTGACAACCAGCGTGTATGCGCCGGGCTGGTCAATAACGGGATTCAGTGTGTTTTCTCCGCTGACGATGTTGCCATTGCCGGTCGTCCATTCATAGGTGAACTCCGGCCCTTGCGAGGAGCCGTTACCGTTGAGTGTGAGTTCCGGATTTTGGCAGGTCAGCAAACCCGGCGTGGCAGCAAGCGCTGTCGGTTGGGCCAGATTAGCCGTTACCGAAACGCTGGTCGTGGCAGTACAGCCGCTATCGGTGTTGGTGACGGTCAGGTTGTAAGTGCCGGGCTGATTAATAACCGGGTTTAGCGTGTTCCCGCCCGCTTGAATATTCCCGGGGGTGGCCGTCCAGTTGTACCCGAATTCCGGCCCTTGGGAAGAACCGCCGGCATCCAGTTCTACGCTGGGGTTGTAGCAGTTGATCTCTTGCGGCGGTGCAATTGTCGCTATCGGCACATCAAAGTTGGCATCAATCGTGACTTCAGCTGTTGTAGAACAGCCGTTGGACGTGTTGGTGACCACGAGCGTGTACGTGCCCGGCTGGTTGACCGTCGGCGAGTACGTATTGGCGCCGCTGACGATGTTGCCGGGGTTGGCAGTCCACTGAATGGTGACGCCGGGAGGGTTGGTGCCCGAGCCTTGCAGTTGCACCGTGGGATGGACACAATTCAGCGTTTGCTCCGGTCCAGCATTGGCGGTCGGGAAATTCTGGTTGGAGTTGACATTTACCGTAGTTGAACTGGTGCAACCGTTGTTCTGGTTGGTGACCACAAGTGTGTACGAACCGGGTTGGTCGATGACGGGGTTCAGTGTGGTTTCCCCGCTGACGATATTGCCGCCACCGGTCGTCCATTCGTAGGTGAATTCCGACCCTTGCGAGGAGCCGTTCCCATTAAGCGTCATTTCCGGATTCTGGCAGGTCAATAGCGGCGGAGTAGCGGCTACGGCGACGGGTGGAGTCAGGTTGGAGGTTACCGATACGCTTGCAGTGGCGGTGCAACCGTTATCGGTATTTGTCACCGTAATGGTATAAGTCCCGGCCTGATTCACGGTCGGGTTGGTGGTGTTGCCGCCGCCGGTGATATTTCCCGGGTTGGCAGCCCAGTTGTACGTGAATTCGCCGCCTTGCGAGGAACCACTGCCGTCAATTTCAATCGTGGGGTTGTTGCAGTCCACCACTAATGGCGGGTTGATTTGCGCCGTCGGAATGTCAAAATTGGAGGAAATGGTCACTTCGGAGGTGCTGGAACAGCCGTTGTTCGTGTTGGTCACCACAAGGGTGTAAGTCCCAGGCAGGTTAATCGTCGGCGAATAGGTATTGGCGCCGCCGGTGATGTTGCCCGGGTTGGCCGTCCACTGAATGGTGATGCCGTTTCCGCTGCTACCCGAGCCTTGCAGTTGCAGGTTGGGATTGGAACAATTCAGCGTCAGTTCCGGTCCGGCATCGGCGTTCGGGTAGTTTTGGTTGGAGTTGACATTCACCGTGGTTGAACTGGTGCATCCGTTGGCCTGATTGGTCACGACCAGCGTGTACGAGCCGGCTTCGTCAATCACCGGATTGAGGGTGTTTTCCCCGCTGACAATATTCCCCGGGTTTGCCGTCCATTCGTAGGTGAAATCCGGGCCTTGCGAGGAGCCGTTTCCGTTGATCGTCAGTTCCGGATTGGCGCAGGTCAAAACCGGCGGAGCGGCCGCCACGGCCACGGGTGGCGTCAGGTTGGATGTGATACTGACGCTGGCCGTGGCGGTGCAGCCGTTGTCGGTATTCGTCACCGTGATCGTATAGGTGCCGGCCTGATTGATGGTCGGGTTGGTGGTGTTGCCGCCGCCGGTGATATTGCCCGGATTGGCGGCCCAGTTGTAGGTAAATTCTCCACCCTGGGAAGAGCCGCTGGCGTCCAGTTCCAGTTCGGGAGTATTGCAATTGACCACTCCCGGCGGCTCGATCGTCGCGGTCGGAATGTCGAAATTGGAGTCAATCGTGACTTCGGAAGTGCTGGAGCAGCCGTTGTTGGTGTTGGTCACCACGAGCGTGTAGGTACCGGGCTGGTTGATCGTCGGCGAATAGGTATTGGCGCCGCCGGTTATATTGCCGGGGTTGGCCGTCCACTGAATGGTGATGCCGTTTCCGCTGCTGCCGGAGCCTTGCAGTTGCAGGTTGGGGTTGGAACAATTCAGCGTAAGCGGCGACCCGGCATCAGCGTCGGGATAGTCCTGATTGGAGTTGACATTCACCGTCGTTGAACTGGTACAGCCGTTGTCGGCATTGGTTACGACTAGCGTGTACGAGCCGGCTTCGTCCACCACGGGGTTCAGCGTATTGTCACCGCTAACAATGTTGCCCGGGTTGGCCGTCCATTCGTAGGTAAAGTTCGGTCCTTGCGAGGAGCCATTGCCGTTGATCGTAATTTCAGGATCGGCACATGTCAGTGTCGGCGGCGCAGCGGCTACTGCCACGGGCGGTGTAAGGCTGGCTGTGACGGTTACGCTGGCAGTGGCCGTACAATTATTATCGGTGTTGGTGACGGTAATGGTATAGGTGCCACCCGCGTTGATGGTCGGGTTGGTGGTATTGCCGCCGCCGGTGATGTTGCCGCCACCGCCTGCACCCCACTGGTATGTGATATTTCCGCCTTGCGAAGAGCCGCTGGCATCCAGTTCCAGTTCGGGGTTGTTGCAGTCCACCACAGCGGGTGGTACGATCGTTGCGGTCGGCGGGTCCGTGTTGCCGTCCACAGTTACGGTGGCTTCGGCAGTACAACCGTTATTTGTATTTGTGACCAATATAGTATAGGTGCCGGCCTGATTAATTTGTGGATTCAGTGTGTTGGTGCAACAGGTAAAATTCCCCCCTGAAGTGCTCCACTCGAACGCGAAGTTTGGCCCTTGCGAAGAGCCATTTCCATTCAGGGAAAGTGTGGGCATGTTGCAACTGATGTTTTGTGGCGCCGCAATGACTGCATTGGGCGGTGTAATATTTTGCACTACGCTAACAGCTACGGTGGCGGTACAGCCGTTGTCGCTGTTGGTCACAGTGAGCGTGTAGGTGCCGCCGGCGTTGACGGTAGGTTCGAGCGTGGTTTCGCAGCAGGTCAGGCCGGGTCCGTTCCATTCGTAGGTGTAATTCGGCCCCTGTGAGGAACCGTTGCCGTTGATGGTGATTTCGCTGTTGTTGCAGTCAATTTGTCCGTTGACGGTAGCAGCCGCTACCGGAGGCGTCAGGTTGGATGTGATGGTGACCGATGCCGTTACGGTGCAGTTGTTGTCGTCGGTCACGGTCACGGTGTAGGTGCCACCTGTGGTGAAGGTCGGATTCTGGCCCCCGGAGCCGCCGCTCCAGTTGAAGGTGTAGTCCGGTGTACCGCCGTTCACATCGAGTTCAGCGCTGCCCGTGGGGTTGTTGCAGTCAATGTTACCGGTATTGTTGGCCGTGGCGGTGAGTTGGGGCGGCTCGGCGAGGGTAAAACTTTCCTCAGCCGTGCAGCCCTGCCCGTTTGTTGCAGTTACGGTATAGGTACCCGGGGCGAGGCCGGACTGGTTCGGTCCGGAGCCGTTGTTGCTCCAGGCGTAAGTGAATGGCCCGTTTCCGCCCGACGCGGATGCCGAGGCAGAGCCGTTGTTCGCTCCGAAGCATGGCGGGTCGGTAGGCGTCACGGTCAGGGTGACGGTGATCTCGTTGAGCGTAACCGATCCGGTAGCAGTACCGGTACAGCCCGACTGTGTAGCTACACTGACCAAGGAGTAGGACCCCGGGTCGCTGACGGTATACGTCACCGGGCTGTTGGTGTAGGTGTATGACTCCGTGGTGCCGTTGTTGTCTATTTCTACCACCCAGGGGCCTATGCCGGTGAACGTCAGTGTCAGGTTCACGGTATCAGGCTGGTTGGCGCAAAATGAACCGGAGCCGGTAAGCGTAGCCGTAGGGCTGGGCGTCAGGGTTACGGTGGCTTCAGCGGTGGCGGTATCGCCACAATGGTCGGTCACTGTAACGGTGTAAGTATTCGTGCCTGGCGTGTTAACGGTAATGGAGGGCGTGGTGGCGTTGTTACTCCACAGGTACGTAAGTGGCGGCACACCGGGACTGACCAGATCCGGGGCGAGTGTAGTACTGTTTACGCCACAAAGGTCCTGGTCTTCCATTTCAATCTCCAGGGGTACTTTGTCCTCAATATTAAAAGTAAACTCTGCCAAATTGCAGGAACAGGGGTTGTCAAGCGTGATCACAATCGTTTCCAGTCCTTCGATAATCAGGTCTCCGATTACGTTGACCGGCAGGTCAACAAAGTTTGCGCCTGCCGGTATGGTTATGGTTGTCGGCAATGGATCATAATCGTCGCCCGGTGTCGCCGAGCCGCTAATGGTAAAATTGACCACAATCGGCTGGTTAATGTCACCACCCGCCCGGAAAAACCGGAAATAGCCGCCATTACAACTTTCGATAACGTAATTGAAGCCCGAAGGGTAGATCGGATTGGCTTTCACCACACCACCGGCATTGAAGGAATTTGCTTTGAGAAAAACAGCGGAAAAAAGTGCGCCGTCGGCGATGTCGGCAATAGCAAGTTTGATGTGATACGTAGAGCAAGGTATCAAGTCTGTGGCATTGGCTGTCAATACAGTTGTCCAGCCATCCAGTTGACATTCAGCCGTACAACAGGCGCCGAAAGCCTGACATGGATTAAATGTGTTGTTGTTTACGTAAAAAGCGGTATTGTCCACGTGGTTCACGTTGTTTATCGTGACAGGTGGATTGCCCCCCACAGGCAACAAGGCTATGTTTTGTGTGCCGGCGATGCCGGGGCCACTAATAAAAAAGCCGAATACATCATTGAAGTTGGAATTGGCGAATTCACAATATTCCTCTGAGCCAAACACATATTCAAATGAAACATCTTCTGCAGTTGGAGTGAAATCAAATTCCAGTTTGATCAAATCCCATTGGTTCCCGTTCGACAATGTAGCCAAATCAGGGTCGTCGGCAGAGTTGGAGTTAAATCCCGCAGTATTGGCAGACACGCCTCCGTTGTTGTTCGGTCCGGGCAAACTTGCTACATTGCCCGTACACAACACTACACCTGTATTTATTCCAATATTGGTTGCTCCATTGTTGAAAGTACCGCGTGACTGAGTCGGTCCAAACGATGTTGCATTGGCAACTTGAAAACAGTCGCCGCCGATGAGTGTCGTCACCAAAGACGATGCAGAAGAGCCGCCTGTGGTAGAGAGGTTGGCCATTTCCATCTTTTCCAAATGCTGAAAGAACTTCTCCTTAAATGCAGTCGCTTCAGGACAATCCACACAACTGACCGATAAAATCATCGGCATACTGCCACTCAGAAGCCCATTGCCAACTTTCAGACTAAACTCGGCACAGGTGTCGTTGGCCAAAAACATCCGGTGTTGGGGTCGGTCGGGGCGGGACATCGGCTTGGCTTCCTGCTCCATAACCGGGTCGGCCATAGTCAGCACCAAGGGCGTTTTATCCTCAAGAGAGGTCGTAACAGCCACAACTGAATACGTCGTGCCCGGAATTAGCCCGCAAACACGAATGCTGTTTTCACCAAAAAATACATCCATGTGTATGCGCTGGCGTTGTTTTTCCAACTCAACGGATGTGGTGTTTTGAGAAATAAGGCTTGAGGCGAAAAAAACGAAAGCGGACAGAAAGGAAAGTGTAATCCTGAAACCCATAGCAGTAGTAGTGATTTGTGTAAGCACAGCACGTTAGAAAAAAACGAATCGGCCTTTCGGAGATCCCCTGGATTAAAAACTGATTTTCCCGAATATGAAACAAGGTACAGTTAAGCCGCCGCAATGTTACAAAACATGCTTGTGTTGCTAACCTTGAGACAGGCACAAATACGGGTCGGTTTTGACCGGGGATGCGCCAAATGTCAATTTTTTGCATTTGCAGGGTACAACAGAAAGGTTTCCGCCGGGCAAACCAATCTGATTTTACCGGATGTTTGGGCAAGCACAGGGCGACACCTATTTTTGCCCGCTTAATCATTCCGCAAACGCACCATGGCCCGACCCGGCAAAAACACCCAATCCGACAAAGCGCCCACGACTACGCCCCTCATGGCGCAGTATAACTCGGTGAAAGCCAAATATCCCGACGCAATCCTGCTGTTCCGGGTGGGTGATTTTTACGAGACTTTCGCCGAAGATGCAGTGAAGGCTGCAAACGCTCTCGGTATCACCCTGACCAGCCGGAACAACGGCGGCTCCGACGTTGAACTGGCCGGTTTTCCGCACCATGCCCTGGATATGTACCTGCCCCGCTTGGTGCGTGCGGGCTTCCGGGTGGCTATTTGCGAACAAATGGAAAAGCCGGTGCCGGGCAAAGTCGTGCGCCGCTCCGTCACCGAAATCGTCACTCCCGGCGTCACCACCGACGACGCCCTGCTGGAACACAATCAGAACAACTTCCTCGCCACGCTGGCCTTCGGCAAAAACGACCTCTTCGGCATTGCGTTTCTCGATATCAGCACCGGCGAGTTCTTTGCCACTGAAGGCAACATGACCACCGTGGACAAACTGCTCCAGGGCTTCAAACCCGCCGAAATCGTGCTGCCCAAGAGTCGTATGAAGGAATTCAGTGCGTACTTCGGCGACAAGTTTTACACCTACACCCTCGAGGACTGGATTTTTACCCACGAGTTCGGGCGTGAAAAACTGCTGCAACATTTCCAGACCAACAGCCTCAAGGGCTTCGGCATCGAAGACCTCGATCTGGCGCAGTCCGCAGCCGGAGCGGCCATGCACTACCTCGCCGCTACCGAAAACAACCAGATCAGCCACATCCGCAGCCTCAGTCGCCTGCAAACCGATAACTACGTCTGGCTCGACCGCTTCACCGTGCGCAACCTCGAACTGATCCAGTCGAATCACGAAACCGGCACCTCCCTGCTTCAGGTGCTCGACCATACCGTCAGCCCGATGGGCGCGCGCCTGCTCAAAAAATGGGTTTTGCTCCCGCTGACCAACCTCCACCAGATCGAAGAGCGACACGAAGCAGTCGGCTTTTTTGTCAAAAACCAGGAATTCTGCCGGCAATTGGAACCGCATATTCGCCACATCGGCGACCTCGAGCGCCTGATGAGCAAAACCGCCATGGGCAAAATCAGCCCGCGCGAAGTGATGCAACTGCGGCGGGCACTGATGGCTGTGGAGGCGATCAAGCGGATGTTTGGTCCAGGCCCCACCGGCCCCACCCCCGACCCCTCCCCAAAGGGGAGGGGAGACGCGGCGCCCACTAAGTAACCCAACCCCATTGGGGGGGGGGC
>CAYMQY010000052.1:0-21811 GCA_964392655.1 uncultured Saprospiraceae bacterium
GATTCAAAAAGTGCCCGGGCATACAAACCCGTCAGGAGAATCGTCATGACTGCGGCGATCAGATAGGCTGTGTTGAAAGAGGTCTGCTCGGAGATGGAAACCAGCAGGGTGTAGAAAACCACGAGAGCCAGCCCGATCAGGGCATACTGGAACGGGTGTACGCGCCGGGATTGCCGCATTTCGATGAAAAACATGCACAAAAACGTTAGGCCGATGAAGAGCACCGCGTACTTCACCGAGCGGGTAGACTTCTGGTAGTTGTCCACAGGGAGTAAAAAACTCACCCCGAACGCACTTTCCTGAAAATTGATTTCTCTGCCGCTGATCCATTGTTGCGGGTAGTTCCGGTTGAGGTTGAGGACTTTCCAGGTAGCCTTGAAGCCCTGCTGCGACACATTTTTTTCGTCAGGCAAAAAGGCGCCGGTGAAACTCGGATCCGGCCAGGCAGATGCCAACTGTACCTGAGTAACTTTCCCCAACGGGGTAAAATAAAGCGCACCGGAACCTTTCATCGTCACGTCAACCTGAAAGCGGTACTTGTCCGGATTGGATTCGTTGGCTGGAGTCAGGTCGAGGGGTACGTGAATTCCGCTGTGACTTAGTCCCGGAACTGGAATACCGGGTTCCGAAACATTCGTTTGGTCGTTCCAGCGCAACAGAACCTGGTCTTTAAGCCCGCGCAAATCGGATATACCAATGGCCAACACGGCTTTATTCCAGTAAATCCGGGTATCGGAAGGGATGACTTTCTCGGGCTGTACCGAATTAAAAACGCCTTCAAGGCGAACGGCGCCGCCATAAAGTACCACTTCAAAGATGCCCCGGGTGCGTTTCTCGGGTGCGATTTCACTCTTGATATTTAGTTCATCAGGCAAAAAACAGGCGTATTTGCGCTGATGGCTCGTTTCTTCTCCCTTGTTGTTTCGCTGGATTTCATCGTAAGGCAGCACCAGCACAGGGCCGGAGATGGTTTGAACGCCGCCCCACTTCCCGCTGACTTCTGCGCAGGCTTCGTTTTGACGATCTTGCCGTTCATAAATCAGCCGTTCGACCATGGTGGCCGGGATGAGGAGCAGGATTACCAGCAAAAAAATAATTGCCCCTTTGAGGGTAGCAGAGTGCCGTTGTGTAAATCCCGGTTCGGGGGAATAGGATTGAAAGGCGTTTGGTTCGTTTGTCTGCATGGCAGTATTGTTTGGTTATCAATGGCTCAACGCAGAACGGGAGTCAGACGCAGTTCCGGACATAAACTTCGCGCTGTATTTTTTTATTTCATCCGGTAATTTGCCGGGTAACACCGCAAAAAAACTGATGTGAAGAAACCTGCAACCATCTTTCGCCTGCCGTGTTCTGTTGCCTTTCCCGAATTCCAACTCATCGTTCATCACTTATCATTCATCACTACCCATGGCTACATTCAAACGCACTGCATCCGCCGTCTGGAACGGCTCCGGCGCGGAAGGTTCCGGCTCGCTGAGCGGCCCTTCCGGCGTCTTGCTGGACACGCCCTACTCCGCCAAACTCCGTTTTCAGAATGAAGACGGCCGTGCCGGCACCAATCCCGAAGAACTTATCGCTGCCGCACACGCCGGCTGCTACATCATGGCCCTGAGTTTCCGGCTTTCGGGCGCGGGTTTCCCGCCTGCCGAACTGCGCTGCTCGGCTACCATTGACATGGAAAAAGGCGACGCCGGCTGGTCGTTCGCCAAAATCACGCTGCACCTCGAAGCCAATGTGCCGGGTATTGACGCCGATGTGTTCGAGGAACATGCGCTGGCCGCCAAAGCCGGTTGCCCGGTCAGCAAGGCGCTGTCGGCAGTGCCGATTGAACTGGACGCCAAATTGGTATGATCTTTTTTCACCGCAGAGACGCGGAGAAAAACGCTGAGGACAGGAAACAACTCCGCGTCTCTGCGGTGAAAAAATACGGCGAGTGCCTCGCGGTAAAAAAACCTCGGCGAGCAACTCCGCGCCTCCGCGTCTCCGCGGTGAAAAAAACACGTCGAGCGCCTCGCGGTGAAAAAAACTCAGCGGACAACTCCGCGTCTCGGCGGTGAAAAAATACGGCGAGCGCCTCTGCGGTGAAAAAACTACGCCACGATATTCACGATCCGGCCCGGGATCACAATACATTTTTTCACCGGCGCGCCGTCGAGGTTTCGGCGTACAAATTCCTGCTGCATCGCCAGCGCTTCCACCTCCGCTTGCGTAGCCGAAGCGGCGATTTCGATGTTGCCGCGGTGTTTGCCGTTGATCTGTACCGGGTAAACGATCGTATCCGTTTTCAGAAACTCTTCGTTCAGCACCGGCCAGGCGGCATCGCACACGGTGCTTTCGTGGCCGAGGCGGTGCCAGAGTTCTTCCGCCAGGTGCGGCGCAAAGGGCGCAAGCAAAACTACGGCGGGTTCAAGCACAGCACGTTTGTGGCACTTGAGCGCACGCAGTTCGTTGGTCAGGATCATGAAGTGGCTGACGCAGGTGTTCATGGAGAACCGCTCAATATCTTCCGTTACTTTTTTGATGGCTGTGTGCAGCACGCGCAGTTCGTCGCGGGTGGGCGCCTCGTCAGTGGGTAGCCAGGCGCCGTTTTCCGACACAAACTGCCCCCAGAAACGCCGCAAAAACCCGTACACCCCGGTGATGCCCTTGGTGTCCCAGGGCTTGCTCACTTCGACGGGGCCAAGAAACATTTCGTACATACGGAAGCAGTCAGCGCCGTACTGGGTCACCATGTCGTCGGGGTTCACCACATTGTACTTCGACTTGGACATTTTTTCCACCTCAAAGGCGCAGGTAAACGTGCTCCCGGGATTCATTTTGAAATTGGCTCCCTGAAACATCGGCAATTGGCGTGCCCGGTCGAGGTCAAGCACGTCGTCCTGCACCAGGCTGATGTCCACGTGCAGTTTGCTGAAACAATCGGGGGAATACTTGGCCGTCAGGTCGTACGACACGAACAAGTGCTCGATTTGCGGCCCCGTTTTGGTCATAAAAAACCGCTCGCGGCTTTCCAGTGCGTTCCGAACTTTGGCTGCCGTGCGCTCGTGCTGGTTGATGCATTCGGCCAGTTCCTCGTTGAACAACACGAGCAGGCGTTTGCCGTCGGCTTCAGCGGATTGACGGATAGCCTCGATTTTATCTGTGTGTTTCCAGGAAACCACCTCGATGACCAGGTCGTTGGTCTCGAATGCAAAATCGTAGGTCACCGACTCTTCCGCCTTGGTCGCCGGTATTTGCATGGGGCCATATTCCTTGAAAAACGGCTGCAACACTTTGAGCCACAGGTATTCTTCGTAAAAGCACTCCTTGGCGCGATAGGCCAGGCTGGAGCGCCCCTGAATCATACCCTGGTTGGTCAGTTTTTTGGCAAATTCCCGTTCCGGCGCCAGGCCGAGATCGAACAGGAAGTGGTTCCAGAAACGGCTGTACAACAGGTGGCCCACAGCGTGTTCGGCGCCGCCGATGTACCAGTCCACACATTTCCAGTATTTCGCTGCCTCTTTGCTGCAAAATTCACGCTCGTTGTGCGGGTCCATGTAGCGGTACCAGTACCACGACGAGCCGGCCCAGCCGGGCATGGTGCTGAGTTCGTATTCGTAATTGTTGTCCTGATTGCCGGAACTGTAACGCCACCCCTCGGCGCGGGCCAGCGGCGGCTCGCCCGACTCAGTGGGCAAGTATTTGTCAATAGCCGGCAACACCAGCGGCAGGTCTTTTTCGGAAATGAGTTGCGGGGTATCGTCTTTCCAGTACACGGGCACGGGTTCGCCCCAGTAGCGCTGGCGACTGAACACGGCGTTGCGCAGTTTGTACTGCACCTTGCCCTTGCCGAGGCCGTTGGTTTCCAGCCAGTTGATCAGCGTGGGCACGGCTTCGTCGTAGGTCATGCCGTTGATCATGCCCGAATTGATGTACCGGCCCTCTTTGGTCGGGTCGGCGGCGGTGTCGAGGTTTTGCTGAGCATCCGAGATAGGCACGATGGGCAGGCCGAAATGTGTGGCAAAGTTCCAGTCGCGCTGGTCGCCGCTGGGCACGGCCATGACGGCGCCGGTGCCGTAGCCTGCCAGCACATAATCGGCAATGTAAATCGGTATGCGCTCGCCGTTGAACGGATTGACGGCGGAGGCGCCGGTGGCGGCGCCGGTCACGCGTTTCACCTCCGACATGCGCTCCAGTTCAGTGCGCGAGGCTGCCCATTTGACGTAGGCGTCCACCTCGGCTTGCTGGGCAGGTGTGGTCAGGCGGGAAACCAATTCGTGTTCGGGCGCCAGCACCATGAACGTGGCGCCATAGATCGTGTCCACACGGGTGGTGAACACCTCGATGGCGACGCCCTCGTGGCCATCTACCGCAAAACGCACCGAAGCGCCCTGCGAGCGTCCGATCCAGTTGCGTTGTTGTTCCTTGATGGACTCGGACCAGTCAATTTCGTTCAGGCCCTCCAGCAAGCGGTCGGCGTAGGCAGTGATGCGCATGCTCCACTGTTTCATCAGTTTGCGCTCCACGGGATAGCCGCCGCGTTCGCTCACGCCGTCTTTCACCTCGTCATTCGACAGTACCGTGCCCAGGGCCGGGCACCAGTTGACGTATGACTCCTCTGGGAAGGTGATGCGGTATTTGAGCAGCATCAGTTGCTGTTCCTTTTCGGTCATGCCGCTCCAGTCGCGGGCTGAAAAGGCGGGGGTTTCTTCGTCGCATACGGCGTGCACGTCGGCGTTGCCGTTTTTTTCAAACCGTTTGATCAGGTCCGACACGGGCAGCGCCTTGTCGGCGTCGAGGTCGTAGTAGTGCCGAAACAGTTGCATGAAAATCCACTGCGTCCACTTGTAGTAGGCCGGGTCGCTGGTGCGCACTTCACGGCTCCAGTCGAAGCAAAAACCGATGTTGTCCAATTGCTCCCGGTAACGCTGAATGTTCTGCTCGGTGGACACGGCGGGGTGAATGCCGGTCTGGATGGCGTACTGCTCCGCCGGCAAGCCGAAAGAGTCGTAGCCCATAGGGTTGAGCACGTTGAAACCGTTCTGGCGCTTGTAGCGCGCCACGATATCGCTGGCGATGTAGCCGAGCGGGTGCCCCACGTGCAGCCCTGCCCCCGAGGGGTACGGGAACATGTTGAGGATGTAAAATTTGGGTTTCGACGGGTCGTTGCTTACCCGGTAGATGCCCCGGGTTTGCCACCATTCCCTCCATTTCGATTCAATGTCGCGCGGATTGTATTCCATACCAACTGCTGCCGTTGATTGTTTGGCAGAGCGGCAAAATTATGGATTTCGGTAGAAGAAAATTTCAGGATAATTTGAACGGCTGGATTTTTGGAAAAAATAAGGGAGATTTAGGAGCGCAGGATATGTATTCATTTGTGAAAAACGTTCTTTGCACCATGTCACGAACCAACATTCAGCCTCTCCGCATCCATCTGTTTTTTTACGGACTTGCCTTACTCTCCTTCGTCTGGATTGCCTCCTGCCAAACCCGGCAAGAAACTGCCGCCGGCCAGGAAAACAGGCCTTCAGATACCTCGTCAACCAGCCGGACGGCTCCGGAAAAGGCAACAGAATCCTGCCTTGACGATGCCACACTTCCGCTGCCAGAGCGGCAGGCTTGCCTTCGTGCGCTCGTTTGCGAAAACCTGCACCAACAAAATTTTGCCCGCGTGCTGGCTCTGGACAGCCGGTACGGCGCCGGACTCGCCATGCCACGGGACGACCGATTCGATTATCACAGCCTGCTCGACAGTGTGCGCACGCATATCGCACGAGTGGACAGCCTGAAAAGCCTCCCCTTGCCGCCGGACTCGCTGGCTTTTTTTCAGGCAGCATCGCTGCTTGCCGTATGCCAAACGTCGTGTTTTTTGAGCGAGGGTTGTTACGATTTTTCCCCGGCACTGACGGCGCTGAACGAATTTACAGAGAAATACCCCCAAAGCCTGTTGGCTGACAATGCCGGATACCTGTACTGGTTTAATTTCTATTGCGGCGAAGGCGGCTACAACGACGGGCAAATGCAGGAACTGGAAAATCAATTCCGCCGGATACTAACCCGTTACCTCGACACCGATTTGCGCGACGAACTCGAATTTCAGATTTGGGCCACCGTGGTAGAACGTAGCAACCCGGACGTTGCGAAAATAAAACGGCTTGGCACCGAGTACCTGCGGCGTTTCCCCCAAAGTCCCAGGGCTACCCGGGTGCGCCAAATCCTCGCTCAGTTTTAATCGAACAATCGATTCAATCGGATCAATCGAATCAATCAAACTCATCCCAGCGCCACATCCAGCACCATCATCACGCTGAATCCCAGTAGCGTAGCCATGGTCGCCAAATCGGTATTGCCGGCCCGTTGCGACTCCGGGATCAGTTCCTCCACGACCACAAACAGCATGGCGCCTGCTGCAAAAGCAAGTGCATAGGGCAAAAATGCCTGTGCGGACATAACAGCTAGAGCGCCAAGTACCCCGAATACCGGCTCTACCGCCCCCGATAACTGCCCGTACCAGAAGGCTTTCCCGCGCGACATGCCCTCCCGACGCAACGGCACCGACACGGCGGTGCCTTCCGGGAAGTTTTGCAAGCCGATGCCGATGGCCAGTGCCACCGCAGCGCCGATGGTAGCGCTGGGCAATCCGTACGCCACGGCCCCGAATGCCACACCTACCGCCAGGCCCTCGGGAATGTTGTGCAAGGTGATGGCCAATACCAGCAACACGCTGCGTCGCCAACGGGTTGAAATGCCTTCGGCCTGTTCGATAGCCAGGCTGGGGTGCAGGTGCGGCAACACCTTGTCCACCGCAGAAAGGAAAATGCCCCCGGCCAGAAAACCGATCAGCGCAGGCGCCCACCGGGGCAAGTCGCTCACCTCTTCGCTCATCTCGATCGCCGGCGCCAGCAGCGACCAGAAACTGGCTGCAATCATCACGCCTGCGGCAAAACCCATCATGGCGTCGAGCACTTTCTGGCTGACGGTTTTGAAAAAAAATACGAGCGCGGCGCCGGCCGCCGTCACGCCCCAGGTAAACAAGGTAGCAAAAAATGCCTGCATTGCGGGGTGGTAGCCGGAGATTGCATCAATCGGATTGAACATAGTTTGCGATTTTTATTGACCTTGCAGGGCGCAAACATACATACCGGCAAACAGCCTTTTTTGCGTTGTGCAACTATGAGAAATTTAATCGCCCAAATCTTGTCGGGTCTGCTGTGCCTGATTCTGTTCGCTTCCGCCGGGGCGCTGTACCGACGAACGCCCCGCCCGGAAGCCGGCGAACCGTACCCCCAAAACTACTTCCGTCTACCGGTGAACACGGAGGGGTTTCGCATTTCCGGCTCATTTGGTGAACTTCGGGAGAATCATTTCCATACCGGGCTCGACATCAGCCACACTACCGGCCGTACCGGCCAGCCGATTCTGGCCGCTGCCGGTGGGCACATCTACCGCATTCGCGTACAGTCCAACGGCTACGGCAATGTGCTGTACATCAAGCACCCCAACGGGTATAGCACGGTGTATGCCCACCTCGACAAATTCGCGCCCGAAATTGCCCGTTATGTCAAACAGGCGCAGTACAAACAGGAGCGTTTCGAGGTGGATTTGTACCCGAAAGCGGCTGTTTTCCCGGTAAAAAAGGGCGAGCAGATAGGCGTCATGGGCAACTCCGGTAGTTCGGAAGGCCCGCACCTGCATTTCGAAATTCGCCGTACCTCCAACCAGAAAGCGCTCAACCCGCTCCTGTTCGGTTTGCCGGTTCAGGACCGCACGCCGCCCGAGGTGCGCGACATGAAAGTGTATTTCCTGAATGAAAACCGCGAGGTGCTCTACGGCCAGCCGTTTCCCGTCGAACCCCGACCCGACGGGACCCTTGGCCCCAAAGGCGGCGACACGGTGCGCATCCCCGCCTGGCGTGTCGGCTTCGGAATCCGGGCTTTTGACCAGATGACCGGCAATACAGTTAACAAAAACGGCTTGTGTACCCTCACGCTGCTCACCAACGACAAGTTGGCTTTCCAGTGGTACGCCGACGAAATTGACTTCGACGAGTCCCGCTACCTCAACGCGCATACCGACTATTCCGCGTACAAACGCTACGAGGCCTGGTTTCACCGGTGCTTTGTGTTGCCCGGCGACAAATTGTCCAACTATGCCCGCACCGAAAGCCTCGGCATGATCCCGATTTTCAAGGAAAAGCCAACCAAGGTGACCATCTGGGCCTCCGATGCGCACGACAACACCACTACCGTCAACTTCTGGGTGCTGCGCGACGACCCGGCGCCGTTGCCCCTGAACCAATACCAGTTTGAACTGCCACACGAAGCGGAAACCCGTATAGATATGGACGGTTTTTCACTGGCATTGCCGAAAGGAACCCTGTACGAAACCCTGTTTTTCCGGTATTCCACCACGCCCGCCCGGCCCGGTCTCTTTGCGCCCGTGCATCAGGTGCACGACGAAACCGTGCCACTGCACCGGTACGGCACCATAGGTATCCGGCCCGAAGGCGTGCCCGAAAGCCTGCGCCCTAAAGCCGTTGTCGTGCGCCTCGGAACAGGCCGGCCCACCAACTGCGGCGGCGTCTGGAAAGAAAATGTGCTGGAAACCCGCGTGCGCGACTTCGGCGCGTACAGCGTCATGGTGGACACCACGCCGCCGACCATCAAAACCGTTGTGTTCGATGCGAACATGCGGAAAAAAAGCAGTTTGTCTTTCGTCGTCACCGACAACTTTGATACCGACGCCAATGCCCGCAGCCTGCGCTACCGGGGTATGGTGGACGGCAAGTGGGTGCTTTTCGAGTACGACCGCAAACGCGCCCGCCTCACGCATGTATTCGACGGACGCATCGCGCGCGGAAGCCATACGCTGCGCCTCATGGTAACGGACGACCGGGGAAACGAGGCGGTGTTCGAGCGCGATTTTGTGCGCTGATTTTTTTACCGCGGAGACGCGGAGGCGCGGAGAACACGCTGAGATGTGCTTTTTTACCATGGAGACATATTTTTTTCACCGCAGAGACGCAGAGTTTTTTCTGCGTTTGCTCCGCGCCTCTGCGTCTCTGCGGTAAATAAAAAGCAAAAATCCCGGTACAGATGGGAGGATCTGACCGGGACCTGCAATTACTTCCATGAGATTAAACTATTGGAACGGATTAAAACCGGCGGCACTACGACCGCGTAATAGTAAGCCAATAGCGCGTCGAACAACGGAAACCAGATCAGGAGTTGTTCTTCGCGGAATTGGCGCAGAATTTTCCAATAAATAAGGAAGGCGGGAGCCATCCGAATGCTCCACAGTGAAACACAAATTGTGCCAAAGCCGGAAAAGCACAGGGGCGTTAACAAAAAATAGTGGAGCACGTGGCTGAGCGCCAATACACCCAGCATCGCCCGGTGCAAGGCGCGGTACCGGACGCCTGCCGAAAGATGCCGGCGTTTCTGCCGCCACAAGTCCCGCCAGGTTTTTTCAGCCTCTGAAAACACAAATGCTTTGGAATTCAGGCAAATAACCGTGTTTCCGGCATGCGCGGCAGCGTTCACCAGCAAGTCGTCATCGCCTGAGGGCAGGTCGCTGTGGGGGTCAAAACCGCCGACGCGCCTGAACAAGGACTTGTGCCAGGCAAGGTTTCGGCCTACGCCCATGTAAGGTTGGCCCATGAGCGCAAAGGAAAAATACTGCATGGCCGTGTATACGGTTTCGAAGCGTATCCAGCGGTTCAGAAAACCCGGTTCAGGCCGGTAGGGCGCGTACCCGAGCAGGATTTCCGGTTTTGAATTTTGAATTTTGAATTTTGAATTTTGAATTTTAAGTGTTGAGTGCCTCAAAACTCGAAACCCGACACTCAAAACTTTGAGCCACTCAGGACTTGCGGGTCGGCAGTCGGCGTCCGTGAAAACCAGGTGTTCGTGCCTGGCGGCGGCGATGCCTTGAGCGAGGGCGTGTTTTTTGCCCGGCGTGGTTTTCGGGGAAATGCGCAGCACGCGCAGGCGGGCATATTTTTCCTGGAAAAACCGCAGCACGTCGGGCGTATCGTCGGTGGAATCGTCGTCTACCACCAACACCTCGAAGTCCGGATATTGTTGTTCCAGCACAGCGGGCAGGTTTTTCCGCAGGTTTTCGGCTTCGTTGCGCGCGCAGATGAGGACGGAGAGTTTTGGGTTTTGAATTTTGAGTTTTGAGTTTTGAGTTGGACGGTACAGGGCCAGTCGGGCGAAAATGCCGATCCAGGCGGCCAGTTGCACGAGGGTGGCGGCTATGAAAACGGCAAGCAGGATTTGGGCAAGCATGGGTGTGACTGCCGGCAAAAGTACAAAACCCGTCTGGCGTAAATCAGCCTTCCGAATGACACAAACCTTCCCGCACAGCCGGAATTTTTTCCCACCTTTGCCCAACTCAACACGCAAAACGCAAAACTCAAACCTGTCAAAGTTGAAGTTGATAATCGCCATTGACGGCCACTCCTCGTGTGGCAAAAGCACGCTGGCAAAAGGATTGGCCAAAGCCCTGCATTACGCCTATCTGGATACCGGCGCCATGTACCGCGCGGTCACGCTCTATTTTTTGGAAAACCACGTGGACTACGACAATTCCGCTGCGGTGGACGAGGCTTTGCAGCACATTGACATCCATTTCGAGCGCGTAGACGGGCAGAACCATACCTTTCTGAACGGCCGTGATGTCGAACGCGCCATCCGCGAAATGCACGTGAGCGAGCACGTGAGTCCGGTTTCGGCTATTTCTGCGGTGCGGCGCGCGATGGTGGCCCAGCAAAAAGCCCTCGGAAA
This sequence comes from uncultured Saprospiraceae bacterium, assembly GCA_964392655.1. Taxonomy (GTDB): domain Bacteria; phylum Bacteroidota; class Bacteroidia; order Chitinophagales; family Saprospiraceae; genus M3007. Next base: position 10,770 of record CAYMQY010000052.1, read on the forward strand.
TCGCCGGGGCATTGTGGCTGACGGACGCGACATCGGCACGGTCGTTTTCCCCGACGCCGACCTCAAAATTTTCCTGACCGCCGATGTGGACGTACGCACCAGCCGCCGCCACCTCGAACTGGCAGCCAAGGGCATTGACGCCGACTGGGACGAAATCCGCCGAAACCTCGAAACTCGTGACCAAATTGATTCCAGCCGCGCCGACAGCCCCTTGCGTCGGGCCGACGACGCGGTCGTGATAGACAATACCCTGCTCTCCGAAGAGCAGCAATTGGAGCAAGCACTCCAACTCGTGCACGCTCTGGAAAACTGACCAAACATTCGGGATATGAAAAATGAAACACTTTCCCGCGCACTTTTTTTCCTCGCCGGCGCCGGCGCCGGTTTTGCCCTCGCCATGTACCTCCGTTCGGACAAGGGCAGCGACTTGCGCGAGCAAATTTCCGAGCATCTCGATGATCTGCTGCAGGACCTCGGCGACCGCGTCGAAGACCAACTTGGCGATCTCGTGTCCAACCTGACCGCCGCGGCCGTGAACGGCCTGCAACAAATGGCCCAGCCCGCAACCGAAGCCGAACCGGAAGAAGAAAACTCCCTCCGCGAGGACGTGCAGGAGGCATTTGACGACGCCGAAACAAATTTTGAAAACGGAATGGACAAGGCCCGTGCCCGGCTGATGCAGAAATTTGCCGCCGCCGGAATAACGCCGGCTACCTGACCCCCTCGCCCCGCACACCGCTCACCTGCTCACCCGATCACTATGAAAGACACCGATCCCTTGCTCGAATCTGCCGGCGAAACCGCCGAATACGTCCGCCAGTACGTCAAACTTCAGGCCGACTACTTCCGCCTCGATATGGCGGAGCGCATCGCCAAAGTATCGTCTTTGCTGCTGGTGATGCTGGCCATCGGAGCGCTGGGCCTTATTGCCCTGCTGCTGCTCTCGCTGGCCGCCGCGTTTTACCTCGGACGCCTGTGGGGGTCGTATGTGCCGGCTTTCCTGAGCGTGGGCGGGTTTTACGTCCTGCTGGCCGTGCTGTTCTGGGTATTCAAAGACCGCTGGCTCACCAATCCGCTGCTGACCAGCATCATTCGCGCATTTTTCAAATAACCCGCAGCCATGGCCAACCACAGCATCAACAACCTGGAAGAACTCCTGGCGGAAAAAGCCCGGCTTCGCGCCCAAATCGAAATCGTGCAGGAGGAAATGCGCGTCAGTGCCGGCCGCACCCGCGACGAACTGAGCGCCTTTGTCGAAAACAAATTTTCCATACCGAAGCAACTCGGCAAACTGTTTCAGGGCGGCGGCGCACAGGAGGCTGCAGGCTCATCTGCCATCGGCGCCGTAGGCCGTGTCGTGGGGCTAAACCCTTTGTGGAGTGGCATATTGGCTACCCTCGGCCCAGTCCTGGTGCGCTACGCGCAAAACCAGTTGCGCAAACGGCAGGAACGCAAGACTGCCAAAGCCGAAATGACTGCCGAAACCGACCGGGAGGTCCCGGAAGCAACAGACGCCGAGCCGGCAGAGCCGGTGAAAAAACGCGGGTTGTTTCGGCGAAAGGGGGGCGAATAGAGGGGGGAGGTTATTAAACCTTCGTGTCGCCTTGTTTTATTTTCTGCCTACAATTGTCAAAAACAAACAACGATGCCTACGGAAGCACAGGCGCGCAACCCATTGGCGGCGCTACGGGATGTGTACGAGCATATTGTGCTTTGAATACGTGCGGTACGCAGCAATTCCCCCTACCGCACCAGCGTCACCGTACCCGAAAACACCGCGCGTTCGCAGGTTTCGGTTTGCAATTCGAGGCTGTACAGGTACACGCCGGGAGCGCAGCGTTGTCCGCGGTATTTCCCGTCCCAGCCCGAGTCGGGAACACTGGTTGAAAAAAGCAGGCTGCCCCAACGGTCGTACACGTCCAGCCGGTACGCGCGGAACGGCAGCGGGGCAAAAGCCGGCAGGAACACGTCGTTCAGCCCGTTGTCGTCGGGGCTAAACACATTGGGCACAAACACAAACGGCGCGTCGGCGCCCCAAGTGCGGGTGGGCGACACGTTAAGGTGCAGCACCACGACGCTGTCGCAACCAAAAACGGAGGTAAATTCAGCCTCGTACACGCCGGTTTCCGTCAGGGTTTTTCCGCCAAAAACGTACGTCTCGCCCGGACAAATCGTGCGGTTTTCCTCCCCACGGTAGTTTTCCCGCACGTTCAGCCGCAGCACCCGCACGCTGTCGCAGCCGGCGGCGGACAGGAAAGTGTCCGTGTACACGCCCGGTTGTGTGTATCCGGCCCAGGATTCTCCGGGGCAAATGTCTACAGTCAGATCGTGGTGGTATTGCGGAAACGCCTCCACCGAAATGACCGGGCTGAACACAGCGCAATGCGGGGCGTTTGTGTTTCCTGCAGCCGAAGCGGCCAGGCGGTATAGCCCGGCGTCGGCAGCGGTCGGCGGATTCAGAAACAGCACGGAGTCTGTAGTGCCGGGCAGGTCCGCCCAGCCGGTTGCGGCGGTAAATTTTTGCCATTGGTACTGCGGCGGATCGAAACCTTCTGCCCGGCCCGAGAGCCGGATCGGCAGGGCGGAGGTGTCGCCGCAAAAGCGGAAATATGTGCCACAGGTCAGCGTCACACCGGCGCAAATGCCGAAAAACACGTCGTCAATAGCGGCGTCGTTGGCGTCGCAGCCGGGTTGGTCGTTGATGAGTTCGATCCAGACATCGCCTTGCGTGTTGCCGGAATGCCAAAGCGCCTGCGTCTGTACCCACGCGCAATCGGGGTAACTCGTCGGCGCATTGATCGGCAAACCGTTCACCTCGAAGTGAAACAGCGGCGCCGGCAGTCCGCAGCCGCCGGCCACATTGCGCCCCCACACTGAAAACACGTAATTGGTGTTGGGGCAAACGGGTACAAGTTGTTTCCAGAATGCCCGGTCGGGTATGGCGTCGGGGTCAATGGTCAGGAAAAATCCGCTGCCGGTGGTGTGGTCGGGCAGCGGGTTGTTACAGGTCGCGAGGGTCACCACCGAAGTATTGCTGGGGTGGTTTGGATCAGGGCTGGTGGCGGTGTTCGGCGGGCCGTACTGGGCCGATAGCGCGGCGGGATAGTACTGGCATGCCGGGCTGACGTGCGGGTTGGTCTGGGTGACGAGTATCCAGCCCTGCGTGTTACAGTTGCCCTTGGTGGCGTTGTTCAGCCCGCGCCCGAGGTCGGACAAAAAGCCGAAGTACCCCTGCTCGAAGGTTCCGTTTCGCACGAGGTTCGGGCCGATTTTCGGACAAACGGTCGTCTTGGCGATGCCTCCGCAAAGACAGGTACCCCAAAAAAGCAGGGCGACGAGGCCGGTGCTTTGCCGGAATTTTTTGTTTGCCGCCATCTGCCGTATTTCACTGACTTTGCATAACTTGATTTTGAAAATCCTGCACCTTTTGGGTACGTTTCCAGCCTTCGGCAGCGCAGAGATCGGTCAACTGTTTGGTCAGTTTGGCCAGGTTGGAGTTCGGGTGGGTTTGCTGGATGTAGTCCCAGGCAGAGCGGAAGTTCTGGCTTGCGGTCATGGTATCTCCGGAAAACACGGGCGTGTTGTCACTGCCGCAGGTAAGGACAATGCGCAGCCAGCGCTCTGATTCGCGACTTTGGTCGCCGAGCGGGAAGTACGGGTTGTTTCGGTTGAATTTTTCCCAAAACACCGCCACATCGGCCACTTTTTCCAGCGGAATAAGCAATCCTCCGTCGTCGAACATCTGGACGTTTTGCTCGGCGGTGCGCTGGTTAATGAAAATTTGCATAGGCGATGTGGCTCTCGGCCCGAAATAGTCCTGAAACCGGCCCCAGTTCACCACAGGGAATATCGAGCCTTCGCCGAAGACCAAGCGGAAGCCGTTGGCTGCGATCAGGGCGGTTTCGGGGTATTTGTCGTGCTTGAAGCGGTCGGTGTAAATTGCCTGCCCGTCGGCTTCGGTGAACGATACTTTTTCGGTCATTTTGTAAAATTCACCTTCGGCATGCATACGCCGGAGGAAGCGTTCCAGCAGAATGAATGCGGCGTCGGCGAGCGGACGGGAGGCGTCGGCAAGTTCGGTTTCTACAAAAGCCCAGGCCTTGCCTCCGGAGGCGATGTCCTTGGGATTGAGCGTTTTGAGGTACTCGGCAAAGGCACCAATGCGCGCGACATCCGGGCTATCCTTGCGCGGGCCGGCGTACACACAGGTAAGCGCGCCGCCAAAGGCCCAGCCGGAGGGTTTGTCGCCACTCAGGGCAGTTACCTGGTAGTAGGGCGCACGGAAAGGGATGCCGCGCAGTTCGATCTCCTCCTGGTTGGTAGATTCGTTGCCGGCGCCTTCCAGCATGGCGCCTTCCTTCACTTGGGCAATCACACCGGACGACTGGTCGGGTTTGTCGCGCAGGCGCAGGTTGTCCACATTCGCTGCGTACAAAAACAATTCGGGTTTAGTGGCTGCACCGGTATCCGGAGCCGTTTTCGGGGCATCGGATTTGCAGGCAAAAAAGGATGCAGCGAGGGCTGCGGCAAAGAACAAACGAAGGGCGTACATAGTCGTGCTGTTTTGAAGACAAGGCAAAAGTAGCGCGGCTCATCCGTTGATTGTGCGTTTATTTGGGGCTGAAATTCAAGTCTCTGCGACAACAAAATTTGCCATGAAACACCTGTACACCCTGCTGCTCCTTGCGCTGACATTGTCCGCAGTTGCGCAATCGAAATCCGACCGCGCCGTACTCGATACCGAACTGCGCCGCTTCGAGGCCATGACACGCCGCGACACCGCTGCCCTGCGCGATCTTCTGGCCGACGACCTGTTTTACCTCCACTCCAATGCCCTGCACGAAAACAAAGCGGCCCACCTCGGCGCCATTGCGAGCGGACGGATCGTGTATGAAAAAATGAACCGCGAACAGGCAACCGTCCGCCGCTACGGGCGAACGGCATTGGTGAACGGGACTGTCCTTGTGAGCGGAAAACTCAACCAGAACGCTTTCGAAATCCGCCTGGCATATTCGGCACTTTACCGGAAAAAATGCGGAAAATGGCGCCTGGCAAACTGGCAAAGCACCCGCTCGGAGTAGCGATTTAGCGATGAGCGACGAGTTGGCCACTACGGGACTCATCGTTCATCACTCATCGCTCATCACTAAATCACTCATCGCTAAAAAAATAAACCCGCCCATTTTGCAACGGGCGGGTTTGACATCCTTCTATAAAACCTTCTTGCTGTAATCTTTGTATCAGTTGGCCACAGGGTCGGCAGATTCCACGGTGGATGAGCGCCGTGTGGTACTTTTCTTTTTCGGGCTACTTTTTCTGACGGGTGCATCGTTTGGCAAGGCTTCGCAGTGTACGAAATCGGCTTCCCCAACCTCATAGCGTTCATGGAAACCGTTCAGTAGCACCTTGATATTTTTGGCCGGCGCTTTTACGGCGCCGAACTCCCGGATGATTTCCAGTACATCGTAGTCAATGTAGGCAGTATCTGTAGCGTCAATGATCACCTCCGAATTTGCCGGCAGGTGGTCGAGGGTCATTTTGATACTTGCCTTGTTCAGGAACGACACCTCCTGGGCGAGTTTCACCCGGATGATGTCCCCTTCGCGGTACTCTTCCTCGTGGAAGAAGTAGGCGTTTTTCATATTGCTCCGCAGAATGGAGAAAATGCTGATGCAAAGACCGATAGCCACGCCGGTCAGCAAATCGGTAAATACCACCGCCATGACGGTTGCGAAAAACGGCCACCACTGATACTTGCCGCTGGCCCATGCCTCCTTGAAAATGGACACTTTTGCCAATTTGTAACCCACCTGGAGCAAGACAGCAGCCAGCGCCGCCAACGGAATTTTATTGAGTAATGTCGGTATGGCGAGTACGCAGAGAAACAGGAACACTCCGTGCAAAATAGCGGACATCCTGGTGCGCGCGCCGGCATTCAGGTTGGCTGAACTGCGCACTACGACCGACGTGACGGGCAAACCGCCGATAAGCCCCGAAACCAGGTTGCCGATGCCTTGCGCACGCAGCTCGAGGTTCGGGTTCGTCGTGCGTTTGTACGGGTCCACCTTGTCAATAGCCTCGATGCAAAGCAGGGTTTCGATACTGGCAACCGCACACAATGTGAGGGCAATTTGAAAAACTGCAGGGTTGTTCCACTGCGAAAAGTCGGGAAGCATAAACTGCCCGAAAAAGCCCGTAAGGCTCTCGGAAACCGGAATATTCACGAGGTGTTCTGCCCGGACAGCCCATTCGCCGCCACCGGCCTTGAACGCCTCATTAATCAGGACGCTTGTCAGCACGGCAATCAAAGCGCCGGGTACAGGACCTAACAGTTTTTTGATTTGGGGCCTTTCGGCAAAAATCAGGATAGCCAGGGCAACAAGCGCTATGAGTGTGGCTCCGGGGTGGATGAATGTAGTAATGGTGTCCCAAAGCGTAGTGAGCGTATTGCTCCCTCCTGCCTCAGAAAACGCCATATCCCCTTCGGCATCCTTGTCGTAGCCAAGTGCGTGCGGGATTTGTTTGAGAATAATGATGATCCCGATGCCCGACAGCATGCCTTTGATGACACTTGTCGGGAAAAAGTTGGCAATGCTGCCTGCACGGACGAGTCCAAGAGTAAACTGAAAAACACCTGCCATGACAACAGCAAGCAGAAAAGCCTGAAAACTGCCGAGTTGCTGAATGGAAACCAGTACAACTGCCGTCAATCCCGCTGCCGGACCGCTGACGCTGGTGTGCGAATTGCTAAGCCAGCCGATTACAACCCCGCCGACAATCCCGGCGATCATGCCGGAAAACAGCGGCGCTCCGGAGGCGAGCGCAATGCCGAGGCAAAGCGGTAATGCAATAAGAAAAACTACAATGGAAGCGGGCAAATCCTGTTTCAGGTTGGCCAATAACTTGTTACTCGACATGTTTGTGGAGTGTCTTGGATGAAGACCGGTTCGCCGGAACACATCAGAATGGTGCCGACAAACGGAAAATGAACGGAAGCGGGTAACTGGAATGGTGTCGCTCAACGGTGCGACTCAAAGCCTGCAGAAGGCTACCGCTCAGGCGCGGTTGGGAGGGGGGGAAAAAATCGTGATGAAAGCAAGTACCGAAATATCATCGTCCTGAATCAGATGACCCGTTGCCAGTTTGGCATCATCATCGGTGAAAAACAGGGACTCGAACCAGTGGTGCGGCTCGTGGTGCTTGACCTCTTCCTCCAAAAAATTAGGGATGGGTATCGGGGCGTTTTCTTCTTCCTGGTTCTGTTCGGTTGAAGCGAGAAAGGTTGTTTGCTGTGGGAATGGAAACACCAGGCGCACCACGTCGTTCAGGACGAGGCAACTTGCCGCAAGGAACAATACAAGGCGAAAGGTGTTTGTCAACAGATGCATAAAACAGGAACTCGAACGCAAACCTCGTGCTTTTGTTCGTAACGTTCGTATTTTTTTACAAAATCGCCAATCCGGATGAAAAACCAGCCATAGGAGATAAAAGCAAAAGTGCCGCAACGGACAACCCATTGCGGCACACCAATCGGAACCCGTTCCAGATGGTTTCCAGGAGCGGATCAGTCAAAACTCAACCACAAATTTTTTGTAACAGGCAACTGCTTTGCCGCAATCCAGAGAGTAGCAGACATACCCAATGATAAATTCGTGTTTGAACGGCGGCGCATTCACATCGAACTGGCCGAGGTTGACATTCCCCTTGTCGTCTGTTTCTGTTTTTGCATGTTTGAAATCAGGTCCCAGCACGGAGGGCGGGCCGGAAGGCAGTTGCTCCCGGAGTTTTTCAATGTTCTCTTTTTTCTTTTCAATTTCTTTTTCCAGTTTCTCGATCTCCTTAGCAATTCTTTTCTTGTCCTGCTCGGTTGTGCCTGGTTGTGCTGCTTTTTGCTTCATCTCTTCAATTTTGGCCTGCTGTTCGGCAATTTTCTTTTCAATTTCGGCAATCTTCTTTTGCACAGCCTCTATCCGGTTCACATACGCCTGCAAGGCGGCAGCTGTAATATTGCCTGCCGGCATTGGGTACGCGTTGCAGGTGCCGCCTGTTTCCTGATTGCTTACGCAAGGGCAATTTGCTTTGAAGTTGGACAACGAGATGCCTACTTTATCCCCTTTTTTGGTCGGTTTGAGATTCTTGGGGGCTATTTTTTGAGGCTTGTCTGTATTCGAGTTGGAGGTCGAATTGCTCTTGACAGGTACCGTTTCCTGCTTTATTTCGTAGTTCTGTACGTTGCCGACTTTTGTAGTAGGGATCAGGTGCGCAATATTTACATCAAAGGATACTTCACCGCAAGCACACTGGCCAGGAGGAGATGACGGCCACCATGCAGGTGCGTTTCGCGGTTCGCTGAACGAACAAACAAGTAGAAAGATCGGCACCAGGGCAGTAGCCATGCCGAAAAACCGGTGAACAATAGGCTTGTACTTCATAATTGATAAAATTTAACTGGTGAGTGAAAAGTGTGTACAAATGCAGTGGCGGTTTTTTTCAACAATTGCAAACAGTCCATTTGCGCTTCAAAAATATTGTAAAAAGACAGTTTGATTAAATAAAAAAGTATTAAAAAGTCATAAAAACAATTTTTTAGTTTTAAAAACAACAGCAGTTCAGTATCATAAATAAGGCAAGAATTTAAAAAAAGCCGCTTGTCCAAACGTCAGGTATGTATCAGGCAAGGCAAATAGTCTTCAACACTTTAGCCCGTTGCAGCGTTTGTAACCGACATGAAAGCGCTGGTTTTAAAAGAACTCAAAACCCCACTTGTGTATCAGGAAGTTGAAAGCCCGATAGCAGACCAGGAAAAAAGAATTGTCCACCTGAAAGCCGCAGCCCTGAACCGCCGCGACTGGTGGATCACCCAAGGGCAGTATAGCAAAATTCAGTTACCCGTCATTTTGGGTAGCGACGGCGCCGGTACCGACGATGAAGGCAATGCCGTGGTTTTGTACCCGGCACTGGAGTGGGGCGACAACCCGGCTGCACAAGGCAAAGATTTCAGAATACTGGGCCTGCCCGACAGCGGCACCTTTGCCGAACAAATCAGCGTACCCGCCGACAACCTCGCGCCCATGCCGCCCCACCTGAACTGGGAACAGGCCGCCGCGCTCCCGCTTGCAGGACTCACCGCCTACCGTACCCTGTTTACCCGCTGCGGGTTGCAGCCCGGCGAACGCGTACTCATCACCGGAATCGGCGGTGGCGTAGCACTCATGGCCATGCAGTTTGCCATTGCCGCCGGCGCCGAAGTGTTTGTTACTTCCGGTTCCGACGAAAAAATCGAGCAAGCCGTGCTGCTCGGCGCTGCCGGCGGCGCCAACTACCGACAGGATAGTTGGGACAAAGACCTCAAGGCAACCGTCGGCGGATTCGACGTGGTGGTGGACTCGGCCGGTGGCGACGGATTTGCGCTCCTCCCCGGACTTTGCAATCCCGGCGCCCGAATCGGCGTGTACGGCGGCTCATTAGGCAAGATCAACGGCCTGAGTCCGCAAATTCTGTACTGGAAACAGATCAGCATCCTCGGCTCCACGATGGGTACCAGGGAAGAATTTGCACAAATGCTGGAATTCGTTAACCGGCACCAAATCGTACCGGTTGTAGATACTGCCTTTTTGCTATCCGAAGGTAACGACGCCATGCAACGGCTCGGCCAAAGCGAGCAATTCGGAAAAATCGTACTGACCATTGACTGATCGGCTGTTGGCTACCCTGAGCGCGATAGCAACCAAAGTGTTGCACTCCTGGTCGGAAGCCAACAGCCAATGGCTAACAGCCAACAACAAAAAACCCTCCCCTGCGCATTCGCAAAGGAGGGCGGTATCAAAACACGCTTCAATTTGCAGGATCAGTACAGTTCCATGCCGCTGAAATGGAATGCGCCTTCGATGGCGGCATTCTCGTCGCTGTCCGAGCCGTGCACGGCATTTTCGCCGACGCTCGTAGCGTACAGTTTGCGGATGGTACCGGGTTCGGCATTAGCCGGATTGGTAGCGCCGATAAGTTTGCGGAAATCTTCCACAGCATTGTTTTTTTCGAGAATTGCCGCTACGATCGGGCCACTGCTCATAAAATCGCACAGTTCGCCGTAGAACGGACGCTCTTTGTGTACTTCGTAAAACTGGCCGGCGCGTTCCTTGGTCATGTGGGTAAGTTTCATGGCCACGATGCGGAAACCTGCCGCATTGATCATCTGGAGAATGTTGCCGATGTTGCCCGCACGCACAGCGTCGGGTTTAATCATGGTGAATGTTCTGTTGCTCACAGTTGTGGAGTGGATGTGATTAAGGAAATGGTGTGATTCGAGACCGCAAATGTAGGGCGAGATTTTATTTCAATCTGATTGTAAAGCCGGGTTTGTCAAAAAATAAAATCCTGTTGTCCGCCGAAACACGCTGCGGAGGCGTACTTTTGCCGCCGTTTTTTTATGGAAATCCCATCCGCGCTCAAGCAGCTCCTGCACTACCCGCAAAACGTGGCTATTTTTTCGCACCGCAACCCCGACGGCGATGCCATCGGCAGCGCGTTGGCCATGCGGCATTATCTGGAACAATACGGCCACACCGTGCACGTACTGTTTCCCTCCGAGTACCCGGCTGAATTCGAGTTTTTACCCCTTGCCGAAGACATCCTCATCTGGGACATTCACACCGAAGAATGCAAGCAGGTGCTCAACAAGAAAAATGTGTTCATCTTCCTGGATTTCAATGCGCTAAACCGGATTGACAAACTGGGTGAGCACATCAAAAACACACCCGGAACCCGTATTCTGATTGACCACCACCTGTACCCCGACCCTATCGCCGACTATACCTTTTCGGAGCCTGCGGCGAGTAGTACCTGCGAGTTGGTGTACCGCTTCATCACCGACATGGGCGACAGTCAGAAGATCAACCCCACCGTCGGAAAGTGCCTGTATGCCGGTATTGTGACAGACACCGGCTCGTTCCGGCACGCCACCAACAGCACGATTTTCCGCATCGTAGCCGACCTCATTGACCGCGGCATGGACGACACCGACGTGCAGGACAAAATTTTCAACT
>CAYMQY010000053.1:0-21785 GCA_964392655.1 uncultured Saprospiraceae bacterium
ATAGGTACCCTGAAAATTCGCAAACCACTTTCCCCGCACTCAACGTACCACCGTCACGTCGCCTTTCAGCAGCCGCACTTGTCCGTCGCGGAATTCCACCTCGGCGTACCAGACAAACACCCCTGGATTCACGGGCTGCCCACGGTCGGTACCGTCCCAGCCGGCAGTCAGGTTGTTGGGCAGGAAATTGCGTTTTTCAAAAACATGGCTGCCCCAGCGGTCGTAAATGCGCATGAGCCGGATACCCGTCACGCCGTCGCCGGCAAAAATGGTAAACGCGTCGTTGAGCGTCCGCCCGGGGTAAATGACGTTGGGTACATAGATGTCGAAATTGTCCACCCGGATAAAAATGCGGTCGGTGGCCGGGCAGCCGCGCAAATCGAAAATTTGTACGAAATATTCAGTGCTCTCCAACGGGCGTACGCGCTGCTTGAGCGACATCGGCACAATTTCGAGGCTGCCGGGCAGCCACACCACGGCGCTGAGTGCGACACCCGGCGGCTCGGGTACGGCCTCCAGATTCAGGAAACGCCCGCGCTGAATTACCGTATCGCTTGCCAGCAGCCGAACCGAAAGTGCCGGCGGCTCCACGAGCGTCACCGTGCTTTGCCACAGGCAGCCGCCGCCGTCGCGTACGCGTAGTTGGTATACACCCGGCGGCAGGTTGGGGAAAACAGATGTGCCCGAAAAGTTTTGTCCGTCAATGCTGTACCGGTACGGCGGTGAACCACCCGAAAGCGCCTGCAAGGCGATGTATCCGTCGTTTTCACCAAAGCAGGAAATCGAATCCACCACAGCCGTCGCTACAATCGGCGCCTCCCAGGTTACCCAAACGGTATCCGTATCGGCACAGCCGTTGCGTGTGTTCAAAACCGAGTGTACGTACACGCCGGGTTCCGTCGCCGACACCACGAGCGCTGCCGTATCCAGCAAAACCGTGCTGCCGGACGTGCCTGTCCAGCGGTTTTCAAACAACGGCCCCGTCGAAGAGCCGCTGCCGTCGAGCAGGATTTCGGTGGTGCCGCAGGGCACGTTGATATTCGTTGCTCCCGCGTCGGCTGTCGGCGCCAGCCGGTCTTCGGCTACGTTTGTTTGTGCCGCAGCCGTACAGCCGAAGGCATTGGTGACCGTCACCGCGTAATTACCCGGCAGGGAAACCTGCTGCACCGGCTGGTTGGGCAACATGCCCTGCGGTCCCGCCCAGGTGTAGTGCAGGTTGGCCTGGTCGGCCGTTACGCCAACCGGAACGACCGGTCGGGCACAGGTGACGGTATCGGAAAAGATCGTGAGCGCGGGGATTTTCCCGTGCTCCGGCACGGTGGCGATGCGTGTTTCGATGCAGCCGTGCGCGTCGGTAAGTGTGAGCGGAAATTGGCCGGCGCTCAGCCCGATTTGAACCGGTTGGGTATTGCCGCCGGCCCAAAGAAACGCGTATGGACCGGTGCCGCCCGTGGCGACGGCAGCGAGGCTGCCCGTACCGGCTTCGCAGGTATCGGCCTCCGCCGTCACCTGCAGCACAAGGGCGGGCGGTCCGTTCAGTCCGACGGCTAACGTGGCCGTGCAACCGGCCGCATCGGTGGCGGTGAGGGCAAACTGGCCGGCAGCCAGCCCGGTCGGGTCTTCGGCGGTTTGGCCGTTCGACCAGGTAAACACAAACGGCGCAGTGCCACCCGACACCAAAAGGTCAATGCTGCCGTCGGCGCCGCCTGCACACAAGGGGGGTGTAGGGGTTGCGCTCAGGCTTGTGCCTGGATGCTCCGGCACCACAGCGCTTTGCACAAGCGAACAGCCGTTGGCGTCGGTGACGGTGAGCGGATAGGTTCCTGCGCCGAGATCCGTCAGTTCGGAGGCATCGCTGCCGTTTGCCCAACGCAGGCTGTACGGCGGGGTACCCTGGGCTGCGCCCAAAAACGCGGCGCTGCCGTTGGTTTTTCCGGGACAGGCGGGCAATACGGCAGTGCCGAGGCTGGTCAGCGCGAGCGGTTCCGTTATCTGGAAAGCCTGATTGATGGAGCATTTTCCGTCGGCAAACGACACCGTGAGCGCGTACTGGCCCGGCCCGAGGTTGCTGCGGCCGGGGGTAGTTGTGCCGTTTTCCCAAAGAAAACCAAATCCCGGCGTGCCGCCCGACAGGCTTGCGCTCAGGCTGCCGTCGGCGAACCCGAAACAGGTGACGTCGTTAGTCTCGACCGATAGTGCCGGCGCCTCATGTTCCGGTACCACGGCGGTCTGCGTAAGCGAGCAGCCGTGGGCATCCGTCAGCGTCAATGTGTAATCGCCGCCGGCGAGCGCGGGCTGGTCGGTTGCGTTGCTGCCGTTGGACCAAAGCACGGCGTAGGGCGGAGTGCCCTGGGCTGCGCCCAAAAACGCTGCGCTGCCGTTGGCCTCCCCCGGGCAAGCCGCCGCCACGGACGTGCCGAGGCTAAGCAGGGCTGTGGGTTCTGTGATCTGAAAAATGCGGTTTGTGGTGCAAACGCCGTCGGCATACGTCACCGTAAGCGTGTACTGACCCGGGCCGAGGTTTTCGCGGTTCGATGAGGTGCTGTTGTTTTCCCATAAAAATGTAAACCCCGGCGTGCCGCCCGACAATGCGACGGACAGGCTGCCGTCATTGGCCCCGAAACAAGATACATTGGTCACGTCGGCGCTGATTACCGGCGGTTGGTGCTCCGGCACAACAACTGTTTCCAAAACCGTACAGCCATGGGCGTCGGTCAGGGTCAGGATGTAGGTTCCGGCCAAAAGATTGGGCTGCATCGGATCGGAATTTCCCGTTGACCAAAAAATGGAATACGGCGGAGTGCCCTGGGCTGCGCCCAAAAACGCTGCGCTGCCGTTGGTCACGTCGGGGCAGGCGGGTGTCGTGGCCACGCCGTTGCTCAGCAGCGGCAGCGGTTCGGTAATTTCAAAATCGCGCACGAGCGCACATTTGCCGTCGGCAAAGGTCACCGTGACGGTGTATGGGCCAGGGGCGAGGTTTTGGGCGAGCACGGTGCTGTCGCCCGACGACCACTGGAAACCAAAGCCCGGCGTACCGCCGAAAAGCCCCACGGCAATGCTGCCGTCCTGTGCATTGGCACAGGAAACGTGCGCAAGCGTGGTGCCGAGGTCGGGTTCGGCAAAGATGCCCACTTGAGCCACCTCCGTTCGGGTGCAGCCGTTGGCGTCGGTCAGGGTGAGTTGGTACACGCCGGGGTACAGACCCGACTGGGTGCTGTCGCTGCTGCTGTTCGACCAGTTCAGCGCGTAGGGCGGGGTACCCTGGGCTGCGCCCAGAAATGCCACTGAGCCATTGCCCATTCCGGGGCAGGCGGCCTCGGCGCTTACGCCGTTGCTGAGCAGGGGTTGCGGCTGCACAATTTCGCGTTCAAAAACCTGACTGCACTTGCCGTTTCCAAAGGTGACCGTCACGGTGTACGTGCCTGCGGCAAGGCCGAGGGCGGTGTCCGTGGTATCGCCGGTTGACCACAGGTAACCGATGTTCGGGGTGCCCCCGAGCAGGAGTACAGCGGCTCCGCCGTTTGTTTCCCCGTGGCAAAGCACGTCGAGCGTGGCCACATCGGCCTCGAGCCAGGCGCCCTGGCGAACGGGGGAAGTGGCTGCGGTGGTGCAACCGCGTGCGTCGGTCACAGTCACCGTATACATGCCGTCCGGCGGATCGTTGAGGATGGTGGTGGTATCGCTGTTCGACCAGAGGTAGTGCAGCGGCAGGTAGTCGCCCGCGCCGATGGCGGTGGCGCTGCCGGGATTGCCGAAGCAGTCGCCGTTGATCGTGTCGAGTTGCAGCAACGGGAATTGGGGGCTAAACGAAAAAATGTTGTTCAGGTAGTTGCATTCCGGCAGGTTGGTTACCGGGAATTCGGTGGCGAGGTCGTAGGGGCGGGTTTTGGAGCCGTCGTCATTGGCTACGCCAAACAGGTTGGCGCTGCTCGGGCGCGGCAGTTTGAACGGAAAAACGGCGCAGGAATCCGGTTCCAGCGCAGCGGGAATGGGCAATGCGGTACCAATCAGCGCGGCATTCACCACCGTGGGGTCGGCATCGTAAAACGCTACGGGCGTACCGGCAGGAAGAGCGGTGCTGCCCGGGTTACAGAGTTGCAGGTGTACCACGATGGAATCGCTTTCGCAACTTACCCAGGCGGAATCGGCCTCCGCGTCGGCTACGGGCAGAAACGGGAGGAAGTCTTCGTTGACCTGCGGGCGTTGGGACAGGTAGCGGTTCAGCAGGCGGTTTCCCGAGCCGGGAGCGGGCAATTCGAGGTGGTGGAGTTGTTGCTGTTTGGGTATGCTCAGGTCGTCGTTGATGTTGACCACGAAGTAGTTGTACTGGTTCCACACGTTCCGGCAGGGCATCCAGGGGTCGGCGTCGGACTCGAACACGCGCAGACGGCCCCGGTAGTCGCCGGCGGGTGAGTTGTAACCCGAAAATGTGTAACCGGTGACGGCGATTTCGGTTTCGCCGTCGTCGTCCACATCAGCCACGATGGCGTACTCGTCGGAGGTGATGGAGCCGCAGGGGATGCGGAACCAGTTGCGCTCGGCGTCCACTGCGGGCGGAAACGGCGCTGCACCACCGTACAGAATGCGCAGGTGGTTTTCGTCGCGGTACACCAATTCGTTGAGGCCGTCGCCGTTAAAATCGTACACCGTGGAGCCGGTGAAACCGGAATAGTCGGTGGTTTCCAGACTCCACCAGTAGGGTTCAGTCGGCGTAAGCGATGCCGCTTGCAGGTTGAAACAGTTGAGGTTGTAGGCGTTGCACACCACGATTTCGGGAAAATCCTGCGTAAAACCGGCGGTACGGTCGTCGTAGATGTTGGCCACACAGGCCAGGCTGCCGCTGCGGGTATTGCCGTCAGGATAAGGCAGAAAACCGAGCAGGCCGGTTTTATTCCACACGTACACGCCGTATTGAATATTAGCCACACCGCGCCTGCCGCTCACCACCACATCAAGCGTGCCGTCCAGATTCACGTCGGCCACGGCGGTGTAGCCGTCGCCGTAGTTGGCGTTGGGGATCATGGTGTTCAGGTTGCGCTGCACTTTGATCTGGGTGCCGTCGCCGTCGGCAATGGTCAGGTCTATGGAGTAGATATAGGCGCCGGCCACCAATTCGAGGCCGTCGCAGTCGGGATCGCCGCCACAGTCGGCTACCGAGAGGATGTCTACTGCGGTCGGGTTGCAGGAACCTTCGGCGTAATTGCTGTAATGCGCGCGCCCGATATGGCCGGTCGGCCCGGACAGGGCACGGACGAGTGTCGGATTGGCAGGATTTCCAAAATTGAAGCGGAAGACGTCGTTTCCGGCATAAATTTCAGGCGTACCGTCGCCGTCGAAATCAGCCAGGTAGGGTTTCTGATCGGAGAAGTCGAGTTGGTCGGCGGAGGTGATCCACAAGGTCATGGGGGTGAGCGGGTTTTCGGTATAGTTGCGGAACACGCGGATATAGCGGTCGTTGCAAGCCATGACGAGTTCGGGTATGCCGTCGTTGTTGATGTCGCCGATGACGGGGCCGGGCACGGGGTAGGCGTTAAAACCACCGGGGACGGTCAGCACGAAGGGGTTGTTGGCATTGGAGCCGTCGCCGCGAAAAAAGAAAATGCGGTTAGGTGTGGCGGCGCCGGCGGCGGCGGCGCCCACCATGATCTCGGGCATGTTGTCGGTTTGCGGGTTCATGTTTGCTACCACCGGCGTGGCGGTGATGGATGGGCCGTTTTGGGTGGACTGCCAGGCCAGACGCACGCGGAAATCGGAGGGCAATTCCGTCACCGAGCAGTCGGCGCCGTTGAAACATTGGCAATCCGGATCGTAGCAATCCACGAGGTTGTCGCTGTCGTCATCCACGCCGTTGTCGCAGATTTCGGCAAGACGCGATTGGGTCGGGCCGGACTGGGCGCGGGCGCCGGCGTAAACCAACAAGATCAGGTAAAAAGGCAGTAAAAGTCTGGACAACATAGCACGTTCGGAAAAGGAAGTTTGGTTGGTGCTGTAAAGATAGGTAGCGGGTTTTATGCGCTGCCTGATTCTCCGGCCAAAAGTCTGCCAATCCTGAAACAAACACCTACCTAATTTTTTCTCCTACCGCGCCGCCGTCATCATCTTGCACTGCCGGAACGTCCCGTAACTGTTTGCCACCTGCAACTGGTACACCACATAGTTGCTCACAGGCAAGCCCAGCGATTTCGGGTTGACTGGCAAACTGTGATCGCCCTGACCAAGGTTTCCGGCTCCAATGGTCGCCATTTTTTGACCGGCGAGGTTGAACAGGTCGAGTTGCGTTAGTTTCGTGAATATTCACCAACTTGCGCTTACTTTGCCACCGGAATACCACCTATGTCGCGCCCGATTTTTGTCATATTCATCCTGTGTGTGGCGAGCGGTCTGTCCGCCCAGGTAGCCCGCTTCAAACATTTGACCGCCGAACAGGGTCTGCCCTCCGATATCGGCAACTGCCTGTTGCAGGACCGGGAGGGATTTTTGTGGATCGGCACTGCAAACGGACTTTGCCGTTACGATGGGTACACCTGCCGGGTGTACCGGTACAACCCCGACGATCCGTACAGTATTGTTGCCAATGTGGTCGAGTCCATTTACGAAGACAGCAAGGGCGATTTGTGGGTAGGACTTGGCGGCGGCTTGTCGAAGTTTGATAAAAAAACCGAGCGTTTCACTTCCTACACCTGGCGGGCGGGCGACTCTACCTGCATCAACGGCGGCTCGGTTCACGGTATTTACGAAGATGCCAAAGGCCGGTTCTGGATCACCACCTGGAACGGCGGCCTGCAGGAAATGGATCGCGAGCGCGGCACTTTCCGATGCTACTACCCGCAGCCGGAGGAATCCTACAGCAGCGGGTTGTTGCTGGTGTCGGATATCTTTCCCGATCCCCTGAACCCCGACGGTTTTTTTGTGGCTATTGCCCGGCAGGGGCGCTGGCAGTTGTTTGCGTTCGACGGTACGGCAAAATCCTTCACGCCCTGCCCATCGGACAGTCTGCCGTACATGAGCTATATCTGGGACATTTTTTCCGACGACGACGGCCTGATCTGGTTCCTGACCAGCAGCGGCATGCGGCTTTTCGATCCCGCTACCCGAACCTTCCGGAACTTCGACGGGCTGCACGAGGATTTCAAAAAAATGCATCGCCGGCTGCTTTTTTCCGCAGCAAAAGCCCCCGACGGGCAAATCTGGGTGGGTACTTACACGGAGGGCCTGTATGTGCTGGATAAAAAACGCGGCCAGACAGCGCATTACCCCTACAAACCAGGCGCTCCGAACACCATCGGCGGAAACGGCGTTGCCGACATTCTGTTCGACCGTACCGGAACTGTCTGGCTGGGCACCACCACCAACGGCCTTACGCACCTCGTTTTTGAAAACCGCTGGTTTCAAAATTTTCTTCCCGACTCCGTTTCCGAACGGCAGAATATCCTCAATTCGGTGACTACCCTGGCCGAAAGCCGCACGGGCCGTATTTGGGTAGGCACCGAAAGTTCGGGCTTGTTGTGCTTTGATCCCAAAACCCGAAAATTTCAGCGTGCCGAATCCATTTATCCGGAACTGAAATCGGGCGTGCATCCGTACATTCTGGCTCTTTGCGAAACCCGCGAAGGCATGTTGTGGATCACCACAAACAGCGGCGGGACATACCGGTTCGATCCCGACAAGCGTACGCTGCAGTGCTTCCGGCACAACCCGGCCGACTCCACCAGCATCACGAATGATTACGGAAATGCCCTGCTCGAAGACCGGGCCGGGCGCGTGTGGGTAGGCACATACAGGGGGCTTGACCGGTACAATGCCCGCACCGGCGGCTTCGAACATTTCCCTTTGTACGATACCGGAAAAACCTCCAACGAGCAATACAATTACATCACCAGCCTGTACGAAGACAAGTCGGGGTATATCTGGGTCGGCACGATGTACGGCTTGGTGGTCTGGTCGCCGAAAACAGGCAAGTTTCGGCATTTTTTGCAATCGGACCACCGTAAGGGAGACCTTGATATTCTGACCGTGCATGCTGTGCTTCAGGACAAAACAAAGGCCTTGTGGGCCGGCACGGAATACGGGCTTTATCGGCTTGTTTTTCCCGATCCGGACAATCCGTTTTCCGGCGAGCCGAGCATTCGGCGGTATCTGGAACCCGATGGGCTACCCAGCCAGGGTGTGCTGGCCCTGTCGGAAGACAGCCGCGGGCACCTTTGGGTCAATACACTCCGGGGAGCAGCAGTTTTCCGAAATCCGCACCACGACAAGCGTACGCCCCCGGATTTCAAGGCCTACACCTTCGACGACGGACTTCAAAACCGGGCTTTTGTCCGGAGTGCCTGCCTGAAAACCCGGTCCGGTTTCTTGTACTTAGGCGGACGGAACGGCTTCGACGTATTTCACCCCGACAGCATTCGCGACGATGCCTTCCGCCCCCCCGTGGTCATCACATCTTTGGAAAAATTCGACACCGACCACCCCGATGCCGGAGCCATTTCTGAAAAAGGCATCCCGGTGCGCAAGGAAGTGGTGCTGTCGTACAAAAACAACATTTTCACCCTTGAATTTGCGGCGCTGGATTTTCGTGCGCCCGACAAAATCCGCTATGCTTACCGTCTGTCGGGCTTCAACGATTCCTGGGTGCAACTGGGTACCCAGCGCCGGGTGACGTTTACCAACCTCGACCCGGGCACCTACACCTTCGAAGTTCGAGGCACCAACAGCGACGGCGTCTGGAACAACACGTCGGCTGTCCTCAAAATCGTCATCACACCACCCTGGTGGAAAACCACCTGGGCGTATCTGGCCTACCTGTTGCTGTTGGCCGGCGGCATTTTCGGCTTTGTGCGCATGCGCGTGCGCTATCTGGAAAACCGTACCCGCGAACTGGAGCAAGCCGTTTTGAAAAGTACCACTCAAATTCTGGAACAAAAGGAAACCCTCGAAAAACAAGCCGGCGAACTTCAGGAACTGGACCGCCTCAAGTCGCGCTTTTACGCCAACATTACCCACGAATTGCGCACGCCGCTTACCCTGATGCTCGGGCCGTTGAACTCTGTTTTGAAAACCTGGAAAGCCGACCCGGCGCATCAGAGCCTGCTCAAAATTGCCCAGGAAAATGGTCGGAAACTGCTCAACCTGATCAGTGAAATCCTCGACCTCGGCAAACTGGATGCCGGTCGGATGACCGTGGAAACGGCGCCTGTGGCCGTGCAGCCGATGTTGGCGCGAATGGTCGCGCAGTTTGATTCCCACGCTCGCTACCTCGGCGTCAACCTGAGCTGCCGCTGCGACCTGCCGCCCGACCGAACCGTCCTGCTTGATGCCAAAAAGTTCGAAACGGTGGTCAACAACCTGCTCTCGAACGCACTCAAATTCACCCCTCCGGGCGGTTCCGTACGCGTCGAACTGATGGAAAAACCCGGCTCACTCCTGTTGTCGGTACAGGACACCGGGCGTGGCATTCACCCCGACGATTTGCCGCACGTCTTCGACCGGTATTTCCAGACCAAACGGCCCGATGTGCCGGTGGAAGGCGGCACAGGTATCGGCCTGGCGCTCAGCGCCGAATTAGTGCGCCTTTGCGGGGGGCATATCCGGGTGGAGAGCACGGTCGGCGAAGGCTGTGTTTTTTGGGTGGAGTGGCCCACCCCCATCCCCTCCCCCTTGGGGGAGGGGGGCTTGCCCTCAGTTCCCGCAGAGAACTTTAGGAAAGGAAATCAAGTCCGAGCCAATTCTTCCGTAATGCGCGATGTTACCCCCCTCCCCCCCGGAGGAGGGGTTGACCCCGGCGAGGCGGAGCGCTTGCCCACAGCACACATGGAGGATTCTGATCACGCAAATCATGACCTCACCAAACTCTCCTTGTGGCGCGATGGGCCCCCCCTCCCCCTGGGGGGTGGGGTGGGGGGGGGGGTTGACTCCGCAGTCCGGATCCTCGTCGCCGAAGACAATCCCGACCTGCAAGCCTACCTGAAACACTTGCTGGCGCCGGAATATGACGTGGTCGTAGTGGCCAACGGGGAAGAGGCGTTGGCGTGGCTCAACCCCACCCCCAACGGGGAGGGGGGTATGTCCTCAGTGCCCGAGGGGGATACTGATGAAGGAAACCAGAACATTACACTTCGAACCAATCATTCCGTGCTGCGCGATGTTGCCCCCCACCCCGTTGGGGGAGAGCCTGTCCCGCACTTCAGTCGGGAGGATGGGGGTGAGGTTTCGCTCCTCATCTCCGACATCATGATGCCCCGCATGGACGGTTTTCAATTGCTTGAACGCCTGAAAAACGACGACCGTTACCGCCACATCCCGGTGGTGATGCTCACTGCGCGGGCCGACATGCAGGACAAACTACGCGCGTTGCGTACCGGTGTGGACGATTACCTGACCAAGCCGTTTGATGAAGAAGAACTGCTCACCCGGGTGCGCAACCTGGTGCAACGCGGCAAAGTCCGGGAGGCCGTCATGACGGAAAATGCACCGGATAACTCGGAAACACCGCGTATTTTACAGGCCGATGCCGAGTGGTTGTCGGAATTGGAAACCTGGACGCGCGCCAATCTCCACAACGAATTCCTGACCGTGAGCGCTATGGCCGATCAGGCCGCGCTCAGCGAGCGGCAATTGTTGCGCCGCATGCGCGAACTGACCGGCCTTTCACCCCAGCAATACATCGGAGAAATGCGCCTTCAAAAAGCCCGCGAATCGCTCGAACGCGGTACCTTTCGCACCGTAGCCGAGGCGGCATATTCAGCCGGCTTCGGCAATGCCAAGGCATTTTCCCGGGCTTACCGCGAGCGGTTCGGGCGTTTGCCGTCATCGTATTTCTAGGCTATTGGCGGTTGGCTATTGGCGGTTGGCTTCCGAATAAGAGTACTCCGACCCGGATTAATATTGCGCTCAGGTAAGCCAACAGCCAATTGCCAACAGCCAATTGCCCCCCTCAACGTCCGATCCCGCATCCCTTTTGTCCGATTCAGTTCCTGCATTTACAACCACCTTTGCAGCGTGAAGGGATAATGCCTTCATGCCCGGAGCCATCTCGTTTTTCAAACAAACTCATTTTTCAAATTATGAAAAAGACACTCTATCTGCTGTCCTGCCTCCTTTGTTTCTTCCTGCTGAACCAGCAATCGGCTACTGCCCAAACCGCCCGTCTCGGCATTCAGGGGATTTTGAAAAAAGCAAACGGCAATGCCGTGGACGACGGCACCTACTCCCTCCGGTTTAGATTGTACGAACAGGCCGAAGGCGGAACGCACATCTGGCAAGAAACCCAGCCCGACGTGGAAGTGGTCGGCGGTATTTACACCGCCACGCTCGGCTCCGTCACGGCGCTGAACGTGCCTTTTGACACCACGTATTACCTCGGGGTAAGCGTTGGTTCCTCCTCGGAAATGCTGCCGCGTATCCAGTTGACCACGGCGCCGTACGCCCTCTCACTGATCGGGAACACCAACCAGTTTCCGAGCAGCGGATTGGTTAGGGCTGACAGTATACTGATGAATGGTGGCATTCGGGCCAAAGGCGGCACTCCCGGTGCGAGCGGCGTAAACCGAAACGGCTACGCATTCCAGCCGGGTTCCGGCGATACGAATGGCGACACAGGTATGTTCAGTACCGGTGAAAACAGTGTTTCACTATACGCCAACAACACGGAACTGTTGCGCGCCTCGGGTACTACCGTCAATATCAAAAGCAACGCCACGATTGACAACTCCCTGACCATTCAGGATCAGCTGCTCGTCAATGGAACGGTGAGTACCGATCTGAACTTTGCAAATAATCGGAACCTGAGATACAACGGCTTGGACGACTGGCGCCTCGTGCAATTGTATGAGTTTCTCGGTAATGGTGATACACTGGGTTTCTTTGGCACCACGTCCTTGATCGGTTCCACGCTGGCAGATATTGAAAACGTAAATTATGGTAATTTCAACGGCAATTTGATCCGGGTAGCGGGCAATTCCAATACGCCCGCAATAAAAAAACTGATTGACCTGAGCGCAGTAGGTCCGTATGACCATGTCAAGATCAAATTCAAGTTTTACCTGACCGATAGCTGGGACCCGACAAATGATGTCGCCATCGCGGGTTTTTCCACCGACCTCAATGCCAGTATCCCGGTGATCTGCTGGCAAAACTCTGTTCGGGTGTACTCCACTAGCGGTTTGGGAAATTACACGGGCAACGGCAATTATACAGATGGTGCCACAAACGCTGAAATGACAGCCTATTACCCGTCTTCTACAGACACCTCATTTTATATCTTCTTTGCCATGCGCTCCGATGAGTCTACGGCTAACGAGCGCTACGGCGTGGGCAACATCGAAGTATGGGTACGGTAAACGCCCTCCACCGTTTTTGTTCACCGTCAACCAGACCCATCAGGTATGAAAAATAAACTTTTTGCACTCGCCATAGCCGCGTGGTGCTGCTTCGCCGCACCTACGCTTTTGGCTCAAAACGCCAACTGTTCCGACGGTACCGTCGTTGATGCAAACTCCTTTGTCGGCACTGTGTTTTTCAACTACGGCAGCGTGACCAACGCCGGCAATGCCAAAAACCGAACAACTGCCTCGGTCGGCGAACTGTTCCTCGGCGGCTATTACGGCCAGCAATACAACGGAGTCGCCGGTTTCTACAGCCGGTTCCTGCTCCCGCCCCTGGCACCAAATGTCATCGCCACCCAAGGGGAATTGCTCGACCGCATCCAGCTCACCTGGACCCCCGAACCGCTCGGCTCTTTTCCATCGGAAGGTTTCAACATCTACCGGGACGGCGTGTTTTTGGCCAACGTAGGCGTCAATATCCGCAACTACAACGACTTCAATGTCATCGCCGGCCGCGCCTACAACTATGAGGTGCGCGGCCTCAGTGTGTATGGTAACGGGGTGCCCGGCCGCGCCATCGGTTTTCAGGTGCCCAACGGCACCGTCACCGGCTGGATACGCACCACCAGCGGCCGGCCGGTACCCGACGCTTTAGTGGCGCTTACACCTTTGCAGGGTTTTTCAGCCGGATTCGGCCCCACCGACGGCGCTTTTGCCATGTCGAACAAAGGCGCAGCGGACACCCTCGTGCCACTCAACAACGGCGAGTGGACCCTGTCTTTTTGGGTAAAAACCGACAGCGCAAGTGCCAACGCAGGGATCATCGGCCTCGATCCCTACCCGCTGATGGTGCGCCCGATCCCCAGTTCGAGTGGACACGAAGGCATTGAAATCGCGCAGACGGACAACAGTCCGGCGCTGCTAAGCGGCCAATTCCCCGACAGCATCAAAAACGACTGGAACCACGTGGCGCTGACCATGGACGCCGACGGAAATGGTCGCCTGTACATCAACGGAGTACTGACGGAAATCGGTGCCCCGCCCGCCGTGCTCTCGGCGGATGAACTGCGCATCGGCGCCAGTACGGAGGCCGCCGGCACCTGGGCAGGCAAATTAGACGAACTGCGCATCTACCACCGTCGCCTCGACGAACTCGACCTCGGCGAACCGATGATGGGCACCGCCTCTTCCCAAACCGATGGGCTGAAATACTACTGGAAAATGGACGAAGAACTCGGCTCCGGCTCCTTTGACGTCATCAAGCGGAACAAACTCTTTTTCTGCGGCGCAGCCTTTGATCCCGACCGCCCGGAAGTGCGCACCATGGGAAAAACCAATGAACAGGGCTACTACCGCATTGAGTCGGCCAGTTACGGCACCGGTACCACCTTTTTGGCCGAGCCGATGAAGGATTTTTACCTGTATCGGGCGCTCAAGTTTGTCCGCAATCAGAGTGACTATGCCCTGCTGCCCGATTTTTCACTGACGCCGAAGGCCACACTCGAACTGTGGGTAAACAGCGCCGGCCCCGATGGCGAACAATGCGTGCTCGCCAAAACCTGGCCCGGCAACGACTTCCGTCTGCTCCTCGAACCCAACGGCAACACGAGCGATATCAAGTTTTACCTCAACGCCCAGGAGCACAACTTCGGCCCGCTCGGCCTGGGCTACCAGCACCTGGCATTCACCCTCGACAGCACAACCGGCACTGTAACCGCCTACAAAAACGGCGTCTCGCTCGGCAGCCATGCCTTCGTCGGAGTGACCGGCAACTGGTCGGACACCACCAGCAACTGGGTGTTGGGCGCCCGCAGCAGCGGCATGGGTTTCACCGACCACTTCGGCGGCTTGGTGGACGAGTTCGCCGTGTACGACACCATCATCAGCACGGACAGCATTGTGGCGCACGCTTTCCGCCCGCGCGACCCGCAGGAACAGGGCCTGCGCGTGTATTTCAATCTCGACGAGGGCAACGGCAGCCGCCTGAACAACAGCGGTTCGGTGCTGACGCCCTTCGGCACCAACTTCGGCGCGGAATGGTCGCCGCTTACGCCCAACCAAAAAACCACGCCGCACATCTTTTTGCCCGAAACCCGGCAGGTAACGCTCAACCCCAGCGTCACATCGGTGGACCAGGTGGATTTTGTGGATCTGTCCACGATTCCCGTGTCCGGTTTTGTGCGCTACAAAAACACCGACTGTTTTGCCAAAAACGTGGAGATTTTGGTCAACGGCGCGTCGTACAACCCGAAGATTTTGACCGACTCCACGGGCAAATTCACAGTTGAACTGGATCCCGGAACCACAGCCGTGCTGACCCCGGTGTTCGAGGACCACGTGTTTGTTCCGGCGTTTTGGGAAGTGACCAACGTGGTGAATCCCATCGCGGGCATTCTGTTCAGCGATATCACGACGCGCAAAGTGTCGGGCAAGGTGGCGGGTGGTCTTTGCCAAAAATCCATCATCAAGGCGCCTCCCGGGCAGGGACAAGGTACGGTGTGTGTGGTCAAGGTGCGCTCGACGGACGGCTGTTTCGAGCGGCAGATTATCATAGACAACCAGGAGGGCGACTACGAATTTTTGGAACTGCCGCCGCTGGAAAATATGACCGTAGCCGTGGTGGAGCACTCCGACCCGGATGTCAAGTCGGCCTTTCAGGTACAGGGCGGCAGCACGGTAGACCTGACGAAAAACGACACCATCATTGACTTCACCTATTTCGCGCCGCCACAGGTGCTCATCAACAGCGGCCTCGATCCGTTCCCGGGTTGCAACCCGCCCATCGTGGTGTTGGACAAAGGCGATCCGGTTACCCTGACGGTTTCGCTGATTGAACAATATGAGCAAATTCTGGACAATATGAATGCCGTCATTGACGACGGTATTTGCCCGCTGGATACGGCCAATTTCCGCATCATCAACGGAATTTCGGATATGACTTTGGACACCGCCATGTCCAATGCGCTGTTGACCTACAAGTTCCGGGCCGGTGATCCGAACCCCACACCGCCGTTCCTGAAAACCATGCAAATCATCGGCACTTCGCTGGCCGGCAGGTCGGGAAGCCTCGTGGTGCAGGTAGTGGTGACGGGTCTGCGGTCGAAAGAAAATACGTTCACCACCCTGATGCCGCAAATGCCCAATGTGATCCTGCGCGATCCGCCGGGCGACGGCAGCCACTCCTATTTGGAGAAAGGCACGACGATGTGCAAGAGTTACACGGTTTCGTCGCTCGAAGAAGACGGCTTCGGCGGCGGCT
Source organism: uncultured Saprospiraceae bacterium (assembly GCA_964392655.1). GTDB lineage: Bacteria > Bacteroidota > Bacteroidia > Chitinophagales > Saprospiraceae > M3007. Next base: position 15,580 of record CAYMQY010000053.1, read on the forward strand.
TTGAGGTACACCTCGGTGGCAATGTCGAGATCATCAACGGCACACCGTTGGTGGGGATCATCAACAACACGGGCGTCATTCTGGATGAAAACCAGCAATTCACAACTACGTTCAAAAAGACGAGCGACAACACGTTCCAGACTTGCCTGACCAATACCGAGCGCATTACCACCAGCGACGACGACCAGGTGGTGGGCGGCGGCGCCGGCGGCGACGTGTACATCGGCGAGGCGTTTAACCTGATCTTCGGATTCGCCGATATGGTCGCCTTTGATGAAAATGCTTGCGCGGCAGATGTGAGCACGGTGCTGAATATTGAAGGCGACACGTTTGCCACCATTTTCCTGTATTCCGAATACCACATCATAAACAACACGATGCGGTATCTCGACGAACTCATAGCCAACCCCGGGAATGCCACGCCCGATCAGATTCAGCAATTCATCCAGTCCAAGGCGCTTTGGCAGGACATAATAGACCGCAACGCAGAGTTGAAAGACTCGGCGACATTCGTGCGCAATATCTCCTTCGATGCCGGCGCCTCCTACGAATTTGCCGAAACCTACGATGCCTCGAATTCCTCCGTGGACCTGAGCGACACCACCTACGCCGTGACCGAGGCACTGCATTTCGGCTACGAGTTCAACAAGTTCGGGATTTCGGGCAACCTCGCTTTTTCCCAAACCCGCAGCACCGGCTACACCACCGGCAACGACTCCGGCAGCTCCATGACGGTCGGCTACGTCCTGTACGACGACGACTCCGGCGACGCATTTTCCGTGGACGTGGGACTGGATTCTGTGTACATGACACCGGTGTTCAACCTGAAGGCCGGCCAGACCTCCTGCCCCTGGGAAGACGGCACGGCAAACCGCGAGGAGCCTAACCTGACGCTCGCGCCGGGTTCGCAGTTCACCGCGATAAACGTACCCGCCCATGAGCCGGCGGTGTTCAAGGTGAACCTTGGCAACCTGAGCGCCACCAACGAAGACCTGACCTACGGCCTGACGGCCATCGCCAACAGCAACCCCGACGGCGCCGTCATCCGGATCAACGGCCAGCCGATGAACAACAACATCGTGCCGTACCTGATCCCCTACGGCGCTTCGGTACCGGCCACGGTCACCATCGAACGGGGACCGATCGAGTACGAATACGACAGTTTGCAGATCGCCCTCGTGTCGCAATGCGAATACGAACGCGACCTGACTACCGTGGTGCCCGAGGAAAGCGCAACCAAGTTTACGTCGTCCATTTACTTCGGTGTGGACTTCATCCGCCCCTGCAGCGAGGTGGCCGTCAGCGTGCCCGAACAAAACTGGGTGGTGTTGAACAACGACCCCATCCAGCCCGGAACCCTGCGCCGCATCACGGTGTCGGGTTACGACCTGAACTCCACCGACTTCCAGTTGGTGCGCGTGCAATACCGCCGTTCCGACGGCGACGGCGCCTGGATCAATATCCCCAGCCCGGGCGGCGTGTTCGAGCGCTACAACCCGAACTGGTCGGGCTTTTCCTCCCTGACACCGGCACAGCAGGCGAATACCCTCGGGCCGGATTTTACCCAGTTTTTCTGGGAAACCGCCGGCATCGGCGACGGCGCCTACGAAATCCACGCCTGGGCCGTATGCACCGGCGACGCCTCCGACAAACCCGGCTTCTCGGATATCATCAAAGGCCGGATTGATCGCGAGCCGCCGAGCATTGTGGGCGTACCGCAACCCTCGGACGGGGTGTACCACGTCGGCGACGAGATTTCGTTCACCTTCAACCAGCACATCAATTGCGACAAACTGAATCCCGTGGACAACGTCAAACTGTTCGATGCGGCTACCAACCAGCCGATTGACATTTCGATTACCTGTTTCGAGAATAAAATCGTGATTGACCCGACATTCGACAACAAATTTTACGAAAACAAAATCCTCAGAGCCGAACTGAAGGGCATCGAAGACCTCGTGGGCAACGAATTCAACGGCACCACGTTCAACAACGGCGTCTGGGAATTTTACGTGGATCGAAACGAACTGGCCTGGCTGACCGACAGCCTCGGCGTCACCAAGTACGAGGGCGAACCGAAAACGGGTTTTGCCGCCATCCACAACCGGGGCGGATACCCGGTACCGTTCACCATTCTCGGTGCGCCCGACTGGGTACACATCGTGCCCAACCAGGGTACGCTGGCTGCCAATGAAATCCGCCAGATCAGTTTCGACATTGATTCCACCCTGGCTTTCGGAAACTGGGCCGACAGCATCACGCTGCACACGGAAACGGGCCAAAACCCCTTCTTCATGGGCGGCGACGAGCACTTGCCCATCGGCGTACGGGTGGTATGCCGCCCGCCGTTTGGGCTGGTCAATGCAACGCAGTTTGAAAACACGATGAGCATGGCCCTGCGGGTCAACATCGAGGGCGAACTCTCCTCCGATCCGGAAGACATCGTGGCGGCGTACATCAACGACGAACTGCGCGGACGCGCCAACGTCCAGTACATTCCGATCCTCGATACCTTCCTGGCGTTCCTGACCATTTACGGCGGCCCCGACGACATGCTCGATCCGATCCGCCTCGAAGTGTGGGATGCATCCGAGTGCCGGCGCTACGGGTATGTGCTGGAAAATTTCAGTTTCCAGCCCGACAACATCATCGGCACCACCAACAACCCGCAGGTGATCCATACCGCCGGCCAGTTGCTTCGCGAGGTGCCCATCGGCAATGGCTGGAACTGGCTGTCGTTCAACCTGGCGTTCCCCGACAACGGCCTGAACGCAGCGTTGGCCACGCTCCACCACCCGGAAAACGACCTGATTCGCAGTCAGGGGCCGTTCTCGGTGTACAATGCCGGCACCTGGGTCGGGGCCTTGTCGAGCCTGAACAATACTTCGATGTACATCTATCGCGCCGACACCCCCGACACGCTTCGGATGTTCGGCACACCGATAGACCCGGCTACCACGCCCATCCCGCTCAGCAACGGCTGGAACTGGATCGGTTACGTACCCAACTACTCGCTACCGATAGATGCCGCACTTTCCACGGTGAGCGCCCAGCCCGGCGACCTGATCAAGAGTCAGACGGCGTTTGCGCAGTACACGAAAGTGGTGATTCCGCCCGACACGATTTACCGCTGGGTCGGCAACCTGAAATACATGTCGCCGCCAAACGGCTACCAACTCAAACTGACCGGCACGGGGACGCTGACGTATCCGCCGCCGCCCAGCCCGTTTGCGGATGGAGTTGTAGCAAGTCGCGGTGGAGAAACGGATACTCATCACTCATCGCTCATCGCTCCTCACTGGGCTTTAGCCCCCGCACAATTCGAACATAGCAATACGCTCATCGGCATGTTCCGCGCCGGTGGCGCCAACGCCACCACGAGCGACATGGAACTCGGCGCTTTTGTCGGCGGCGAGGTACGCGGCTCGGCGCAGGCCATCTACATCGAACCGCTCGACGCGCACCTGTTTTTTCTGACGACTTACGCCAATTCGCCGGGCGAACAGTTGCGTTTCAAGTTGTACGACGATGCCGCCGGCACGGTGCAGGAATTGGCGCAAACGCTGTACTTCTCGCCCAACCAGCATCAGGGCAGCATCGAAACTCCGGTGCCGTTTGACCTGCTGAGCACCGGCGCCGAAGAGGACTTCGGCGGCACAACGGCGTTCGATGTGCAGCCCAACCCGTTTGCCACCGAAACCACCCTGCGGTTCGTTTTGCCGCAGGCCGAAGAGGTGACACTGACCATTTCGGATGCGCAGGGCCGCGAGGTGGTGCGCCGGCCGCTCTCCGCCGTGGCGGGCACGAACACCCTGGTCTGGAACGGACGGTCGGATACCGGTTCGTGGCTGAGTTCCGGGGTGTATCTGGTACGTTTACAAACGGAAACGGGAAGTGTGAGCCGGAGGGCCGTGTTGCAGCGGTTGCCGTAGGCGGAAATGTACGTTTTGGTGCGATGACCTTGCGGCACGCCCCGACGACTTTCGATCGTCGGAAACCTGCCGCAAGGCCATCGCTTTTTTTGGGGGTAACAATAAATAAACGGCGGGCTGAACATACATTTGTCTCGAAATTTGCAGGGCATCAAAATGCCCCGTCCGTTTTCTAATTTTTAATACGTCGTCTCATGAAAAAGCATACATCCAATACGTTGGTATCCAACGTGCTATTCCCCAATTTTCAGCCTGTTTGGCAGATTGTATTCACTTGCCGGCTCGGTGCCTTGCTGTTGTGCGGGGGGCTGTTGTTAGGCCCTTTGGCGGCTTGGGGTCAGAATTACAGCATCACCACCGGCGGCGGCGCCCTCGTCATTACAGACAATTCCAACAACTCCGACATACTCCTTGTCCTGGAAAATGGCACGAGCGTGGAGTTCAACGTGACCGTAACCCCTCGCACCTACTCCCTGAATGGAGGCGCAGTAACCGACATGCCCGTGGTAATACCCCTTGCGGGAATTACGTCCATCACCATCAACACAAAAGGCGGCAACGACAACGTCAATTTTGGTTTGTTCACCGCCAATACACTGCCGAGCGTCACCGTCAACGGCGGCACGGGCGATGATAAAGTCACCTTTTTTGATGACATCACCTTCACTGCAAACGCCAACCTCGACTTGGATTTGCAAAACGACGACGCGCCTGTGGGCACAGACATCGTTGAGATCAATGCAAACGCCAATATCCTGCTTTCAGGCACCGGCACGGCTGTCATTAAAGCCAGTAAAACCGTCAAGGTAGGTAACGGTGCCAGCCTCGTCACCGTAAATGGCGACATGACCGTGGAAGCCAACCAGCAAGCGTCCGCTTCCACGGGCGGCTTCTCAGGGGTAGACTTGAACAACGGCCTGCTGCAAGCAAGCGGCATGGGCAATATCACCATCAAAGGAAAAGGGGGCACCGGAGGCGCTTTCAACGTCGGCGTAAATCTGGGCGGCGCCAATGCCAAGATCACTTCTGTGGGAGGCAATGTAAACGTGACCGGAACCGGGGGCGCCGTGAGCGGCTCTTTGGCGGATATCGGGGTAGCGCTTCAAACCTCCGCAACGATTTCAGTCGGAGGGAGCGGCAGTTTGACCGTGACAGGTTTTGGTGGAACCAGTACAACCGGAAGTTTCAACCATGGCGTATTGGTCAACTCAGGCTCGAAAATAATGTCAACCAATGGTAACACAACGGTCACGGGTACAGGCGGCGGTACCGGCTCCATAAGCGACAAAAATTATGGCGTGGCTGTAGCCCTGGCATCGTCCATTTCGGCAAGCGGCACGGGGGGCGTGACCGTCATGGGAACAGGGGGCACCACTACCGGCAAAGACAACGTGGGTGTTTATGTAGCCGATGCCAACTCCAAAATCACCTCAGCCGGCGGCAATGTGAGCGTCACCGGTCAGGGCAAAGGAAGCGGCAGCGGTTCGACGTACAACCACGGCGTTTATGTAGACAATGCCGCGCAGATCACCGCAGACGGCGCAAGCAACACGGTGACCGTCATGGGAACAGGGGGCACCGCCGGCGGCAATTTCAACTATGGCGTTTTTGTGGAAAAGGCCAACTCCAAAATCACCTCTTCCGGTGGCCATGTGAGCGTCACCGGGCAAGGCGGCGGCTCGGGCGCCTCCTCCGGAAACAACCTTGGCGTATTTTTGGACGTATCCGGCACCATTACGGCCGGTTCAAACGGCACCGTAACCATCAACGGGACGGGCGGCGCTTCGGGCGGCAATTTCAACGTCGGCGTGTTCGCCGGCACCAACGCAACGATCACCTCCTCCGGCGGCAATGTGAGCGTGACCGGAACGGGCGGCGGCTCAGGCACTTCTTCCAATAACCTCGGGGTGTATGTTTTTGGAGCCGGCAGCATATCCGCCGGCTCAAACGGACTCGTAACCGTAAACGGCACGGGCGGCGCAACGGGCGGCACTTCCTACGGAGTAAATATCAATGGAACAAATTCCCGCATCACGTCCTCCGGTGGCAACGTCAGCGTGACCGGCCAGGGCGGCGGTGCAGCCGGTTTCAACAACAACCACGGCGTTATCGTCGAACTGGCGGGGGCGATCTCCGCGGGAAGCACCGGCACTGTAACGGTGCAGGGCACCGGAGGGGCGACGAGCGGCGGGAACAATTATGGCGTATATTTAAAGGACGCAAGCACAACGATTACTTCATCTGGCGGCAACGTGAGCGTGACGGGTCAGGGTG
>CAYMQY010000054.1:0-8969 GCA_964392655.1 uncultured Saprospiraceae bacterium
TGATGAATGATGAATGATGAATGATAAGCGCACTCGGGGATTCATCATTCATCATTCATAACTCATCATTCAATGAAAGGCCCTCCAGTCGCGTACCGGCAAGCGTTCCAGGGGGTACCAGTTGCCCCACCAGTCGAAGTATTCGAGGTTGTGGAAATTCAGTTTGTAGTCGAATTCGCTGGGCAAGTCGTACACAAATCCGGGGTAATAAAATTCCTTGCCGAGGTAGCGGGCGTACTCGATTTCCAGCAGCATGGTGTAGGTACCGAGACTGCGCCAGGCTTCTTCCGGGTCGTGAATGCAGTAGTTGCCGGCCATGCTTCGGTGGCCGACGTGAAAAAAACTGCTGGCTAAGTGTCGGTTGCCCTCGAACACGTCGAACTCCACACCGGTGCTCGGCATGACGTGGCTCCAGTTGCTGAAAAACCCGTAAATCGAAACCGGGCGATTGTAGTGAAACCGCCGGGCATGCAACTCGAACAATTCCTCGTGCCGTTTCAGGATGTTCAGCGGGCGCCGCAGCACCCGAAGGTCGGCATTGCGGCGCAGGCATTTGCGCTGGCTTTTACTCAACTGGAATCCGTCGAGACGAATGCGCAGCAAGATCACCCGGCAAGGTTCGCCACGCCACTCCCAGAGGTTGCGTCGGAAAATAATGTCCGACCAGTAGCACCAGCCGTCTTCACAAAAACGGTCGAACACCATAGGGTGCAACGGCTCCATCGGGAGGTACTCTTCGATGGGGTTGGGATTGAAAGCAATGTCCCGAAAAACCGGCAGCGATCTGGCGTGCAAGCGTTTGAAATTAATGAAATTTGCGTGGGCCGGGCGTGGCTTAAAAAGTTTCACAGAGGCTCACAGAGTTTTAGAGGACACAGAGTTTTTAATTTTTCTCTGTGTCCTCTAAAACTCTGTGAGCCTCTGTGACCCTTCCCCTCGCAAGCGGCCGCGAAACTTTTACAGGGCAAATCAGTTTACACCCGAAGCCCCGAAGGTAAAGCAACATCATGGCTCAGGCGAAAAACAAAATCCTTTTTTCCGATCAGTTCGCTTCGCTGCGCAACGTACCGCGCTTTTTCCGCATGATCTGGGCGGTATCGCCCGGCCTTACACTCTGGAACGTGGCCTTGCGGGTGGTACAGGCGGCTGTCCCTCTGGCAATGCTCTACGTAGGCAAGGAAATCATTGACATCGTGGTGCAGGCCGTTTCGGAGCCGAAATTTGCCGAGGGGATCAAGCATATTTCGCACCCCGTGTGGTACTGGGTCGGACTGGAATTCGGCCTTGCCGTAGCCAACAGCCTGCTCAGCCGTGCCATTACCCTGACCGACAGCCTGCTCGGCGATTTGGTGAACAACGACTCTTCCGTACGCATCATCCGGCACGCCGCCACGCTTGACCTGTACCAGTTCGAGGATGCGACGTTTTACGACAAACTCGAACGCGCCCGCACCCAAACCGCCGGCCGCACCGCCCTGATGAGTATGGTGCTGTCGCAAGCGCAAGACCTCATCACGGTGATTTTTCTCGCCGCCGGCCTTGCGGCCTTCAATCCCTGGCTCATGCTGATTTTATGCGTGGCAGTAATTCCCTCGTTTATCGGCGAAACCAAATTCAACCGCGATTCCTACTCCCTCACGCGCTCCTGGACGCCCGAACGCCGCGAACTGGATTACCTGCGCTACATCGGCGCCAGCAACGAAACGGCCAAGGAGATCAAAATTTTCGGGCTGGAAGGCTTCATCGCCGACCGCTTCAAGGTCATTTCCGACAAATACTACAAAGCCAACCGCGCATTAGCCCTGCGCCGGGCGGCGTGGGGCGGCCTTTTTTCGGCCCTCGGCACGGCTTCGTACTACGCGGCTTACGTGTTCATCGTCGGGCAAACCGTGCTCGGCATCATCTCGATCGGCACACTCACGTTTTTAGCGGGTGCATTCAGCCGCTTGCAGGGGCTGCTCCAGGGGATCGTCAGCAGGTTTTCACGTATAGCCGAAATGGCGTTGTACCTGCAAGACCTGTTCGAGTTTCTGGAACTGAAACCGCTCTCGCAGTCGCATACCGGCACGCACAAGGTGCCGCGCCCGATCCGTGAGGGGTTTCGGTTCGAAAACGTGGGGTTCCAGTACCCCGAAAGTGAAAAATGGGCCTTGCGCCACTTGAATTTCGACTTGCCTCCCGGACAAAAACTGGCGCTCGTGGGCGAAAACGGCGCCGGCAAAACCACCGTGGTCAAACTGCTCGCCAACCTGTACGAACCCACCGAGGGCCGTATTCTGCTCGACGGCGTGGACCTGCGGGAATACGACCCCGACGACCTGCGTCGCGAAATCGGCATCATTTTTCAGGACTATGTGCGCTTCATGTTCACTGCTGCCGAAAATATTGCCATCGGCAACATCCCCGAACGCCAAAACCGGCCCCGTATCGAAGACGCTGCGGAAAAGAGTCTGGCCGACGCGGTCGTGGAGCATTTGCCCAAAAAGTACGACCAGATGCTCGGCAAACGCTTCACCGGGGGCGTGGATTTGTCGGGCGGTCAATGGCAAAAAGTCGCCCTCGCCCGGGCGTACATGCGCGAAGCCCAGTTGGTCATCCTCGACGAGCCGACCGCCGCGCTCGATGCCCGCGCCGAACACGAAGTATTTCTCCGCTTCGCCGAACTGATGCAAGGCAAAGCCGCCGTGCTCATCAGCCACCGGTTCAGCACCGTGCGTATGGCCGACCGCATACTTTTTCTCGAAAACGGCCAATTGCTCGAACTTGGCAGCCACGAGGAACTCCTGGCCAAAGGCGGGAAGTACGCGGAATTGTTCCGACTGCAAGCGAAAGGGTATTTGTGATGGCGGGAAAAAAACACCTCCCCAGACCTTCGTTATTGGAAACAAGGATGTTAATTTTACCCCGATATTCTTGCATGCAAAACAAGAATATCGGGGTTGATGAACAATTACATTCCAAGAATTGCAGAACAGCGCATCCTGAAACTGGCTTCTTACTTCCCGGCGGTGGCGGTAGTTGGCCCCCGGCAGGTAGGCAAAACCTCGCTCGTGCAGGCTATCCGGACGCAATTGCCGAAAAACTCCCTGTACCTGGACCTTGAAAACCCGGATGATCGGGTGAAACTCCAGAATCCATCTTTGTTCCTCGATCCCCTGGCCGATCAAACGGTCATCCTGGACGAAGTACAAAAAATGCCGGATTTGTTTCCTGTGCTCCGGGGTATTATTGATCGAAAACGGCAGGCCGGACGGTTCATTCTCTTAGGCTCGGCATCTCCGGACTTGATACGAGATAGTTCGGAGTCGCTTGCAGGCCGGATTTCGTATTACGAACTGCTGCCGCTCTCTTTCGAGGAAGTTAGGCATGGACATGATTTCCGGACGCACTGGTTTCGAGGCGGCTTTCCCGAGTCGCTTCTGGCGCCCGATGATGAGTTATCGCGGATTTGGCGACAGAATTTTATCCGGACATATCTGGAGCGGGATTTGCCGCTTCTGGGGCTTTCTGCCGATCCTGTACTTATCGGCAAGTTGTGGCGCATGCTGGCTCATTTGTCCGGCAATTTATTGAATATGGAGACCCTATCCGGTTCTCTTGGCATACACGGGGCTACTGTTCGGCGCTATCTGGATTTTATGGAATCGGCATACCTCGTCCGCCGGCTTCCGCCCTTTTCCGCAAACCTCAAAAAGCGGCTGGTCAAGACTCCGAAAATTTACTTGCGCGATACCGGCATCCTGCACCAATTGCTCGGCATTGGTTCTTTTTTTGATCTTAGCGGGCATCCGGCACTCGGCGCCTCCTGGGAAAACTATGTAATTGAACAGATAGCCGCCGTGCTTCCAGACTGGGCGGAATTGTATTTTTACCGCACCCACGACGGTACGGAAGCCGATCTGGTCATCGCTCGCGCAGGGCAGCCCGAAATACTGGTTGAGGTGAAATACACCACAACGCCCAAGCCGTCCAAAGGCTTTCACATTGCTGCTGCCGACCTCGGTACGAAACGCCATTTCCTGCTCTGCCCTGTCGAAGAAGGCTACCCGTTGTCGGAAACGATTCAGGTACTGGGGTTTGGGCAAATTGCGAATTTATTCCAGGACTGAGCGGATGCAGCATTAGCCCGATCAAAAAAAATTACGAGACATGAACTCCATGACTTTCGCCAACAAAACCGCCCTCATCACCGGCTCCGGCTCGGGCATCGGAAAAGCCACAGCGCTGGCATTTTGCCGAGCCGGCGCCTCGGTTATGCTGAACGGCCGCAACGCCGAAAAACTCGAACGCACCTGCGCCGAACTTCGGGAGCAGGGTTTCGACGCCCGCTACTGCGTGGCCGATGTGCAGGATTACGAGCAGTGCCGCCGCCTCGTGCAGGAAACGCTGGATCAGTTCGGGCGGCTGGATACACTGGTAGCCAATGCAAGTTTGAGCATGCGGGCCGAGTTTGCACAGATGGACCCCGTGGTGTTCCGGCAGGTGCTGGACTCCAACATCCTCTCGCCGGCGTTCACAGCCCATGCGGCCATTCCGGCGCTGCGCGAAACCGGCGGCAGCGTGATTTTTATCGGTTCCTTGTCCGGCATGATCGGTTTGCCCACCGGTTCGGCAGATTCGGCAGGAAAAATGGCGCTCACGGCGCTGGCTCAAAGCCTGCGACTTGAACTGCACGACGAGGGGGTGCATGTCGGCATTGCCTACGTCGGTTTCACTCAAAACGACCCCGAAAAGCGGGTGTTCGATGCGGAGGGCAAACTTGTTCCCGTAGCGGAACGATCCGGCTGGATGCAGCAAACACAAGAACAGGTGGCCAATGCCGTCGTTCGGCTGGCGGCCCGACGCGGCAAACGCGTCATACTGTCGCCGTTGGGAAAAATCCTGTACGTGCTCAATGCCGTCAGCCCCTCTCTGGCCGAACGCGGGGTACGCTGGTCATACAAAAAAATGGAGCGGATGTACAAGTGAGTGATGGGTGATCAGCGATACGATGGAACGTCTATCTTCGCCCCGAAAAAACGATCACCATGAAATTATTCCTGCCCGTTTTGCTGCGCGTTGCTGCGGTTTTTGTGGCCTTTTTGGGGCTTCAGTTTGTTATCCCGTACTACTTTTTAGTCGGCGGCGGCTTGCTCGCCGGTGCATTTATGCTTAAAACCAGCGACGACCGGCCACTCGCCCTCGGACTGCTGATCGGTAGCGTCATATTTGGCGTGTTTGCCAAACTGTACGGCACGGTTTAAACCTACTTGCTATAGCCGAACCCCCCAAACCGCATGGTGATCCCGAAGGTAGCGCTGTTGAAATCGCTCCTGTTCACCGTAGGCAAAGTGTTTACGCCGTTTACTGAACGGTATCCCACCGTAAGACACAGCCGAAACCAGTGCAGCAGATTGACCTCGGCTCCAATTTCGGGAGATAGGACAAACACGTTGTCCCGAATCGTATTGGGATCAAACGGTTCGTGTTTGGATTGTATCAATGCTGCATCGCCCCACCCTACTTTCATGGAGGTAAACAAGTGTACAAGTTTGTGCGAGGGATACGCATACCCAAGCCAGAACCCTCCGTATGTGAGGGCCAAATTGTAGTCTCGGCCTTGGTAACGCCTTAGCCCAAAGGACTCCCCCTGAGTGGCAGCCCCGATAAAAAAGTCATTCACAATAAAAGCCCCGCCGATGCCGGCTCCGACGCCATTTTCCTCCGATGCCTGGCTGAAGGTAAAAAACGGGCTGCCGAATCCGCCTTTGACGCGGCTGCTGCTCGCCAGGGTTTCTTCCTTTTGACAAATAGCCGTGCCGAAGCAAGCAAGCACGAATAGTGCAGTGAAATGTGTTTTTTTCATGGTATTGCTATTAGATGATGATCTGAACGAGATGCCCTTCCACCGGAAAAACCGCCCGGTATGTCACGGTTTTTCCGGGAAAAACTGCCGGCAGTACGCCGTTTAGCCAGCCGGCAAGCGGGGCCACGGCTTTGGCCTGATCTTTCCATTTTTTCATGCCTTCGGCAAATTTTGCAAACAAAAAAACCACGACTGCATGCTCGTTTTCCAGCAACAAATCCACATCAGCGCTCAGCAGGCGCCCGTTGATCGTCGCTTCCACGGGAAATTTCGGCAGCCACTGTTTCGGAGAAAACTGCGCCTCCACAAATTGTCGGAACGCCTCCGCCTGCCGAAGGGCCTGCTCGGGGTTTACCACGCCTTCGAGGCCGCGGTTTTGCAGTTGCAATGCTGCCAGTGCGAGGCGTTTTTCCCGGGGAAGGGCTGGAGAGTCGGCCACGAGGATGGCCTTGGCAGCCTTCCCGATGTCCGGCACAAAATCGCCCTTGAACTCCAGCATATCGGCAAACTGTATCGGCTCCGAGAGGGAAAACTGAAAGCCGGAGGGCCATTCGGTCGTCGGGTCAATCCGCCGAGGCAGACGCATGTCGGTTGCCGAACCTTTTCGCGGCTCGTGATACGGTACGGTGGCTTCGCGGTGTTGCGCTTCGGCAAAATCTTTCGGTTTGTAGAGCGGTTCGTTTTCGCAAAAAACCACGTTTCCGTTCCAGATAAACGGCGTTTCCGAACTGTCGGGATCAAGCGTCGGGATACTTTCGTTGCCGTGGTGGAACACGCGATTAAGCCAGGGAGTACCCTTGGTATTGGTCGGCAACACGAGGTAATCGCGGGCACGGGTGAGGCCCACGTACAGCAGCCGGGCCTCTTCCGCGAGTGCCTGCCGGGATGCCTGCGTCCACACCTCGCTTTGGCGCAGGGTTTCGTCCAAACGGGTGCCGCGAATCTGGTCGGCGTAGGGATTGACCCAAAACCGAAGCCAACGGTGCCCGAGAATATTTTCCAAATCCGGCTCTTCGCGCTCCGACACGAGGTTGATGCCCCACACGTTTTCTTTGGCGGGCTGGTTGAGGTTGTGGCAGATGCAAACCGGGTACTCCAGCCCCTTGCTCCGGTGGTAGGTGAGCACGTTCACCGCGTCGGGGCTTTCGCCGCTGCCCTGATAGTCTTGTCCGGAGCGGCCCAGTTCGTTGAGCCAGAGCAGGAAGCCGCCGAGCGAGGCCGCCGCGTGCAGGCGTTGGCAAGCCGACTCGTAGTCGAGCGCATAGCGGCGCAGGCGATCGAGGTTGTCAAGGCGCTGGGCGGCATTGCCGAACCGGACGGCCACGCGGCGCAAGTCCAGTTCATCAAGCACGAAGTTCAGGATTTCGGAGGCGCTCAGGTCGGCGGTGCGCGGGCGCAGGTCAAAAAGTTGCCGAATCACCTGCTGTTCCATCGCCCAGCGGCCCGGGTCTTCGCCCTGTTGCTGGCGGTGCAGGTAATCCAGTCGGTCGCCGACGATTTCGTCGAGGGTTTTGGCGCCGGTTAGCGCCAGTATTTCGGCGATACTGAGCGCGTCGGACGGGATGAGCAGGTATTTCAGACAAGCCAGCACGAGTTTGCCCTCCAGGGTTTCGAGCAGCCCGGCGCGGGCGATGGCGGCTTTCAGTCCGGCGCGGTGCAGGGCTTCGGCCATAAGTTCGCAGCCGCGGTTGGAGCGGCACAGCACGGCGATGTCGCCGGGCTGGACGGGCCGCGTGGAATCTCGCTTTTTCGACCACACCGGCGTTTTCCGATCCAGCAGCACCTGAATTTGCCCGGCAATACAGTTTTCCATCCAGGGGCTGCCGGGGACTTTGCGCAGGTCGAGTTCGTTGCGGAAATGCCAGTGGATGAGGCTGTTGGCTGCTTGCTGTTGGCTGTTGGCTGTTGGCTGCGAACTGGGCTGGCCAACAACCAACGGCCAACAACTAACGGCAATTTCCGCCGGCTCCAGCGCCACCTGCTCGACCGGCATTTCGGAAAATGCGCGGGTGAAAATCGCGTTCACGGCATACACAATGTCGGGGCGACTGCGCCAGGAAATGCCGAGTACGTTTTCGGGGCGTACGCCGCCGGTGGCCGAAATGATGGCCTGCATGAGTGCCGGCTCGGCGCCACGGAAACCGTAGATGCTCTGCTTGGGGTCGCCGACCCAGATGGAATGGCGGGCCAGGCGGCTGAGTTGCAGGAAAATATCGAGTTGGATGGGCGAGGTGTCCTGAAATTCGTCCACCAGCAACAGGTCGAGTTCGGGGCGCAGCGTTTCGCGCACGGATTCGATGCGCAGCAGACGGCTGACGTAGGTTTCCATGTCGGTGTAGTCAATCAGGCCGCGCTTTTTTTTGTACTGCTCGTACTCGCCGAGGGCGGCGGCGGCGATGTCGAACACCAATTCGATGAACCGGCCCACGTCTTCACGAAAGCGCGGGTGTTCGTCGTGGCTGCGGGCGAAGGTTTGCAGGTCTTCGAACAGGTCGCGGCTTTTGGCGCCCACTTTCACCTTGCTGATTTTGACCCACTCGTGCCAGTACAGTTCGCCGCGCCATTTGAGTTGGTTTTGCAGGTTGCGCAGGTCTTCGGCGGCTTCGCGGGTGACTTTGGTGTCGTCGGCTTCGTTGGCGTCGAGTGCAGCTACGGTCTGGTCAATGAGCGCGATAAGGCGGTTGTTCCAGTGCTGTTCGGAGCTGGACTGAGCCGGCGGCAGCAGTTGTTCAAACGCTTCGCGAGAGCGCTGTTTGCTGATTTCGAGCACGTCTTTGCCGAAATTGTTGGCGCGGGCCACGTCGGTCAGTTGGCGGATGTCACGCCGCCAGTCGTATGGATCGCCGTCGGTTTTTTTGGTGAGGCCGAGGCGGTCGGCCAGCAGGTTCATGGCTTCGATGCGCTCCTCCGTGAGTACCTGGGCGAGGGACTCGTTGAACAGCCGCTGCGTATCGCCGTCGGCGATAATTTCCACCAGGGGCGACACGCCGGCTTCGAATGCGAAGCGCTGAAGCAGCCGCACGCCGATGCTGTGTACGGTGCCGATGAGCGCGCCGGCGAGCTCGTTGGCAGCCTCGGTCATGCCGTCTTCCAGCAGGCGGGCGCGCACACGTTCCTGCAGTTC
>CAYMQY010000054.1:9069-15648 GCA_964392655.1 uncultured Saprospiraceae bacterium
CCTCCACGAAATACAAGCCGGCCGGCAAATACCCGATCTCCAACCGGAGTTCAGCGGCGCCCAATGGCCAGATTTGTTCCGTCACCACCTGACCGGTCAGGTTCAGCATCCGGACCGACCGGATATTCTGCTTTCCGGTTTGCTGAATCGTGAGCACCTCACGCGCCGGATTGGGAAAAATCCGCACGGAGGGTGCGGGTATTTGCGGGGTGGTACTTGTGGTTTGTACCATTTTCAGCAGTTGCAGGCCGTTTTGCATATCGCCGGCAATGATGGTGCCCGAGGGCAGCCAGGGGTAGTTGCCCCAGCAGCCGTAGTAGGTGTTGTACTCGGTATTTTCCGGGTGGGTATCGTAGTAGGCCATCAGCGCCGGGGCGGTTGGGTTGCTGATATTGTACACCAACAGGCCGTCCTCGTACTGCGAGTCGAACAGCAGGCTGTCGCGGATGTACACGTTGTGCGGAATGGCATTTTTGTCTCCAACCGGCAGCGCCTGATCCAGAAAAGAACCAACGACCTCGATGTTTGCGTTGGCGATGTCTTGCAGGTCTACGATAAGAATTGGGCGTCCGGTGGGTATTTCCTCTGTACAGTAGGCGTATCTGCCGTCTTTGCTGAGCCAACTGTTGTGGTGGTATCCGCCGGCGGGCGGCAGGCTGGTAATCAAAACCGCAGTATCCGGGTTGGTGCAGTCGTAGATGAAATAGCCCTCATAGCCGGATGAGGCGTACAGGGTGTCGCCCTTCACAAATGAATCGTGGATGTAGCCACCCGATACCGAGGGTCTACCGAGCAAAACGGGCTTGTCCGGGTCCTGACTGACATCCAGAATTCTGATCTTGTTTCCTTGCCCGTTCAGGTAAATTCTTCCGGATACGGTATCGAGGGTAATCGTGTGGGCGCTTCCGAACAACTGGTTACTGAAGTAGGTGCGTTTAATCGTGTCGGGTGCATTGGAAAAGTCAAAGATCATCAGGCCTTCGTTGGTGGCGTCCGACACGCCGTACACCCGGTTTTTGTATGACTTGAATTCGCGCCACACGGTGTTTGTCTGGCCTTCATATTTGGCTTTGAGTTGAGGCTGGGTCGGGTTCGTGATGTCGAAAATAAGTACATGCCGCGCGCCGCCGAGAATGGCGTATTCATGGCCGTTCACAGCCAGGCCCCAGCAGCCGCTGTACTGTACGTTCAGGTTACCGGGTGAGGCAATGGGCAGGGAGTCGTCGTCCCAGCGGGCAAGGCGGATCATGTTGAGCGAATCCTGGGCGGTAAGAATTGATACATTTGCGAGACAAAATAAAAAAACAAGGTTCTTGAACATCAAATAACGGGTTGAATGATTTGGATTGATTTTCCCCGCAGGGAGAGGGCAACCGCGCGCGGCGCATTGGCGTCAGTAGCCACGGCGGTGGCGAACAGGCACTTCGCGAAAACCCGGCCAAAGTTCTGGACAATATGAAAAGACCCGCAATCCTCTGCACACTTTTGCTCGTTTTGGCCGCATCTGCTGCCCTGCACGCTCAAAAATACAGCAACGAATTTCTGGCAATCGGTGTCGGCGCCCGTGCGCACGGTATGGCAAACGCCCAAACGGCCCTTGTCGGCGACATCACGGCGGCGTACTGGAATCCGGCAGGCCTGTCGGAAATTGAAGCTCCTTTTCAGGTAGCGGCTATGCACGCCGAATGGTTCGTGGGTGTTTCCCAGTACGATTACATCAGTTTCGGCAAATCGCTCAACCGCGAGCAAAATTCCTTTCTGGCGTTTTCGCTCATCCGCCTCGGCATTGACAACATCCCGTACACCATCAATTTGGTGAACCCGGACGGGACGGTCAACTACGACAATGTGTCGTCGTTCTCCGCCGCCGACTACGCGCTGATGGCCAGTTATGCCCGAAAACTGCGCAACCCGGCTTTTTCCATCGGCGGCTCGGTGAAAGTTATCCGCCGTACCATCGGCTCATTCGGCGGGGCTTGGGGATTCGGGGCCGATCTCGGCGTGCAGTACCGCAAGGGTAACTGGATGTTCGGCCTGCAAGGGCGCGACCTGACCACCACGTTCAATGCCTGGTCGTTCAACCTGACGGCGCGCGAGAAAGAGGTTTTTGAACAAACAAACAACGAAATCCCCACGGGTGGCACTGAAATAACCCGCCCCAGATTCATACTCGGGGCCGCCTGGCGTGCGAAACTGGGCCAAAAAACCACGCTCTTGCCCGCCGTGGACCTGGAGTTCAGCACCGACGGCCAACGCAATGTGCTGGTCAGTACCAAATCAGTGAATATTGACCCACGCATCGGCATCGAGGCCGACTACGATGGTTTCGTCCAGTTGCGCCTCGGCGTAGGCAATTTCCAGCGCGTGAAGGAAGATTTCGATCCCAATCAGGAGTCGCTCACCTTTCAGCCCAATTTTGGCGTCGGCCTCCGGCTTGGCCGCGTGCAATTGGACTATGCACTCACCGACATCGGCAACGTTTCCCAGGTGTTGTACTCCCACATTTTTTCGGTGCGTATTGATTTCAAGGAGCGGAACCGAAGCGGCGCCGGGGAGTCGAATTTGTGATTGCCCTTGAGGCCGGCTAACTAAGAGGGGTTCACCACTAAGTGCACCAAGAGCACTAAGAAACACTAAAACAAGTAAAAACCTTAGTGTTTCTTAGTGCTCTTGGTGCACTTAGTGGTGAACCCCCTCTAAACGGGCCAAGTCTCCATACCTAAGCACCGCTCAGGAATTATTTTTCCCCGTATTGTTGGCGCCTTGGAAGCCAGCCGTATATTTGTGCCGTCCTTTCGCAGGATATTCTTCCTAATCCACATTTTTTTCGGTCCAGTTTCTCACCCAACCGCTGTTCCCGATTTTAAAGTATGCACTTCTTTTAATCCGTTACCACGACCCGTAATTGGCTGTATCCGAACCTGGTGAATGTGCAACCTAACGTGTGCACTCCGTTTATTCAGACCGTATGCGCCATTTATAATCTCATGGTTGCCCCTCCGGTTAGGCTCGCGGTGAGGGGCTTTTTTTATTGGCCATGATCGCTTTTCCATCACACTTTTTCTGGGGTTCATCCACGGCGGCGGCGCAGGTCGAAACCGCCGGCAACCACCCGTGGCGCGATCTGATTGCGAAAGACGGCCACCGGTTTTTGCGCACCACCGACCACGAACTTCGTCGGGAAGAAGACGCCGATTTCATCGCGCGCTTTGGCTCGGTGTACCGCTGCAGCGTGGACTGGTCCAGGTTGCAACCAGCCCCGTTGGCCAAATTCGACCCGGCTGTGGTGGTGGAGTATTGCGCCTTTTTTGAACTTCTGAAGAAAAAAGGGGTGTCGCTCATGCTGGTGCTGCACCACTTTTGCCATCCCGACTGGTTCGAAAAACAGGGTGGCTGGACGAAAGAGGCGAACATTGACTTGTTTGTGAACTACGCCCAGCAGTGCATCAAGCATTTCGGAGAATACGCCGCGTACTGGAATACGTTCAACGAACCGAACGTGTACGCCTACAACGCTTTTTTTGCCGGCAATTTCCCTCCCCACCAACGTCGCAAGTACCTGACGGCCAACCGGGTACTGGACAACATGGGCAATGCACATGTCATCGCGCGTATCCTGATCCGGGAAAAATTCAAACGCGCACAAGTCGGTATTTCCCTCAACACCGCGCACTTCGACGCGGCCAATATTTTCGGCATCCCCGTTGCTGCCTTTGCCCGTTGGTGGTTCATGGTGCGGGCAGCCCGACCATTTCGAAAGTGTGATTTCTGGGGAATCAGTTACTATGCCCACGTCCGTTTCGATCCGTTTCCCGTGGAAATGATCCACCGCCCGGAAGCCGTAAAAAAAAGCGGGCTGCCGCACGACAAAATGTGGCTCTATCGGCCCGAAGGTCTGGGGCGTGTCCTTCGCCGGTTCTGGAAAAAATATCAAAAGCCCATCATCATCACGGAAAACGGCATTTGCACCGACAACAACCGGCAGCGCATTCAGGCGCTGCGCGATTACCTCGGCGTATGCCACGACGCCATCCGGGACGGGGTGGATGTACGAGGCTACATCCACTGGAGCACCTGGGACAATTTTGAATGGCACCTCGGCCCCACCTACCGCTTTGGTCTGGTTCGGGTGGATTTTTCCACGATGGAGCGCTCGATGACCGACGCCGGGCTGTTTTATGAAAAAATTGTGCAGCAAAACGGCATCGAGGTTTGATGCTCCACGAAGGAGCGCCGTACCTTCGTCGGCACTATGCGTAGCGCTATCCGGCTCATTTTGTTGGTATTCCCCTGTTGGTTGAACGGGCAGGTTTTTATGCGTCCGATGGATCATGCCGCCGCGCTTTCGCTGGGAGGTAGTACGGTCGCATACCCCGGCGCGGCACTCGGCCTGGCCAACGACGCCGTTTCCGGCTTCGGAACCCGGGCAGGTGTGCTTGTCGGCTCAGCCATTCCCTACGGCATCGGCGGCTGGCAAACGGCGCGTATTCAGGGCTTCCTGCGCACAGGAACCAACGACGGATTCGGGCTGGACATCGCCCATTCGGGTATCGAATCGTATCTGGAGCAGCGTTTCCGGTTTTCGTACGGTCGTCGGCTGAGCGCCGGTCTACTGCTTGGCGGCAGTGCCGATGTGTTGCGCGTTTCGGCGCAGGAATACGGCAGTGCGACAGGTGTTACGTTCAATCTGAGTGTGCTGGCTAATCCGTTTTCGGACGTCTGGTTTGGCGCGCAAATCCAGAACCCGGTGCAGGTGGAAATAGCCGGAGCCGTGGTGCCCGCCGTGCTGCGTCTTGGCGCGGCCTGGCGGGCGTCCGCTACCCTGATCCTGCTGGCGGAAACTGAAAAAGACCTTGAGCGCCCCGCCCAGATGAAAGTCGGCGTGGAATACCGCCCGGTCGCGTCGGTCGTGTTGCGCACAGGTCTGCGCACGGAACCGGCACGCCCGGGTTTCGGTGCCGGATTGCGTATTGGCGGCAGTTTTGAACTCAACATGGGTGGCGAATGGCACCCGACGCTCGGCCTTACCCCGGCAGCCATGATTGTCTGGCGGCAGGAGTAAGTTTTTTTGAATCAAGCAATCAAATAATCACCGCAATGGAACTGATCCAATCGTTGCAAAACCTCAAAGACCGCATCCGGAAAAGTGAAACCGAGGAAGCGCTTGTCGAACTGGCCGAGATGCTTGAAGAAGTAGATGCCGACTTGCTGGACGAGGTGTTTGCCCTGCAACAGCAAATGAATATGTGCCAGCAACAGAGCCGCCTCAACCTGATTGACCACAAGGAATACTCCCTGGCATTCAGCAACATCAGTTTCTCCACGTTGAGGCTGATTACCGTGGCCACCAAAAAAGTGCAGACCCGGCAGCATTCCGCCGTCCCATCGTCCGGCCTGTCCGTAACAGATACTGCCGCTCCCCAACCGGTAGCCTCCGCCGCTGCCGGCGAGGAACAGGATTTGCTGCAAACCGGCTACCAAAAAATGCAGGACGGCGACTACTCCGGCGCCATGTCCGACCTGACGACCTACCTCGAAAAACACCCGCAGTCGTGGGAGGCCAAACAAAACCTGGCGGCGTTGCACGAAACGCTCGGCCTTTGGGAAGAGGCCATCCACTGGTACTCCGAAGCGGTGCATACCAACCCCAAACTTGCCGTGGCCCTGAACAACCGCGGCAACATCCGTATGGATCAGCAGGCCGATTACCAGCGGGCATACAAAGATTTCAACGCCGCGCTGGTGGCCGATCCCGAGTTGCTCACCGCCCGCTTCAACCGCGCGCTTGCGGCCATGCACCTCAGCCAGTATGCTCAGGCGGTGCAGGACCTGGATGTCTGCATTCAGCATGAGTTTCAGAAAGAAGTTGCCTGTGGTCTTCGGGGCGTATGCCGGGTACATACGCAGGACTACGAAGGCTCCATGGCCGATTTGAAAATTGCCATCAAAGCCGACCCGGAAAATGCGTCGTACTGGGGCAGTTACGGCCTTTGTGAGTACCATCTGGGCAAGTACCGCGACGCCATCGAGTTCCTTGATCATGCACTCAAACTTGATCCCAACCAACCGGAAATGCAAACCGTGCGCGGCATCGCGTACTATTTTCTGGAAGAGTACGATCCGGCGGAAAAAGATTTCCGGGAGTCGGTGCGCCAGTCGCCAACATACGCGTATGCCTGGTACTTCCTCGGCCTGGTGTACAAACTCCGGGGCGACTCCGTGGAGGCGATCAAATACCTGAAAGAAGCGTACACCCAAAACCCGGACATGGCTGAAGCGTATGCCATCATCGGAGTCATTGCCTTCGAAAACGACCAGTTCGACGAGGCCATCCAGTACTGTGAGCGCGCCTTGCAGAGCGATCCCAATCAGGAAGTTGCGATTGAATTTCTTGAAAAATCCCGCAAAGCCAAAAATACCGGAGGGCTTTGGGGGAAATTATTTGGAAATTGAGGTTGAACGGGTTGAGCGGGTTTAACGGGTTGAGCGGTTCTTCGCCCACTGCTTCAGCCTTAGTGGCAAGGAAGATTTTCCGCCCACGGCTTCAGCCGTGGGTTTCCGAGGATTAAACTCAACACA
>CAYMQY010000054.1:15748-21636 GCA_964392655.1 uncultured Saprospiraceae bacterium
AAGCGCCCGGACAAAGTGATCGGCATGCACTTCATGAACCCGGTGCCGGTGATGAAGCTCGTGGAAGTAATTCGCGGGTACGCCACCTCCGATGAGGTGACGGAGGCGATCATGGGACTTTCGCGCGGACTTGGAAAAATCCCGGTTGAAGTGAATGACTACCCGGGTTTTGTGGCCAACCGCATTCTCATGCCTATGATCAACGAGGCAATCTACACCCTGTACGAAGGCGTGAGCGGTGTGGAAGAAATTGACACCGTGATGAAACTCGGCATGGCGCACCCGATGGGGCCGCTCCAGTTGGCCGATTTTATCGGGCTGGATGTTTGTCTCGCCATCCTTCGCGTGCTGCAGGACGGATTTGGTAATCCGAAATACGCGCCCTGCCCCTTGTTGGTGAATATGGTGACGGCCGGCAAATTAGGCGCCAAAAGCGGCGAGGGTTTTTACACCTACACGCCGGGCAGCAAAGACCTGGTGGTGGCCGAGCGGTACCGGTAGGTTAGTGCGCTTCTTCTTCGAGGTCGAAAAAGCCGAGTCGGTTGCGCTGGAAGTATTTGACGGCCAACCCATTATTGTCGAAAGACATGCCTTTTTCTATGGTAAAATCTGCTTCGTGGCCGGTAACCAATAGCAGCCCGCCAAAGCATTTCACCAGAAAATTTCCGCGTTCAAAAACGGCAACCACGGTGCCGGTGGGCTTCTTTTCATAGCCGAAATCTTGGACGTCGAACACCTGTGCCGACCAGATACGTACGAGCCGGTCGCCGACGAATGTGAAGGCACCGCTGAACGGCCGGGTCACTGCCCGAATAAACCGTTCCAGCGCCGCTACATCCTGATTCCAGTCAATTAGGCTGTCTTCCGGGGTTCGTTTGGGGTAGTAGGTGGGTGTAATGGATGTATCCTGACGGTAAAGTTTAAACTTGTTGTGTACCAGCGACTCGATGTTACGTTCGATGAGAAACTTCATCGCCAGTGTGTTTTTGAAATGCATGGTTTCGGCAGTATCCTGCGGGGTAATCTGGAATTTGAACGTGTCCACCACATCGCCGGAGTCTACCCCGGGATCGTATCGAAACAGGTTGGTGTAAAAAGCCTGCCGGCCTTCGATGATGGACCAGTTCATGGGAGAGCGCCCGCGCCCAAGGGGCAAATTGGCGGCGCTTCCGTGCATGCCGAATGCCCCGATGTGCAGGCCGGACAGAATCTCTGCGGGCACCAACCGTTGCCAGCCCATCACGAATGCGATGTTCAATTTCAGGCTGTTGATGTACGCGATATCCTCCGCATGTTTCAGCGAATAATAACGGGCCTGGTACACCTCAATACTGCGCTTTTCGGCTTCGGCCTTCAGATCGAGGTAGTCAGCCACGTCGTGTTTGGCACCGGCTTCGGGAGCGATGGTAATGAGGTGGCTGATCCTGTACGGGATGTTCAGGTTGTCCAACAGAAACAGGGTGGTCGCTTTGCAGCCGAACACCGCAATCCGGTCAAACGTGGCCATTTAACTTTCGAAAGGGGATGCAGTTGTTGGAAAAGTCCGCTTTGAGCGCATCCACACGCTGGCTGTAATATTGCCGGAGTTTTTCCACATTCGATTCACCGTCAAGCATCCACCAGATGGGGTGAATCAGGATATGCAGCGACCGCTGTTGCTTGAACTCGGGCGTGTCGAACGGATGCCCGAATCGCCATACGCCGGTAGAGTCGGAAATGTATTTGACGTCGCGGAAATACTTCGACTGATAGGTATGTTCGATCCCGTAAATGGGGGCGTCGTATTCCTGGAAAAATGCGTTGGGGCGGTGCAAGCTGACGATACCGACTTCAGCGTTGAAAATTTCGCGGAACAAAGCGACTTCCTGCTGAAGGCCGCGGTGAAAATCCGGGTAAATCGAAGGATCAAAGTGCACCGTGATGGTGTGCCCCATATCCCGGATCAATTGTACGTTTTCGTAATCCTGCGGAGAAAAGATGTTGTACAGGCTGGAGCGCAGGAGGAAAAAGTAGGTGGCTTTGATGCCCATTTGCCGTTCGATGGTTGCCGCTTGCAAGGCAAAATTGGTATCGAAGTCAATGTCGTGCCGGAGGGCGATCTGGTGTTTGGGTTCCCGTAATTCCGGAAACGAGCAGAACTGATACCCCTGCTCCAGGCAGGTTTGCAAAAATTCTTCGTAACATCCGAAGCGGCTGTAGCCGGGGGCAGCAATTGCGGGTTTGATTAGTTGAGGAGCAGACTCAGTTGCCTGGACAGGTTGCTGTCTCTGAGAGAGTAAAAAATTAACCATGAGTGTTCGCTTTTCATGAAGATTCCCAAAAAATGATTAGATCAGATGTCTAATCCGGATTAAAGATTAAAAAAAACGAGATTAGGGGCTAAAGGTAAACAGGTTTCGTAGAATCAAAAAAATGTATGTGTTTTTCAGCAACTCCGCACGCGCTTGATAAAAATGTTGTAGAGCGCTTTGGTCAGGTATTTAATGTCGGTCAGAAGTGGTGCTTTTTGATAGGCCTCCAGGTATCTGCGTTCAATTGCCACGGTATCTTCGAGTGATTTCGGGATTTCCACATACACCGGCGGAACAAGACCGGGCTTGAAATTTTTGCGAAACTCCTGAAAATCGGCCGGATAAAGGCTGAAGTAGTGTTTACTGATCGGCCTTACGCCGAAAATTTTCAAATCGCCCCGAATCAGGTTGTACAACATCGGGAGTTCGTCAATCCAGTATTTCCGCATAAACTTGCCCAATGTGGTGATACGCGGATCATTGTTGAATTTGGATCCCGTACCGATCCCGCCCGCTCCATTTCGTTCATATATAAACTCTTGCACGTATTCCGAGTAGGGCGACATGGTGCGCATTTTGTACACCTTGACGATTTTCCCGGTCTTTCCCACACGCCTCAATTTGATGAACGGGCCATATGTGGCTTCCTGGTTGAAGTCAGGCTCCCCTGCTTTTTCGGCTGCAAAGTACAGCTTACCGTCAAATTCAAAAGAATCCAGCAAACGAAATCCACAGGAGTACAAACGGCCATAGGTTTCCATCTCGGAAATCACCCGTCCGCGGCCCTTGGTGAGGGCAAAATAACTGCGGCGTAGATACGGCAATTTTGGCCAGACGCGTTTTACGAGGAAGTCGAACGAGTAGAAAATTTTATTCATCGGAGCCGGATATTTGGCAAGCAAACGCTCTTTCCGACGCAGGGAAATTTCCACACAACCCACCAGACAACCGCCGACAGGCAAGTGCTCGTTGGCCGATTCCAGAAACTTGTTGATGTACCGGATGTCGTTCAGCCGGTGGGTATTCATGATGAACCCGACGCTGTCCCCTCCGACGACGCTGGAGTTGATGGCGAACACAGTGTCCAGTAAAACGGCTTCTTCCAGCAGTTCCGGAGCAATGTTTTTTTCCAGGAATTCCATAACCTCGGACGGCAACTTTTTGCCCGTCAGGCTAAGTGAAAGCGCGTCAAGATTGTCTTTTTGGTCAATGACAATGGCCATGATCAATGCATTTTTGGTGATGCAAGTTGTTTGTTTCGAAAATGCCGCTATTGCGAAGGGGGGAGGATTATTGGTTTCAGGGATTCCGATGTGACTGCGCAATCAAAATAGTTGAAAGCAGCGCGTCACCCACTATGCTTCGGTAGCATGTGATGACATGATTTGAAAAAAATATGCGAAAACGAATGCCCTTGTTGTTTGCCGGTTCTGCGTGTCGCCGAGATTAAAAGGTGGGGGGAGGAAACGGGCGATTGCGTCTGCCGGAAAGGGCCAGATGTATTATGCGCCGAATGTTGCGGAGCGAAGTTTGTATCTTCCGAATCGGCAAATCTTCAGCAAAGCCGAAGAATTCAGCAATGAAAGTAATGCGTATGTTCGAGTTGTCGTATAGGCTGTAGTTCTGTATTTTTTGAATGAACTGATGTTGAGGGAGCGGGCGGTTCATTTTGCCCGGGAAAGTTTTTCCAAAATTATGCCAACCAGTTATTTAACAGTCGGCAGTCTTTATATTTCATTGGCGCAATACCCCCGCGCGGGTATTTGCGGTTTGGTTGGCTCACACGGTCGCCGCAGCCTTGCGCATCCGGATCAACCAGTATTTCACGAAGTTTTTTGCGTGTTGCTGGTATTTGTCAGACAGCCAGAGGGTCGGGTTGTCGGTCCAGCGTTGGGGATGAAAGTTGAGCATGGCCCGTTGCGGGAAACGATTTTCCCGAATGGCTGCGATGATATCGAATGTCGTGCGGAAAACCAGTCCGAAGTGGTCTTCCACTTTGTCGCGCACACTCACCGAACTACCATTCCAGCGCCTGCCGGTATCGGTCATGTAGAATACCCGGCGGTAGTCAATGTCGAAGTACGGCTCCCCAATGAGGTCGTAGTCCCGATACCGGTAGTGTTTCCACACGTCCTTGTTGTCGTAAGGTGAGCGCGGACTACCGTGCATGCAGATGGTTGAAACGGGCACTACGCCACGCAGTTTGGCCAGGTGCTCCTCGAATAGCCGAATGGCCTTGTGCGGGTCGCCTTTGGCAAAATCCATGTCCTCGTAGTGGTAGCCGACCTCATGGCCCATGTCGTAAATAGCCCGAATGACGCCTTCGTCATAACTCTCCGGCACCATACGGAAGTAGTAACTGCCCACAATGCCTTTTTCGTGCTGAATACGGGCAAACTCCAGGCTGTGCAACTTGCGGTCGTCCACATCGTGGCGCAGCATGATGACCTTGTCCAACGGATTTTTCAGGTAATCCGTGAATGTTTGAAACGGGTAGCCCGCTTCTTTGAAAGCATCGAGCAGGTCCCGGTAGGCGGTAAGTGTAAAGTCGCGCATGATTTGTTGTGGGCTTTTATCCGGTGGTCAATGACGCGTGGCTTTCTGCCATTTGCTGATGATAATACTGGTACACACGCCTCATGCCTTCCAGCATGCGCACTTGCGGTGTGTATCCGAGGCAGCGTTTGATTTTGGAAATGTCGGCTTTGGAGTGCTTCACGTCGCCGGGACGCTCGGGGCCGTACTCTGGCTGGATGTTTTTGCCAGTGATCTGACGCAGCATGTCCACCATGTCGTTCAGATCCGCCTGCTCGCCGCAAGCCACGTTGTACACCTGGTTGATCGCGGACCGGTCTTCGGTAAACAAAGCCAGATCGTTGGCGTGCAAGGCGTTTTCCACGTAGGTAAAATCGCGACTGGTGGTGCCGTCGCCGTTGATTTTGGGCGCCCTGTCTTCGATAAATGCTTTGCAAAAAATCGGGATGACGGCGGCATACGGGTTGTCCGGGTTTTGGCGCGGACCGAAAATATTGAAGTACCGCAGGCCAACGAACGGTAGCCCGTAAGTTTTGGCAAATACCTCGGCGTACAATTCCGCCGCATATTTGCTCACGGCGTAAGGCGACAAAGGCCGGCCGATGCGCTCTTCCACTTTGGGCAGTTCGGCGCTGTCGCCGTACGTGCTCGACGAAAAAGCCAGCACGACTCTGTCCACTCCCGCCTCATGGGCCGCATGCAGGATATTGACGGTGCCACCTACATTCACTTCATTGGTGCGCATGGGGTTTTCGATGGAGCGTGGCACCGAGCCGAGAGCCGCCTGGTGCGTCACTTTGTGAATGCCCCGCATGACCTGCCGACACACGTCGTAGTTGCAGATGTCGCCCTTGACGAACTCAAACTTCGGGTTCGGGAGAAACTCCTCGATATTTTCAAAGTAGCCGTTGGACAGATCATCCACCACGCGTACCAGTCCTATGCGGTCGTCGCGGAGGAATTTCTCCACTAAATTGGAGCCAATGAAACCGGCTCCTCCGGTGATTAACAAGTTGGTTGACATACCGATGAAGGTTTGAAGGTTTCGGGTTTGAGGGTTTC
>CAYMQY010000055.1:0-21551 GCA_964392655.1 uncultured Saprospiraceae bacterium
AGGTTCACGGTGCCGCAGTTGTCGGTGGAGCCGTTATTCACCTGCGCGGCGGTGACGCTTGCGCTGTTGCCGCTCAAATTCACCGACACGTTTTGGCAAACCGCCGTCAGCGGAGTCGCGTCACTGACCGTCACGATGGCGGTGCAGGTGGCGGAGTTGCCATGGCCGTCGTTCACCGTCAATGTCACCGTATTGGCGCCGATGTCGCTGCAGGTGAAACTGGAAGGCGAAACGCCGACGAGGTTCACGGTGCCGCAGTTGTCGGTGGAACCGTTGTTGATTTGGGCGGCGGTGATGCTTGCGCTATTGCCGCTCAGGTTCACTGTTGCATTTTGGCAAACGGCAGTGGGCAGTGTGGCGTCGCTGACCGTCACGATGGCGGTGCAGGTGGCAGGGTTCCCGTGGCCGTCGTTTACCGTCATTGTCACCGTATTCGCTCCGATGTCGGCGCAAGTGAAACTGTTGGGCGAAACGCCGACGAGGTTCACGGTGCCGCAGTTATCGGTGGAGCCGTTATTGATTTGGGCGGCGGTGACGCTTGCGCTGTTGCCGCTCAGGTTCACCGTTGCGTTTTGGCAAACGGCTGTAGGCGGAGTCACATCGCGCACGGTAACGGTGGCGTTGCAGGAGGCCTGTTGATTGTTGTTGCCCACAATGGTCAAGGTCACGGTCGCCGCGCCGATGTTGGCGCAGGTCAGGGTGTTGGGCGATACGTTCCGGCTGGCGATGCCGCCCAGGGCCGTGCTACCGTCGTCCACGTCGTCGGGCGTGATGGCCACCGTCCCGCTGCTGTTCAGGTCGCGGGTGATGTTCCGGCACACGGCATTGGGCAACTGGTTGTTTTCCACCGTCACCTGGGCCGAGCAGGTCGAACTGTTTCCGTTGACATCGTTCACGGTCAGCGTCACCGTGTTCAGGCCAAGATTTGCCAGGGTGAAGGCGTTGGGGGCGACGGACAGTGTGCCGAGGGCGCAGTTGTCGGTGGAGCCGTTGTTCACCTGCGCTGCCGTCAGCAGGGCGTTGCCGTTGCCGTCCAGTTGTACCACCACATCGCGGCACAGGGCTGTGGGGGTCATGGCGTCGCTGACGGTCACGCTGGCGGTGCAGGTGGCGGCGTTGCCGTGTCCGTCGTTGACGGTGAGGGTCACGGTATTCGCGCCTAGGGTGTTGCAATTGAACGTGTTGGGCGAAACGCCCACGAGGTTCACGGTGCCACAGTTGTCGGTGCTGTTGTTGTTCACCTGCGCTGCGCTGATGCTGGCCGTGCCGCTGCCGTTCAGGCTGACCGGGATGTTTTGGCAAATGGCGGTGGGCGGCGTCGCGTCGCTGATGGTCACGATGGCCGTGCAGGTGGCGGTGTTGCCGTGTCCGTCGTCGGCGGTGAGGGTCACGGTGTTCGCGCCGAGGTTGCCGCACGTGAACGTGGAGGGCGACACGCTCTGGGCATTGACGGTGCCGCAGTTGTCGCTCGACGCAGCGGCGTTGAGGATTTGCGCAGCGGTGATGGAGGCTGTGCTGCCGCTCAGGTTGACCGACTGGTTTTGGCAGACGGCTGTCGGCGGCGTGTTGTCTTGCACCGTCACCACCGCGTTGCAGGTGGCGGAGAGGTCGTTGTCGCCCGTCACGGTCAGGGTTACGGTGTTTGTTCCCAAATTGCTGCACGTGAAGGAATTGGGCGAAACGTCCATGCTCTGGATGCCGCCCACGGCACTGCTGCCGCCGTCCACGTCGTCGGCGTTGATCGTAGCCGTGCCATTGCTGCCGATCACCGCCGTGTGGGGCCGACAAACGGCGTTGGGCAGGTTCGTGTTGGTCACCGTCACGGTGGCCGTGCAGGTGGTCGTGCGGTTGTTGTTGTCCGTCACGGTCAGGGTTACGGTATTTGCGCCGATATGCGCAGTGGTGAATGTGTTGGGCGTGACCGAGCGTGTAGCGATACCGCAGTTATCGGTGCTGCCCCCGTCCACCTGGGTGGCCGCGAGGGTGGCGTTGCCGTTTTGATCGAGGTTGACCGTGGCGTTTTGGCACACGGCGTTGGGGTTGCTGGCGTCGCTGACCGTCACAGTGGCCGAGCAGGTGGCCGTGTGGTTGTTGTTGTCGGTGACGGTGAGGGTCACGGTGTTCGCGCCCACGTCCGAGCAGTCGAAGTCGGTCTGGGACAGGGCCAGCGAGGCGATGCCACAGGCATCGGAGGAGCCATTGTTGACCTGGGCGGCGGTGACTGAAGCCGTGCCGCTGCTGTTGAGGGTCACTGGGACGTTTTTGCAGATGGCCGTCGGGTTGGTCGCGTCGCTGACGGTGACTGTGGCCGAGCAGGTGGCGGCGTTGCTGTGGCCGTCATTGACAGTAAGCACTACGGTGTTGACACCCACGCCGGCGCAGGTGAAGTCGGTGGTCGAGAGGCTCAAATTGGTGGTGCCGCAGTTGTCTGAGGAGCCGTTGTTGACCTGGGCCGCGGTGACTGTCGCGCTGTTTCCGCTCAAATTCACCGCTACGTTTTGGCAAATGGCGGTCGGCGGTGTGTTGTCGGCCACCGTGACGGTTGCGTTGCAGGAGGCAGTGTTGCCGTGTCCGTCATTGACCGTCAGGGTCACGGTGTTCGAGCCGATGTTGCTACAGGTAAAGGAGTTGGGTGAAACGCTGACGAGGTTCACTGTGCCGCAGTTGTCGTTCGAGAGGTTGTTCACTTCCGCTGCTGTGATGGTGGCCGTGCCGTTGGCGTCGAGGTTTTTGACAAAATCGCGGCACAGGGCGTTGGGGGCTACCTGGTCGGCCACGGTGACGGTGGCGTTGCAGGTGGAAGTCGCACCATTGAGGGCCGTTACCGTCAAAGTCACGGTGTTGGGACCGAGGTTGGAGCAGGTGAAATTCGTTTGCGAAGCGGAAAAGGCGAGCGGAGCGCAGCCGGTGGAGCCGTTGTTCAGGCTGCTGGCGGCGAGTGTTCCGATGCCCGCGCCGTCGAGGTTGACGGTGACGTTTTGGCAGCTGGCCACGGCGGGCGTGGTGGCGTTTTGCAGTTCGTGAACGCCCATGTCCGTCGTGGAGCCGAAGGGTCTTGTATTTCCAAAAAGGTCGGTCGCGGGAGCGCCCGCGTTTGTGCCGCGATTGGCCGCCGGCGAGCAAGCGCCTATGTGGAAATCGCCCGCTGTCGAGGGGGCGGTGGCCGGGTCGAGCGGGGTGACGAAATCCGGGTAGTTGCTCAGGGCGGCGTGGGTGATGCCGTTGAGGTTGCCCGTGCCGGCGGGGTTGTGGCTTTGGATGAGGGAGTAGGTGATGACTGGCGTGGAAGAAAGTAAATACAGATTAGCATTTGCCGAGCCAGTCGTCGTGCCTTCCCGGTTGTTCCAAACAACACAGTTGGTCAAGGTCGGATTGGACGCAGCAAAGTAAATACCGCCGCCTCCGTTGATGCTGACCGCCCAGTTACCGGAAACCGTGCAATTGGTAATGGTCACAGTAGGGGTGCCTGAATTATATATGCCTCCGCCAGCAC
The DNA here is from genome assembly GCA_964392655.1 of uncultured Saprospiraceae bacterium. Classification (GTDB taxonomy): domain Bacteria; phylum Bacteroidota; class Bacteroidia; order Chitinophagales; family Saprospiraceae; genus M3007. The sequence continues at coordinate 3,494 of CAYMQY010000055.1, forward strand.
CGCTGGTTTTATTTCCGTAAAACAGGCAATTGGTCAAAACGGCACTGGTAGAACTTGTGCCAACATGAAAACCGCCACCATTGGTCCCTGATGAGTTCCCTGCGAACACACAGTTCGTGACCGTAACGTTGGTACTTGATTGGTTTCCCATTCCACCGCCGCTATTGCTGGCAGTATTTGACAGAAACGTGCAGCCTGAAAAAGTCAGGGTGCTGTTCGTATTGAAGACACCTCCTCCCCGTACTGCGGTATTGTTTTCAAAAGTACAATTGTTGAAGCTGGTATTACTGGTAGCAAATGAATTGCACAACCCTCCTCCGTATTCGAGAGCATTTGAATTGTTTAAAAAATGGCAATCATTGACAGTGGGGCTTCCCAAATCATTGTACATCCCGGCACCACGGCCGGTACTGCCTACAATGGCATTTCCTGAAAAGGTGCAATTGCCCACCGTTGTGGAGGAATTGCGGATGTGCATACCACCGCCGTTCGACCTGTCAATCGTTCTGGATTCGATGGTGATGCTGCCCGTGCCATCCGTATAGGCATCCGAAACAGTGAATCCGTCCAGCACCGTCGTATTAGCATCGTTCACGGAGAGAACGACGTGGTAGCAGTTGTCCGAGTCGTCGCCCGACGTGCCGATGTCACCGCTGAGCGTGGTGACGTTGGCAACCCAGTCGCGCTCGGAGCGCATCGTTTCCGAACCGTCGAAGCCGCCGTAGATTTTTACGCCGTTTTTCAGGTAAAAAGTTTTGTCTCGTGGGTCGCTGGGCGAGGCATTTCCGAAGGGGTCTTTGGTGGGTTTGTACGTTCCTGCTTTCACCCAGATTTCGTGTCCGCTGCTGGCTGCATTAATGGCGTCCTGCACATTTTGGAAGGCGCAACCCCACGAAGCACCGGTGCCGCCACCGGCAGCCGAGGCATCCACATACCAGATGCTGCCTGTGGCAGGGCAGGCGGAAATGACAGTAATGGTAAAGGATGCATCGGTTATTGCGTCGCAATTGTCCGTTGCACGAATCGTCACCGTGTAAACACCCGCCGGCACATTGTTCGGCACCGTCACCACACCACTCACATTGTCAACTGTAATCGTCGCAGGCGAAGTCGAAGGCGTAACGCTTTGAACTACAATGGTGGAAATGCTGCCGTCGTCGGTCGGGCCGGTCGCCGGATTCACCGTGGTGCCGCTTCCCTGATTGACCTCCACGTTGTTATATGTGAGCGTTGGTGCGGTATTGGCCGTGACATTGACCTCCAGACTCGCACTCGCGCTCTGGTTTTGGTTATTGGTGATTTTGACTGTGAAACTCGTATCGGTCGCCGCACAGGTCGCCGACAAATCAGCGGTGACGTTGCCATTGACGGCAACGGCGACATTGCTGATGGTCACACCGTTCAGGGTTGCGGAGGAGCCAAAATTCGTGCCGTCGCTGCTGACCTCGGCGATAAGCGTGTTGGCGGCTTGCGCCGTGCCGGGCGTAGCCGTTCCGATGCTGTTGCCCGAGGTGCTATGTCCTTGCTGAATGGATGCCGTTGTCGCATTCAGGGTAGGCAGGTAATTTTCGGGGTAGAACTTGATCTCGCCGACCTGCGTGGAAATGCCGTTTCCCGAGTTTGTAGGAAAAACCAGCATGTAGGTTTTATAGGCAGTCGTGTTGGCAAAGTTGACCAATTGCGAATTGGCGTCGCTCAGGCTGCTGATATTGCGCCCGCCGGGCAAGCTCAGGCTGCCCGAACTGATAAGTGTAAATTGGGCTGCGGCAAACGGTCCGTTGCCCGAAATCGTGTTGGTGGTGCCGTAAATGGCATAACTGCCGGGGTCTCGATCTACTGCGTCATTGGCGGTATACACACGAAATGCATTGATAATCCGGCCGGCAGGGTCGCAACTCGTCGGGGTAAAAACATAACCCGCGTTGGAGGAGTATCGAATCAGGGATTTGCTGTATGTGCCGTCGAAGGCATAACCCGGCGCTTCGCCTGCAGGCGCTCCATTGGTTCCAACTTCAAACTGAGCACCGTTCAGGCGTCCGCCCCAATATGGCATGGCGTTGGTCATTACCGTGATGCCGGCCAGAGACAAGGCAGCAGTGTTTGACGTGACAGGGTTACATAAAGCGTGACTGACCACCACATCATAATTGCCCGCATCGCCTGCGGCGAAGGCGCCGATGGTATAACTGCTGCCGGTCGCGTCGTTGATGTTCATTCCGCCCTTTCGCCACTGGTAGGTCACACCGGAGGTATTGTCAAGAGTCACCGACAGCGTCACCGGAGAACCGTCGCAAACGATCTGGCCGGCCGGCTGGGCGGTAATGCCGGGGCAAAATACTTCCAGCGTGTATGACTGCGTAGTGGTGCAGTCATTATTATCGAAAACCTGGATCGAAAACATGTAGGTGCCATCCGTTGTCGGTGTTCCCGACAATACACCGTCCAGAGAGAGTGTCAAACCCGGTGGCAGACTGCCGGAGGCCACACTGAACACATAAGGCGACGTTCCTCCGTCGGCTGTAAAGGTTTGGCTGTACGCTACATTGGAGCCGATGGTTGAAAGCGAGACCGGCGTGAAAGAAACCGTGGTCGAACAAACTGCCAGTTCTATCGCGCCAATGTCGCTGGCGTTGCCGCCGCCGGCCGAAGGAATGCCAACTTGATCCACAGGACGTACCCTGTTGCGCTGGTCCACGGTGCTGCCCGCGCTGCCCTTGTCAATCACCGGGCTGCCCGTCAATGGGCGGTGTGATGGAATATCTCCACCATAATATCCTAAAGTGCTGAGCACTGTGGTAAAGATATCGGCAGGTGCTACGTTTTGATCCTGGGTGCCGCCGGTCGGATTACCGGTACCGCTGCCGAACAGGTTGTAACCGTTGGTCGTGATGGCCGCGCTGTTGTCGCCGCAATCTTCAAAGCCGGTTTGTTGTGCACTATTGGCTGCCACAATGGAGTTTTTAATCGTAAGCGTGCCGGACTCGTTGTAAATGCCGCCGCCACGGCTGCTGCCTGCGCCGCCGCTGCTCGGTCCATAGGTTGACGTGCCGCCTGCGCCGCCCGTTGCGGTGTTGTTGACGATGGTGGAATTCAGGAGGGTTGTAGAGCCGCCGTTCTGAAATATCGCGCCGCCCGCCGCGCCGCCGCCGCCGCCCGCGCCGTTGCGGGAAGAAGACGAGCTGCCTGCACCACCGCCGCCGCCTAAAAATCCACCGCCGCCGCCGCTGGTACCGAAACCGCCGCCCATGCCGCCGCCGCCGCCGCCGCCGAAACGGCCGCCGGCTGCCCCATTCTTGCCATTGCCGCCGCCGCCGCCGCCGCCGCCGAAATTGCCCGCCGTGGGAACAGTGGATGTGGGCAACACCGTGCCGCCGGAACCTCCATTGCCGCCGCCCGCGCCACCGCCGCCTACGCAGCAACCGCTGCCGCTGCCGCCGCCCACTCCACCGACGACCTGATTGCCCGACAGGGTGGTGTTGGTGATCGCCACCGTGCCGCCGTTGTTAAAAACTGCGCCACCCAGGCCGCCACCACCGCCGCCGCTGCCCGTACCACCGTTGCCGTTTTGGCCCGTCGCGGTGTTGTTGATGAGCGCGCAGCGATTGATCGTCAACAACCCGGTTGCATCGTTGAAAATGCCACCACCACCACCGGTGAGCGGACGTGCACCCACCGTGGCGTTTCCACTTAACACGCAGTCGTTGAGCGTCAACACACCAGCGTTGCGAATGGCGCCGCCTTCATTGCCGAGGCCATTGGATAACGTCAGGCCGTTGAGGGTGGCGCCCGCACCGAGCGGTATGGTCAGAATGCGGTAGTTTCCGCCGGTATGGCGTTTGATCGTGAGCAGGCTCGCACCCGGTCCGTTGAATATGACGTTGGCGCCCGGCAATGCAGGATACGCACCGGTCATATTAATCGTGTCCGTCACGCTGAAACCGATGTTGTTGAGACAACCGGGCGATGCATTGATCTCCTCAAGCACCGCGCGCAAGGTACAAGCGCCGCCTGCCGTGGCGCAGACGCCGTCGCCCGGTGTGGCATCGCCCTCATCGCCCGTGCTATTGACGGTGTAATTTTTAACGTCCGTACAAGCAGCGGTGGTGATGGAAAAAGCCTGGCTGGCCGTACAGTTCAACCCGAGAGTTGCCGTGACCGTAAAATTGGACGTGCCTGCTGTTGTCGGGTTTCCGACCAGCAAGCCGTTGCCAAGCAAGTGCAATCCGACAGGCAGACTGCCACTTGTGACGGCAAAGGTGTAAGGCCCGGCGCCGCCTGATGCCGTGATGGTTTGTGAATAGCCCGTGCCAGCCGTGCCGTTGGGCAACGATGCCGGGTCGAGGTTCAGCGTGGGGCAGTTGATGGTAAGTGCGTATGTCTGGCTGCCCGAGCAACCAAAACCGCCATATGTGGCCGTGACCGTGAAATTAGCAGTACCCGAAGCAGTCGGCGTGCCGCTCAGCGTGCCGTTGCTCGCCAGGTTGAGGCCCGTGGGCAAACTGCCGCTCGTGACGGTATAAGTGTATGGCGCCGTACCATTGGATGCCGAGATAGTTTGCGAATAGGCATCGCCGACCGTACCGCCAGGCAATGGAGAAGTCGGAGTGAAGGTCAATGTGTTGCAGCTGACCTGTAGCTCGAACGCACCGATGTCGCTGTGGTTGCCGCCCGATGCCGATGCGATGGAGGCAATGTCAAAGGGGCGTGTTTGTCCACGTTGATCGGTAGTCATGCCGCCGACTGCGGTGCCTTTGTCCAACGCAGGGCTATTCGCCAGCAAGGCATGCGTTTGTGTGTACCCGCCGTTGCCGGCCAGCACATCCAGATAAGCATTGGACACGCTGACCTGATTCCCGTTGGTGCCGTTGGTCAATCCGCCTGTGCCGCCGATGCCGATCAAATTATATGAACTTGTGCCACTAACGGTTCCGTTGATGTTTTCCTGACCGGTACCAGTCGCGATATTGCCCCAGACAATGGTGTTTTTGAAAACGTGCGTTGTGCCGGGCAAGAATGCGCCGCCTCCATCATAGGCGGTGTTGTTTGTTACCGTACAGTTGGTCAGATTCAGCGTACCGGAAGCACTATAAAACCCGCCGCCGTTGGTGGAAGCGGTGTTCCCGGAAACGGTGCAGTTGGTCAGCGTGGTGGTCGTCCCGTACATCACAAACCCGCCGCCCGTACCGGTTGAGGTATTGCCACTGACCGTGCAGTTGGTCATCGTGAGCACGTTGTCGTTCTGGATGCCGCCGCCCTGAACCGAAGTGCAACCTGTGATAGCACAATCGGTCATCGTCAAGTCACCGCTGTTTTGCACACCACCTGCCTGACCCGAGCCAGGGTTGCCGTTACTGATGGTCAGTTTGCTCATGGAAACCGTGCCGCTGCTGATGTTGAAAATACGAAATTGCGTCCCGCCGGAGCGCGTGATCGTTACGCCGTTTGTGCCGCCGTTGATCGTCAGATTTTTATCAATGTACAATTCCGCGCTGGTCAGGGTCACCGTCGACACACCTGAAAACTGAATGACATCGCCCGAAGCAGCCGAGGAAATGGCATTGCGCAGCGAGCCGCTGCCGGAGTCGCTGCCGTTGGTAACGGTGATAGTGGCTGCCTGTGCAAACGCGCTGCTTAGTACCATCAAAAGCAAAGGAAAAAAGCGCAGCCATGAAGCCGTTGCCGTCGAAGCGGCGGCAAATGATTTCGTACCGTTTTTCATAAAAACCCGATTGTTTGATGCCCCGGCAGACTGGAGCAAAATTTGAATTAAAGGCTCGGGAAAGCAGTTTCATCTCCCTGCCCTTGAGGTGGAGAGTTTGCCGTTTCCCGAGGCCAAAAATGACGGGTAATCCTGTTGAAACGGGTTTGAGCAAGTTGCAAAAAGGTTTCCCTCCGTTGCATTTTCGTCCGGGGTTTGCCTGCGTTGCATGAGGTTTGGCGACGTTGCATAGTCGTCGTACAGGTTTGCATAGCGGATTGCCCGAGTTCCGAACCGGAACCGTCAGCGGTTTTGGAAAAGCATCGGCCTTACCGTTTGCCGGACAGGCGACTGGGCGGGAATCCGAACCGCTCCCTGAATACCGTGGAAAAATGTTTTTCGTTGACAAATCCGGTACGCTGGGCAATCTCCGCCACGCGTCCTTCCCGGTTTTGCAACATAACGTAGGCGCGGTCCAAACGGTAGTCGCGGATCAGGTCGGTAGCGGCACGATCGGTGAGTGCCTTGAGTTTGCGGTGCAGCTGCGAACGGCTGATGAACAATCGGGAGGCAAGATCGTCCACGCCAAATTGTTCGTTTTGAAGGTTTTGTTCCAATTGCCGGTTGACCTTCTGCAAAAATTCCCGATCGTGTTCCGACAAAAAATCCGGCAGGATTTCTTTTGAATCATCTACCGGCAAACGTCTGGTCTGTGCGAACAATACCTGAAGACGGCGGCGCGTTTCCACCAAATTCCCCATCCGCGCCAGCAACTCCTCCGTACTGAACGGTTTGGTCAAATAATCGTCCGCCCCCCGGCGAAAGCCTGCCAGCCGCGATTCGATGCCCGATCTGGCGGTGAGCAAAATAATGGGGATGTGGGCCGTCATCTCGTGGTTTTTCAGTTCGTCCACTACCTCGAATCCGTCTTTGCGGGGCATCATCAGGTCCGATATCACGAGGTCGGGCAACAATTCGACCGCTTTTTTCACGCCCCCCTCCCCGTCGGAGGCTTCTACCACCTGCCAACCTGCGCTTTCGATGGAGGTTTTGATGAAAAAGCGCAGATCGGGGTTGTCTTCAATAACCAGAACGATCCCGCCCGGCCTCGCCTCTCCCTGACCCCCTCCAAAAGAGAGTGCCGGGGCATTGGTTGGGCTATCTACGGGAATCAGGCCCGGAGTCTTCTCACCCGCGCTGTGTGGGACAGGAGCCGACAACCAGAACATGAACGTCGAACCTTTACCCAAGTCGCTTTCCACGGAAATACTTCCGCCCATCAGTTCCGCCAATTCTTTGGACAGAGCCAAGCCGATGCCCGTACCTCCGCCCGCCCGCGTATGCGAACCGTCCACCTGGTAAAAACGCTCGAAAACCTTGTTCAGATTTTCCGGGGCAATACCGATTCCGGAGTCTTTGACGGTTATGAGTTTTGAGTTTTGAGTTTTGAGCGGGCCGTTTTCAAGTATTATTTCCACCCGACCGCCTTCGGGCGTAAATTTCAGGGCGTTTGAAATCAGGTTATTGAGGACCAGTTCGACCTTGCCGGGGTCGAATTCAAAATTCTGCGAATCCTTTGAATCCTGTCGAAAGGTCAACTTCACGCCGCGTTTTTCCGCCAAGGGTAAAAAGGTCTCGAACACGTCGCGGACGGTTTGACCGAGGTCGCCCCGACGCAGGTCGAGCGACATTTGTCCGCTTTCGAGTTTGGCCATGTCCAGCAGTTGGTTAACCAGTTGAAGCAGGTGTTGACTATTGCGATCTACCAAACGGAGTTTTGCCGTTAATTCCGGGTCGCGCGGGTTGCGCAGCAGTTGGCGTACCGGCTCTGCGATCAGGGTTAATGGCGTGCGAAATTCGTGGGTGACGTTGTTGAAAAAGTTGGTTTTCATTTGCTCCAACGCCTTCATACGCTCCATTTCCCGGTGCTCGAAGGCTAATTGCTCGCGCTCGCGCACCCGCTGGATTTGAAAACGGTAGGCCCGCCAGGCGGCCCAGGCGAACAGCAAAAGGTAACACAGGTAGGCCAAACCGGAGCGATACCAGGGTGGATGCACAATCAGTGTGAGCGGCCGGGCTTCTCTCCAGGCGCTCTCGCCGTTGTTCGCCTGTACACGTAATGTGTACCGCCCGGGCGCGAGGTGGCTGAAGTGGGCAAAGCGGTTGCTGCCCGTTTCTACCCAGTCGGCGTCGAGGCCGACAAGGCGATAGCGGTAGCGGTTTTTGGAAGGGTCGGTGAAGTCAAGGGCGGCAAACTCGAAGGAGACGTTATTTTGGAAATGGGAGAGTTCAAGATTTTCAAGATGCTCCAGCGGCACTGGTACAGGAAATTTCGCATAATGTACGTCGGCCCTTTGGTGGTTTATTTCCAAACCGACAATGTAAACGGGGGGGGCAATCGTGTCGGTGAACAGATTTTCCGGAAAAAAACGGTTCAAGCCGTTCACGCCTCCAAACATAAGCTCGCCATTGCCGGCCTTGAAGTAGGACTGGGTATTGAATTCTTCGTCCTGCAAGCCCTGTGCAACCGAGTATCGGACAAGGTCGAATGAAAAAGGCGGCGTTCCCCGTGGGGTCACTTTGACCAATCCGCGGTTGGTGCTGCACCAGAGCGAGACCGGCCCGGCGGCGGGGTTTTCGTTTCCCGGCAAAATCCCATAAACTACCTGGTCGGGGAATCCGTCGGCAATGGTCAAATGCTGAAATTGTCCACTGCGCAGGTCCATGCAATTGATGCCGCCGCCTTTCGTGCCGAGCCATAGTATTGCCTCGGGTCGGGCAGGGTCGGCCAAGAGGCAAGAAATGGCGTCGTGGTTCAGGCCATTCGGGTTGCGCGGGTCGGTTTGGATATGCTCGAAATGGAGGTTTTGACCTTTGAACGTGCATTTGACCAGGCCCGTTTGGGTGCCGAGCCAAATCGTGCCGTTGCCATCCTGCACGATGTCCAGTGGCTGCACCGTTTCGGCGTTTTCGCCAAAAATTTTTGAGTAGTCGAAGTAATCAAACCGTGCGTTGCGGGGGTCGAAACGCACCAGTTGGCACCGCGCGCCCACTACCCATACACAGCCCTCTCGGTCGAGCATCAATTTCGCGTAGTCGAACCCGTTGAAATCGAACGTGTAAGTCTGCGCGAGGTTTTCCGAACTGTCGAATCGGCACAAAAAACCGCCCTGCCGATAGGCTTCCGCATGTGAGGCCAGAAGCCAAAACGCCCCGGAAGGCTCGAAGCAAATATCGCGTATGCCCTTGTCTCCCAGTTCAGGGAAAGCGGGATTTTCGCTCAACAAACCCGTGTCGGGGTCGTAGGGGAACATTTTGATGAGACCTTTTCGGCAGTAGTAACGCCCTTTCGGACTGCGCCAAAGCCGCCAGATGGATTGCCCCGCCGCGCCTTTGTTGAACAACTGGATATCCGGGTTGATTTTTCGCAGGCCGTAGCCCGATGTACCGACCCAGATGTTGCCGTTTGGGTCGGCCTGGATGCAGGTCGCGTCCCTGTCCAACAGCCAGTCGGGTTTTTGGAGGTCTATCGTTTGCGGGCCTTGACCCAGTTGCCAAATGCGCGTGTCGAGTGTGAGCCAGGATTTTCCCCGGCTGTCGGTTTCGAGGTAGGCTTGCTGTTGTGCTTCCAGATGTTGCGTTTGCACCGCAACCAAGCCCTTGTGGTCAAACCAGAAAAGTCGGTAGTTCTGGTCGAGCAGCCACCAGCCTTCCCCGCCGCCGGCCTTGCGCGGAATCGCTTGACGCATGACGCTCGGCCAGCGGATGCCCGTGACGGGCTTTGCCACCTTCGCCCCGGCCTCCACCCGGTATTGCCCGAAACAGGTAAACAAGGTGAGGCTTCCGTCGGCTTCCACCGAAAAATTGATCAAGCCGTCCTTGTCTTTTTCCCACTGCTCCAGTAAGATTTTCGTGGTTTCAACTTGTTTCACCCAATCGGTGCCTGTTTTCCGTTCGGAAGGAATGGTAATGCGAATCAAATCATTTTTTCCTTGCAACACCCAAATGGCCCCGTCCTTGCCTTCCGTTATGGTTTGTACACGCAAAAAAGGGCTGCCTGTGGCGGACTCGAAACGAAGCGGGAAATGATGAAAACGGCCCGTTCCGGGGTCATACACATCCACGCCTTTACCTTCCAGTCCCACCCAAAGCAGTTTGCGGGAGTCCTCAAACAATACGGTGACTGTATTACCGGCAATGGAACAGGAATCGAACGGGTTGTTGGCGAAGACCTTGAAATTGTACCCATCATAACGGTTCAGCCCGTCCTTGGTAGCTACCCAGAGAAAGCCGTCGCGGGTTTGCAAGATGTCGAAGATCATACCCTGCGAGAGGCCATGCTCAATGCTGATTTTTTCAAAAGAAGTACCCTGCGCGCCAAGCTTCGTGGCAAGTACAAGAAAAACCGGCAGCAGAAGGCAGTAAACGATACGCATGACCCGAAAAAAAACGGCGCAAGGTACATACCTGCGCCGCTTTTCGGTTGCAAATCACGGATGCACTACTTCACCAGCACCACGCGTCGGGCACTTACACCGCCCGGCCCACGAACGCACACCGTGTAAATTCCTGCCGTCGCTCCAGCCTCAAGCAGGCTCACAGAAAGTTTCGGTTCCAGCACAGCCGGAATACGGCGTTCCCAAACCAATTGCCCGAGATCGCTGAAAATCGAGACCGTAACAGCTTCACCGGCAAAGTCCGTCAGGTCAAGCCATATCTGATCCGTCGTTGGGTTGGGTTGCAAGTTTAGACCTTTGAGTTTTGAATTTTGAATTTTTGATTTTGAATTTTGCGTTGCAGTCGCCTCCTCATCACGGGTTTCCGCACCCTCTCCCCCGTAATTACTCCCCAGCACCGTAATCAACTGCGTGGCTGTGGCCGTATTCCCGCACAAATCATCGGCCCTCCAGGTGCGCGTCACGGTATAGTCTGCCGAACAGCCGCTACCCGTCGGGGTGTTGCCGAGAAACGTGATGTGCACATAGCCGCCACAGGCATCGGTGGCAGTCGGGTTCACCAAGGGCGGCAGCGGGTCGGTACACTCGATGGTCAGTGGTCCGGGTACCGACGTGAACACCGGGCCGTTTACGTCTGTCACCTGAATGGTTTGCGTGGCGGCGGTGCTGTTGCCGCACACGTCGGTGGCGCGCCAGGTGCGTTTGATCTGATAATAGCCCGGACACGAGCCACTCGTAGAACTCTGGCCGAGGTACATGATCGTAACCGCTCCGCCGCATTCATCCGAAGCGGTGGGCGTAGCCACCGGGGGCAGCGTCTCCGAGCAGGCTATGGTCGTATTGGCCGGGAAGGATGTAAACACCGGCTTGATGTTGTCGACTACTGTGATGCGTTGGGAAACCGAGACGGTGTTGCCGCAGTTGTCCGCAGCCGTCCAGCGCCGGGTCAGCGTGTACGCATTGGGGCAGGCGCCGTTGGTTTTGGTCTGACCGTTGTAGGTGATGGACACGGAATTGTCGCAGTTGTCGGTAGCCGTCGGGTTGGCCGGCGCGGGTATGGCGTTGCACTGCACCGTCACATTGGCGGGCACACCGGTAAACGCAGGTTTCTGCGTGTCAATCACATTGATGCGGTGCGTGGCGGTTTTAGTGTTGCCACAGGCGTCGGTAGCCGTCCATTTCCGGGTCAGGGTGTACGTGTCGGGGCAGGCGCCGTCCACACGGGTTTGACCGTTGTACGTAATCGTCACCGAGCCGCCGCAGTTGTCGGACGCGACGGGCGTACCCACCGCGGGCACACTGTTGCACTGCACCGTCGTGTTGGGCGGCACAAAAGTGAATACCGGGGCCGTGTTGTCGAATACGGTAATGACCTGCGAACAGGTGGCCGAATTCCCCGAACCGTCGGTAGCGCGGTAGTAGCGTGTAACACTGAAGCGGTTGATGCAGGTAACATTGTACGGCAAAGTGGTCAGCAAATGATCCTTCGTCACTACGCCGCAGTTGTCGGTAGCCGTCACAAGATTTGTGTTGGGCGCCGGCACTTCTCCTGCACAGGATACGGTAAGGGCGTTCGGACAGGTAATCATCGGCGGCTCGGTGTCCACCACCGTCACGGTAAATTGGCAAGTGGCCGTATTGTTGCTTCCGTCGCGTACCGTCCACACCACGGTCGTGTTTCCTTTTTGAAAAACAGCGCCTGCCAGCGAGGAGGTCTGGTTGATAGTGTTCTGCAAGGTCGTCTGGCCGCAGTTGTCGCCGTACGAAACCGGCTGAAAGGCTGCCCCCGGTACCGTGTAGGTACACACCCCCGGGTCGGTGTTTTTCGTCTGGTTGGCGATGCAAACCACCGTCGGCTTGATGGTGTCGAGTACCGTCACCGTGGCCGTACAGGTTCCGGTGTTGCTGTACAAATCCGTCACCGTCAGTGTCACCGTGTTTGGGCCGACATGGCTGCAGGTGAAATTTGTTTGGCTCAACTCCAAAGCATTGATCCCGCAGTTGTCCGACGAGCTGTTATCCACTGCCGCTGCCGTGGTGCTGCCGTTGCCGGCGTTGTCGAGGTAAACAGTGATGTTTTGGCACTGCGCCGCCGGGGCTACGGTGTCGGCTACCGTCACCATGGCCATGCAGGTAGCCGTGTTGGTGTTTACATCCGTCACGGTCAGCGTCACGGTATTCGGGCCAACTTCGTTGCAGGTGAACGTCGTTTGACTCAAGCCCAAAGCATTGATGCCGCAGTTGTCCGATGAGCCGTTGTCCACCGCCGCTGCCGAGGCGGTCCCGTTGCCGGCATTGTCGAGGTAAACGGTGATGTTTTGGCACAATGCTGTCGGGTCGGTGGTATCGGCAACCGTAACCGTGGCCATGCAGGTGGCCGTGTTTGTGTTCACATCCGTCACCGTAAGCGTCTCGGTGTTCGGGCCAACATCATTGCAGGTGAAATCTGTTTGGCTCAACTCCAAAGAACTGATCCCGCAGTTGTCCGACGAGCCGTTGTCCACCGCCGAAGCCGTGGTGCTGCCGTTGCCGGCGTTGTCGAGGTAAACCGTAATGTTTTGGCACAAAACCGTCGGGTCGGTGGTGTCGGCTACCGTCACCGTGGCCATGCAACTGGACGAGTTGTCGTTGATGTCGGTCACCGTCAGCGTCACCGTCAGGGGCGTGCCCACCTGGCCGCACGAGGTCGAAGTCGGGCTGACACTTATGCTTTGCAAACCACAATCCGTCGTGCTGCCGCCGTCCACATCGGCTACGACAATGGTTGCCTGCCCGTTTCCGCCGAGGTAAACCGTCGGGTTTGTCAAGCAAACCGCCTGCGGCGCCGCGCAGCAAACGGCATTCGGGTCATTCACCGTCACCGTGGCGGTGCAGGTGCCGGTCTTGCCGTTCACATCAGTCACCGTCAGGGTAACGGTATTTTCACCCACATCAAGGCAGGTGAACAAGGTCTTGCTCAGCGCCGCCCCTTGCACGCCGCAGTTGTCGGTAGAGCCGTTTTCCACGTCCGCCTCCGTGATGGTGGCTTCGCCGTTGGCCTGCACGACCGCCGAGGCGGGTTTGCAACGCGCCTCCGGCGCAATAGTGTCGCGCCAGGCGACCGAAAATGTACAATTGGCGGTTTTTACCCCGTTGGTTGCCGACAGGGTGACGGTCACCGCGCCGTTGAACGCCGGAATCGTCCCGCCGGGCATCTGGTCCTGGGTAACGGGCGGCAGCACACCCGAGCAGCCGGCCGTCAGCAGCCCGAGCGCCCGGTAGTCGCCGATGACGCCGTCGCACACCTGCTGGTCGGCGGGACAGGCGATTTCAAACAAGGGCGTGTCTTTCACCGTCACGTTCAGGGTGCAGTAGCGGGAGTTGCCCGACAAATCCGTGGCCGTTATTTTCACCAATGTAGTGCCCAGACCGTTCAGGATGGTGCCGGGCGCCGGTACCTGCACAATTTGCAAGGAGGTATCGGGCGTGCAGTTGTCGGTTATGTTTGCCGTAAGGCGGTAATCCGCCAGAACAGTCTGGCAGTTGGCGCCCACGGTGACGTTCGTGTTGGACGGACAGTTTACTGTCGGTTTCAGCGTTTCGATGATCGTCACCGTAAAACTGCACGTCGTGGCGCCTGTGCCGTCGCCATCGGTGGCGGTGTACAACACGGTGGTCACGCCCGCCTGGAATTTTTGCCCGCCTGGCACCTGCCCGTTGCCCGAGCCGCTCGTCGCGCCACTCAGGGAATAGGCCAGGGCAAAACCCGAACAGTTGTCCGTCACGGTGGCTGCCGTACCGGTTTGCGTGGTGTTGCAGCCGCTGGTCAGCGTTGCGGATTTGTTGCCCGGACAGGTTACGGAAGGGTTCTGGTTGTCGGTCACCGTCACGACGAACGAGCAGGTGTACCGGGTCGTATCGCCGGCTTCCCGCACGGTGTAGGCCACCGTGGTAGCGCCTGCGGCAAAAATCTGGTTGGCCGGTACTTGGCCGGCACCGGCGCCGGTAGTAGCGCCGGTCATGGCGTATGAAATGAGCGTGTTGGCGCAGTTGTCCAGCACCGTCACGGCAGTACCCGCAGGTATCGCCGAGCAGGAGCCGAAATCGGTGCCGGTAGTAACCGCAGTCGGGCAGGTCACCGTCGGCGGCTCGTTGTCGCGCACGGTTACGGTGAAACTACAGGTTTTGCTTTGAGCGCCGGAATCGTCCGACACGGTGTAACGCACCGTCGTGATACCGCTGCCAAAAGCCTGATTGGGCGGCAGTTGGCCGGTACCTTGTCCGGTGGTGGCGCCTTCCATCAGGTAGGCGATCTGGTACGGCGCGCAGTTGCCCGGTGCGCCGACGCTGATCGGACCGGGCACGGTGGTGCTGCAATTGCCGGTACCATCGTCGCCGGTATTGGCGGTGATGGCCGCCGGACAGGTGGCAGAGGGCGGCGGGTCGTCGGCTACGGTTACGGCAATATTTTGCACGGAGGAAAAACCGGCGAGGTCGCGCACCTGCACGTCCACGAGGTACACGTTGTTGCCGTCGGCGTCCATCGGGTTTTCAAAATCGGGTGTGAAATTTTTCCACTGCAACACGCCCGTCAGGGAATCCACCTGAAAACGCGAGGAGTCGGCGCCACCCACGATTTTGTACTTCAAACCATTTCCTTCGCTGTCCGTATCGTCCGAGGCTTCGATATTGACCAAAAAACCGGGCGTGCAGGACGACTCCTCGTACCGGACGTCGGCTACCGAATAAATAAGCGGACGCGGGCTGAGGGCAAAGTACAGCACAACGGGCTGCTGGATGGTTCCTGCCTGTTTGTTGTGCAAAAACACGACCGTGTCCTGCGACTCGTACACCTTGGCCACGTCGCCGATGTAGGCGAGAAAGTAAAACTTGTCGCCGAGGTAGGAATTGGAAAACAGGTTCATAAAATACAAAACCTGCCCGCCCCCCGCCTGCACGGGCGTGGCATACCCGCGAATCTGGTTGCCGGAAAAGGCAGCCACGTGGTTGTTGAGCGCATTGTTCGGCATGCTGTCCGTTTCGATCCGGGCTACCAGACTCATGGTGAACTGGTAGTTTTTCGGATTTATGTTCCAGCCGCCGGGTTGGGCGTGTATAAAAGACGCCACTACCAGCAAGGCCAGCAGCCAGCCTGGGCGCAAAAAATCGCTCCTTTTCATGCGAGTTTTTTTTGAACGATAAGATGATGTACTGGGCCGCCCGCGTATCAACCCCTCCCCCGGCCCCTCCCCCAAAGGGGAGGGGAGACGTAGCGTTGACTGCACATTTTTTTGAGGAAATCACGATCTGAACTACGTCCCCCCTCCCATTTAGGGGAGGGGCCGGGGGTGGGGTTCACTCCTTCACCACCTTCTGCACCGCCACGCCTTCCGTCGTTTGCAGGCGCAG
This sequence comes from uncultured Saprospiraceae bacterium, assembly GCA_964392655.1. GTDB lineage: Bacteria > Bacteroidota > Bacteroidia > Chitinophagales > Saprospiraceae > M3007. Next base: position 19,037 of record CAYMQY010000055.1, read on the forward strand.
GAAGTACACGCCGGCGCTCAGGTCGGGCTGCCATTCGAGGACATTCCAGCCCGGACGGGCGAGTTTGCGGAAACGCTGGATTTCGCGGCCCTGCAGGTCGGTCACGGTGAACTGTACCTCCTGGTCGCGCACGAGGTTGAAGCGGATCAGCGTGCCGTCGGCAAACGGGTTGGGCTGCACGTCAAGCAGGAACGGATTGACCGTTCCGTTGCCGGCGGACGTACCCGTGGTTTGCGTGGTGAACGGCACAGGTGATTCCACGGTACCCTGGTGCTGTTGCGGTGCGAAGGACATCGTTTCCGTCAGGTCGCTGACCAAGCCGTTTTCCGAGTTGTGCAGTTTGAAGCGCAGTTGCTCGCCGGAGCCGTTGCTGTACACGGTGAGGAAGAACATGTAGCGATCCAGCGGTTCGATGTACAATGCCCGGGCCGAGCCGCGCAGTTCGCCACCGGCAAAAGCGCCGATCTCGTGCGTTTCAGCCGTGGCGTTTTGTTCGCCTTTGGCATACATGCCGATCAGAGTCATGGAATTTTCGAACTGCGTCGGGTCCACATTCCAATTTGAATGATGAATGATGAATGATGAATGATGAATATCCGAGTCGTCCCGCGCGGCTACCTGTTCGTTGCCGATCAGGCTCTTCGGCGGGTAGGTCAGCGTGCCCGCGCCGGTCAGTTTGATCTGATAACCTTGCGGCGGCACGAGGTAGTGCAGGTTGCCGATCCAGCCGTAGGGCGGAATGAACTGCGCAAAACCGTACTGGCCTTTGATCAGGTCGCCGCTTGCCGGGCTGAGCGAAGACAGAGCATCGTTCACCGAGAGCGGGTAGTTGGGCAGGTAGCCGATCCAGTTCCAGCCGCTGCCGAGCGGAATATTCACCGAGGTTGGGTCAATCGTCGTGCCGGTCATCTTGATCGTATCGGGCTGGTCGGCGCGGAACTGGTACATGGTCGTGTTCAGCAACGTACTCAACGCGCCCATCCAGGGTGAGCCATACACCGAGAATCCTGTCTGGCCTTTGATCAGGTCGTTGGCCGGGTGTTTCAGCGAAGCCAGCGCCGGGTTGATGGCCGGGTCGGGGAACTGGAGGTTGAACGAAATCCAGGTCCAGCCGGAATTGAGCGGGATTTCCCGCAGCACCAGGCTGTTGGTGGACAACACTTTCGGGTTTATCGGTGTACCCAGCACGTTGTCGGGCTGGAACGTGAACGTGTCCACGCTCAGGTCATAGCGCAGGCAGGCGGAAGCATCCCAGACCTGGAAACGGACCGGGTCGAGCAGGTCCGAGGTGTCGCCATAGATGGTCAGGTGCGCCAGATACTTGTTCACCGAGGGGTAGTAGCGGATGTAGGCGCGGCCCCGGAGTTCGTCGTTGATGAAAGCCGCCACGATGTCCTCCTCGTCGGTGGAAAGCGTGCCTTCGATGTCGAGCGCCACCACCATGTTCATGGTAGCCGGGTGAATGCCCGCGTCGAGGTTCCAGTCGGGCGGCGCGCATACGACCCGCACACCGATGGGGATGTTTTCGTCGCCGCCCATGAAGAATGGGTTGGCGCCCGTTTCGGTGCGCAGCGTGATCGAGTCGGACCACAGGCCGAATGCCAGCGTGGAATCCACTTCGAAACGGATGGCCCGCACTTCGTTGGGCGCCAGCGTACCGGCGTTGGGCACCACGCGCACCCAGTCGGGCGCGCCGAGAATGCTGAACGGGGCAGGGTAGCCGCCACGGTTGTGGATGTTGGCAAAGACGGACTTGATCTCGCCCTCGGTTTTGGTCATGCCCACGCTGTCGGTGAGCCAGGCCAGTTCGTTGCGGTCCACGTAGAATTCCCAGATGCCGTTGTTGGGCTTGGTGCCGTCGAACACGTTGCCGATCAGGTCTTTGATGCCGTGCAGTTCGGCCCGCAGGATACGGTTTTCAAATTCCTTGTTGTTGAAGGTCGGATCCAGCGTGATTTTGTTTTCAAAACAGGTGATGGCCACATCAATCAGTTTGTTCGTCGTGGCATCGAACAGCCCCACGTTGTTCAGGACAAGCGGTGGCGCCGTCGCCTGTATCAGGCTGGAATTGGAACAGTTGAGGTTCTTGTTGAACGTGAAGGAAATTTCATCACCCAACTGATACACCCCGTCGGAGGGTTCGGGCAAACTCACAAGTTTGGGCGGTTCCCGCTCGATACGCCCCTGAATGACGTGCGAAATACCGGGTTTGTCGGCCAGGTCGCCGGTGCAGTTGGCCACGGCGCGGATTTCGTACGGTCCGTCTTTCAGGCCGGCCGTGTTCCAGTTAATGCGTGTGAACACGCTACCCAGCGAGTCCCGGGGAATACTGCCGTCGGGGTTTTGCTGGTTGCTTGTTTTTCCTATGTTGATCCAGACGCCGTCGCCGCCGATGGCGCGGTACTGCAGTCTGACCACGTCGAGGTCCAGGTCGTTGCGGTCGTAGCCCGAGAGCGTGATGGGCAGCAGGTTGTCGTCGGTAAGGGCGCTGGTATCCGGGTGTACCACCCAGCCG
>CAYMQY010000056.1:0-20957 GCA_964392655.1 uncultured Saprospiraceae bacterium
GCCATGTAGGGTTCGATACAATTTTTCAGCATGGCATCCACCCCTTTCGAAGTGATCGTGCCGCCGGAAATACCGTCCACGCGGTGCTCCGGGCCGTAAGGGATTTTTTCTGTTGTTTTGGCCACATACACCGAGACGAACTTGCCTTCCTGCATAATTTTTTTGCCCGGAAACTGACCCTGAAAGGCTTTTTCAGCAATCTCTGCACCAAGGCCCGGCGTCTCGCCCTTGTGATCGAAATAAGCGCCGTACACCGTGTCAAAATCCTCTTCCACAGAAAGATAACCCCAGATCGGCCCCCAAAGCCCTACGCCCTGCATCGGCACGATGTAGTACTTTTTGGCGTCGTCGGCTGTGTAGATATACAAAGGCAGCAGGCGCTGATCGGCGGGTTTGGCGACTTCCTCCTTCAGCACGATGGTGTTGGCATTTTTGCCTTCCACCACGTTGCCTTTGGCGTCCACCACCATTTCGGTAATGCTGTTTTTGTAGATCTGCTCGATTTCGGCCCGAACGGTCGTGGTTTGGTGTACCGAACGGATGATATTGGTTTTTTTGTCCAGGGCAATATTGGCCTCCTGCAAGGGTCGGAACCCTTCGGAAGCGAACGCCAGCAAAACCGCCGTGACGACGGAAAGCACGATGGCGTAGATGAAAGTATATCGGTTGCTATGCACGTTTCAGTCTTTTTTTGATGTGTTGTTCCACTACAATGTTGTCAATCAGCGGGGCAAAAACGTTCATCAACAGGATGCTCAACATCATGGCCTCCGGATAGGCGGGGTTGAACACCCGCAGGAGCACCGTGAATGCGCCGATGAGCAGGCCATAAATCCATTTGCCCCGTTCTGTCTGCGCCGCGCTTACCGGGTCGGTCGCCATGTACACCGTACCAAAGGCAAAACCGCCCATGAGCAAGTGGTAATATGCCGGTGTGTGCATGGAATGGTTAGGCAGGTCGGCAGGCGCCAGCAGGTTAAAGGTCAGGCCCATCAGAAGCGCCCCGATGCAACAGGACACAATGATCCGCCAACTGCCCACGCCCGATATGATCAGGATAAGCGCCCCGATCAGACAGGCGGCGGCGCTGGTTTCGCCGATAGAACCTTGCTCAAAACCCCAGAACATATTCCAGGGTGAGGGCAGGTTGTGAAAATTGGCATCGAACGCCACAAGGTTCGTGGCGCCGGAGTAGCCGTCCACCAGCGCACGCCCGGCTTCGGGCGACAGGTCGGTCCAGATATCGCCCGACATGTACGCCGGAAAGGCAAAAAAGAGGAACGCGCGTGCGAGCAGCGCCGGGTTCATAAAGTTCATGCCCGTGCCGCCAAAGATTTCTTTACCCAGAAGCGTGCAGAAAACCGCCGCCAGCGCCACCATCCAAAGCGGCACCGTCACCGGCATCGTAAGCGGAATCAGCATACCCGTGACCAAGTAGCCCTCACTCACGGGGTGCCCGCGCATCACGCAGAACACAAACTCGACACCCAGACCTACGGCATACGACACCACGATGATGGGCAACACCTTCCAAAAACCGAACAGGAAGTTGTCCACGTGCGTGCTTTCCATCCCGTAGGCCAGATAGTGCTGGTAGCCGGTGTTCCACATACCAAATATAAGCGTCGGGATCAATGCGATGATCACCGTGGTCATGGTGCGCTTCAGGTCCATGGCATCGCGCACATGCACGCCGCCGTGTGTGGTATGGCCCGGCACAAACGCGAAGGTCTCGAACGCCTCGAAGGCCGGATGCCATTTTGCAAACCGCCCGCCTTTCTCGAAGTGCGGCCTGGTTGAATCAAAGAATTTTTGTAAAAATTTCATTTAACCAAAGTTAGAAGGTTTCTGGTTGGAGGGTTTCTGGTTGGAGGGTTTCTGGTTGGAGGGTTGTACCAACCTTGTAACTCTCCAACCAGAAACCCGCTAACCTTCTTTATGCATGTATTCAAGCCCTTCCGCGATGATCTTTTGCACGTCAATTTTAGAGGTACAAACAAACTCGCAGAGTGCAAAGTCTTCTTCCGCTACTTCGTAAATACCGAGTTGCTCCATACGCTCAATATCTTTGGCCAGAATGGCTTTGAGCAGATACACCGGCATGATGTCCATGGGCAACACCTGATCGTACTGACCGGTCATCACAAACGGGCGTTCTTCTCCGTGGGTGTTGGTATCGAGGTTGTACTTTTTGTTGGGGGTTAGCCAGGAAAAGAACGTACGCGACAGGCTGAGTTTTCCAAAGCCGGGCAGTGCCCAGCCGAGAAACTCCGATTGGTCGCCCTCGGGTACTGCAGTGATCTGGTTGGTATAAAACGAAAGCGTATCGTCTTTGGAGGAGGTTTTTCCAGTGAGCACATTGCCCTGAATGATGCGACAGTGGTCGGAGTTCAGCCGGTCGGTCAGAATTTCACTCATGCGCTGGCCGGTCATAACACGGACGTACTGCGGCCCCTTTATGCAACTGCCCGTAAGGGCCACTATGCGTTCGGGGCGGTAGCGGCCTTCGCGGAACAGCCGCCCGATGATCGCCACGTCCTGCGCGTTGACCGTCCAAACGATATCGCCGCGCTGAATGGGGCTGATATGGTGAATCTGAATGCCCACGTTGCCAGCAGGGTGCGGCCCCCGGAAGCGGTGGATATTGTCGGTGGAAATACCAGTCAGATCGTTTTCAGACACGCTTTCTCCGCCGTCGCGAATACCGACGTGCAGGTTGCCGTTGGCCAGCACGCGAAGCGCCTGCAAGCCTGCCTGAAAACTCTCTTTGTCCTGCCCCAGCACATAACCCATATCGGGCGCCAGCGGAGCGGAGTCGAAACCGGACACGAATACGGCTTTCGGAGTCTCCGCCGGGTCGGCAATGATGGAGTACGGGCGTTGGCGCAGGTACTGCCAGCAGCCGCTGTCCAGCAGCCGTTCGATGACGGCGGCACGGCCAAGCGATGCCGGGTCGGCTTTGGCGTAGTCCACATAGCGGGGATTGGATCGGTCGGCAAGAATGCGGATTTCCAGAATGCGACGCTTTTCGCCCCGGACGATTTCGGCAATCTCGCCGCTCACCGGAGCGGGGAAGTGAAGGTTCGGACGGTCCTTGTCGTAGAAAAGCGCCTGACCGGCCAGCACCTCGTCGCCCTGTGCCACAAGCAATTTGGGGATGACTCCCGGAAAGTCCGACGGCTTGACAGCAATAATGTCGGAAACAGGAAGGTCGGAAGTTGATTTTTCAGCCGCGCCGACCAATTTTATATCGTAGCCGCGGCGGATGTTGATTGTTTTGCCCATGATGATGTGTTCCTTTACAGGTGTGGCAAAAGAAGGGCATTTTGTTCTGATGACAAAGCATAATACCCAAAAGAATTTTGAAAAATATTAACAATAGTTCCGCTTTGTCATTTTTTAGAACAAAACAAAGCGGCCACAGGGTGAGATATATCATTTCAACAAATGTCATTGGGCATTCAAACGGAGATTTGTTTCATTTTTGAAGAAAAAAAACGAGGGGCGCCGAATTATCTTTTGAAAACAAAAAGCCGCAGCAGCACACCCCGATGCACTGCTGCGGCAATATGTTTTGCCTCTATTTTTTTACCGCACAATCGTCACATCCCCCGAGTACACCACTTCCTGCCCGTCTATCAGTTCGATGACGGCGTAGTAGGCGAATACCGCCGGGTTCAGCGGCTGACCGTTGAAATTGCCGTTCCAGCCGTGCGCCGGACTGTTGGGTATAAAATTGTAATACTCATGCACCAGTTCGCCCCAGCGGGAGAACACCTGGAAGACTTTGACCTGCTTCACCGTCTGGTCGGCGTAAATCCGGAAAATGGCATTCTCACCGTCGCTGTCGGGCTTGAACACGTTCGGGATGTACACGTTCGGGCGGCGATCCACCAGCAGGCGCAGCGTCGCATCGTCACGGCAGCCGGCCTTGCTCACCACCGTCAGGCGGTAAATGGAACTGACAAAGGGTCGCACTTCGGTAATCAGACAGGTATCGCAACTCAGCCCGTTGGCCGGCGTCCACTGAATCTGGGACAGCGACGAAGCCGGCAGGTTCACCGCCGCCTCGATCAGGTAGATGTCGCCGAGTTTGAGTGATACCTCCGCATCGAGCGTGATTTGCACCACCTGTGGCGAATCCAGCGTCACATCCACTTCAGTGGAACAGCCGTTCGCATCCACCACAAATACGGTGTAGTCGCCGGGTGCAAGGTTGCCGATCAGGTTGGACGTCGTGAATGTTTGCCCGCCATTGATCGAATAGCGCAAGGGCGGCTCGCCGCCGATGACGGTATCAATCACAATGGCGCCGCGGTCGCCTTCGCAGGCGGGATGCTGAGCCAGAGCCGTGGCAATGGGTTCGTCGGGCGCGATGACCACCGTGGCCGAGTCGGTACAGCCGTTGCCGGGATTGGTCACCACGAGGGTGTATGTGCCGGGTCGGCTGATGGTCGGCGCCGGCGTGGAGCCGCCCGCAGCAATTTCGCCGTCGGTGGTTGTCCATTTGAAGGTCAAACCCGGCAAACCAGTGGAGCCGGTGCCGTCGAGCACGCCCGTTTCGCCGTAGCAGTAGATACTGAACGGCATACCCGCGTCGGCATCGGGATACACCAAGTCGCCTATAACCTGCGTGCCGATGGTATTGGTGCAATGGCTGACCGGATCGAGGCCCATGAGCACGTATGTGCCCGGCGTGCTTACACTGACATTAGTGCCGGAGCCTACGACGGTGGTATCTGTGCCGTTCACCAAGGCCCAGACAAACTGAATGCCGGGGAACGAGGAGCCGCCCGAAAGCGTCACGCTGCTGTTGATGCAGTTCAGGCTGCCCGGCGGGTTGATGAACAGCGGCGGAAAATTCAGGTTTTCCTGAATCTGGATCAGCGCCGTGTCGGAGCAGAAAGTAAGCGTATCAAAAATAACAAACTCGTATACCCCCGGCGCGCTGATGTTCAGCACCGTGCCGACGGCGTACACATTGCCGTTGTACAACCACACCGAGTTGGCATCGTTGGTGCCCTTGATGTCGCCCGACAGGATAATCTGGCTGATAGCGCAGTCAATGATGCTGTTCGGGTCGGCAATGACCGTGGCCTGCGGCTGGTTGGTGATGTCCTGTACCTGAACTGCCACGGTATCGACACAGCCGTTGGCCGTCACGATCAAACGGTACAAGCCCGCAGCGGTGGCGGAAATATTCGGCTGCGCCGGACTTCCGGCTATTTGCCCGCCGCCGGTGGTGGTCCAGGCAAAGGTGGAGCCGGGAATATCCGAAGAGCCGACAATCGGCACCTGTTTCACGGCACAGTTGATCGGACCGGGCTGTGTGGCGTCGGCCACGGGTTTTTGCCGGAAAACAATCGGCGTGCCGGGGGCCACCACGGTGCAAAAATGGCTCAGCACGACATTGCCCGAGCCGTCGTTGTTTCCGGCTGCCGCCGAAATGTAGTACGTGTTGCCATACGTCATCGTGGCCGGGTTAAAACAGAATGTCGGGTCGGTGCTTCGCGCAATTTCATTGACGATTTGCGCGCCGGAACCCTGGTGCAGGATGAACTGAAGCACATCGCCCGGTTCCAGAAACTCTCCGACGGAGTTGTAGTTTGCCGTCAGACAACCCACGCCGCACAGCGAGAGCGTATTGCCCTGCATGATCCCCACCCGCGTATCGCAGTCAATGATGTGGATGGTGAAACTGCAGGTTGTCGTACAGCCATTGGCATCGGTCACGGTGACGGAGTAGCCCCCTTGTGCCAGGTTGTTGATCGGCAATACGCCCGCAGGCACGTTGGTCTGGGTGCCGCCGGGCGACAAAGCGACCGTGTACGGCGCCGTGCCGCCTGTCAGGTTCAGCGCCGCAGCGCCGTCGGTGGCGCCGGGGAAGGTGACCTTGTTCGTTTCGGCGCAAGCCAGTTGCAAGGCACTCGCCGGTTGGGTCAGCGTAAACGAACCGGTAGCCGTACAGCCGGCGGCATCCGTCGCCGTCACCTGGTAGGTGCCGGCAGTCAGATTTGTCGGATCTTCCGGGTTGCCGGGTATGTTTGGCGACCATTTGAACGTATAGGGCGCCGCGCCGCCGCCGACCGTCAGGTTGATCGCGCCGGTATTTTGTCCGAAACAAAGCACGTTTGTTTGCAGGCTGGAAAGCACAACCGTACCCGTCGCACTGTTCACGGTAAATGTAGCCGTGCTGATGCAGGCGCCGCCGCCGTTGACGGTGACGGTGTAACTGCCGACCGACAGGTTGGAAATAGTGGGCGTGTTGAACGAGTTTGACCAGGCGTAGGTGTACGGCAGGTTGGCGGGCGTCACGTTCAGGCTGATGGAGCCGTTGGACACCACGCAGGAACTTACCGGCGTGATCGCTCCGGCCACATTGGGCAGGATGGTGTTTTCCGGCACGGCAAACGTCGTGGAAGCCGAGCAGCCGTTGGCGCCGGTCACCGTCACCGTGTACGAGCCGGAGGGTACATTGTTCAGGTCTTCGGTGACTGCATTGTTCGACCACTTGAATGCGTAAGGCGTAGTGCCGCCGCTCGTCGTCAGGTTGATGCTGCCGCTGCTTTGGCCGCAAGTGGCTGCAGTAATGGCTTCCGAAACCTGCGGCGCCGGAATATTGCTGCCCACGACTACAGTAGCCGTAGCCGTGCAGGCGCCGCCGCCATAAACCGTGACGGTGTAACTGCCTGCCGACAAGTCGGTTATGCCGGCAGTATTTTGAGTGCCCGACCACGAATAGGTGTAGTTCAGGGTCGGCGGCGTGACGCTCAGACTGATCGAACCGTTCGGCACCACACAAGACGTAACCGGGGTCACGCTGGGTGTGATAACTGGAGTCAGCGAATTTTCCGGTACCATGTATGTCGCGGTGTTGGAACAGCCGTTGGCGCCGGTCACGGTCACCGTGTACGTCCCCGACGGAATGCCGCTCAGGTCCTCGATGGTGCCGGTATTCGACCACAGGAACGAATAGGGCGATACGCCGCCGCTCGTTGTCAGGTCAATACTGCCGCTGCTTTGGCCGCAAAGGGCTGCCGAAATTGCTTCGGTTACCTGCGGCGCCGGCACATTGTTGTCCACGGTAAACGTAGCCGTATTGGTGCAGGCCCCGCCACCGTTGACGGTGACGGTGTACATCCCCGGCGCAAGGCCGGAAATATTCGGCGTGGTTTGCTGGCCCGACCAGGCGTAGGTGTAGTTCAGGGTTGTCGGAGAAACGCTGATATTTACGGCACCGTTGTTCGTCACACAGGACGTATTGGGTGTGGGAATACCGGAAATAGTCGGTGTGACGGTGTTTTCCTGCACGTTAAACGTTTCGGTTGACGAGCAGCCGTTGGCGCCGGTCACCGTGACCGAGTAGGCACCCGAAACCAGTCCGTTCAGGTCTTCGGAGGTAGCCATATTCGACCACTGAAAACCGTACGGCGTCATTCCGCCGCTAATGGTCAGGTTGACAAAACCGCTGCTCTGGCCGCAAAGCGCGGCACCCACATTTTCCGAAATATTCGGCGGCAAGGCGTTGTTCGCCACGTTGTAACTGGCCGTGCCGGTGCAGGTTCCGCCGGCAATCACGGTCACGGTGTAGGCGCCGGGTGCGAGGGCGCTCAGGTCTTCCGAGGCGGCCATGTTCGACCACAGGAACGAGTAGCCCGGGCCGGCTCCCGGCACCGTCGGGGTGAGTGAAATATTGACGGCGCCGTTGCCTGCGATACACGAGGTATTGGGAGTCGGCGTACCGGCAATGGAGAAATTGATCGCACTGGCAGGCACGGTTGCAGCAGCCGTACCGGTACAACCATTGGCGCCGGTCACCGTCACGGCGTAGTCGCCGGCGGGAATAGTGGTCAGGTCTTCGGTCGTTTGGCTCGTGGCCCAGGAATAGGTGAACGGCGTTACGCCGCCGCTCACACTGAGGTCAATCGCGCCGTCAACGAGTCCGCAAAGTTCCGGCGTCACGCTTTGGTTCAGCACCGGAAAACTCAAGCTGTCGGCAATGATAAATGTGGCGGACGCCGTGCAGTCGCCTTGCTCGGTCACCGAAACCGTGTAGGTGCCGGCGGGCAGATTGGCAATGTCCTGCGTGCCGGCGGTGTTGGACCACTGGTAGGTGTACGATCCGGCCGGCGTTACCGTCAGGTCAATGGCGCCGTTTGGCGACACGCAATTCGTAAGCGCCGAGGCAACTCCGGTCAAACTGAATGTCGAGGCGTTGTTGGGTACGGTTGAAGTAGAAACCGCCGTGCAGCCGTTGGCATCCGTCACAGTAACGGTGTACACGCCCGCAAGAATATTGTTGAGGTCTTGCGAGTTGGCCGTATTGGACCAAAGATATCCGTAAGGCATCGTACCGCTGCTCACCGAAAGGTCAATGGCGCCGTTGTTCAGGCCGCAAATCGAGGCGGTCACTGCGGGAGCCGGCACCGGATTCACAGTGTTGTTGGGCACCACAAACGACGCCGATGCGGTACAGCCCACGCCGGCACTTGCCGTCACGGTGTAGGTAGCCGGCGACAGGCCGGTGATGTCCTGGCTATTTGCAGTATTCGACCACGAATAGGTGTACGTCGCCGTCGGCGTCACCGTGATGTCCACCGCGCCGTTGGGCGTCGAGCAGGAGGTATTGGCGGTAACGGCGCCGGTGATGTTCACGGCAATGGTGCTGTTGACAATTGTAGCGGAAGCCGTAGCGGAGCAGCCGAAGAAGTCGGTGACCGTCACGGTGTAGGTGCCGACGGGTCGATTGGAAATGGTGGCCGAGTTGCCGCCGCCCGTCCAGGCGTAGGTGTAGGGCGCCGAGCCGCCGCTGGCGTTCACCGTGGCCGAGCCGTTCGGTTGTCCGCAAACGGTAGGCGTGGTGGAGGTGGACAGGTTGGGCGGGTTGGTGGCGTCGAACACCTCGAAAGTGGCTTCCGAGCTGCATCCGGTGCCGAGTGTGACGGTCACGGTGTAGAGACCGGCAGGCACGTCGAAAATGTCTTGCGTGGTCTTGTTGTTGGACCACAGGTAGGTGTACGGCGCCGTCGGAAACAACTCAATATCCACGTAGCCGTTGGGTTGCGTGCAGGACACGTTATCAGATGCAGTACCGGTAATTTCGATGTCAATCAGTTCACCGGGCACCGTGACGAACAACACTGACGTGCAGCCCACGGAGGTGGTCACGGTGACGGCGTAGTTGCCAGCCGCCAGGTTGTTCAGGTTTTGTGAAGTGGCGTTGTTCGACCACTTGTAGGTGTAGGGCGGAATGCCGTCGAACACATCCAACACGATAATGCCATTGTTAAACCCGCAGGTGGCTGCCGTCACTTCGGCAAACACGTTGGGCGTTTCGGAAATGTCGGATACCGTAAACTCCATGGTTTCGGTGCAGGTACCCCCTGCGCTGACGGTCACCGTGTAGGTGCCTGCCGCCAGGTTGTTCAGGTTGGGCTGGTTGCTGCTGTTCGACCACAGGAAGGTCACGTTGTTGGGGGAATAACTCAGCGAAATGGAACCGTTGTTGGTTACACAGGAAGTTTTGTCGTTGACATTGCCATCAAGCGAGATGGGTATTTCCTCATCTGAAATGAACACACCGTCGGTGTTGGTGCAGCCGTTGGCGCCGGTGACGGTCACGTTGTACGACCCGGAAGGAATATTGTTCAGGTCCTGCGTGATCTGGTTTCCGGGCGACCACAGATAGCCGTAGGGTGCTGCGCCGCCGAAAACGCTCAGGTTGATGCTGCCGTTGCTCAGGCCGCAGCGGGCGTCCACCTGTGAGAACGACAGGTCGGGAATGAGCGGGTCATCGGGCACCGTAAACGTAGCAACTTCCATACAGGCGCCGCCGGCACTGACGGTGATCGTGTAATCCCCCGGAGGCAGGTTGTTCAGGTTGGGCGTGGTCGCGTTGTTCGACCAGTGGTAGGTGTACGCCGGGTTGGTGGGCGTCACGAACAACTGGATCGAGCCGTTTCCGAAAGCGCAGGCCGTATTCGGGTTGACGTTTGCGTCAATCGAAATCGGCGGATTGTCGTTGTCGAGGAAAATGTTTTCCACCGTGGTACAGCCGTTGGCGCCGGTCACGGTCACGTCATAACTGCCGCTGGGCACATTGGTCAGGTTTTGCGTAGTCGCATTAGTGGACCAATGGTAACTGTACGGCGCTACCCCGCCCGAAACGCTCACCATAATGCTGCCGTTGGACAGTTCGCAGGTACTGAGGTTGGTGTTGTAGTTAATATTAGGTGTGTTCGGCTCGTCGGGTACAGTGAAATCTGCCGTTTCGGTGCAGGCGCCGCCGCTGCTGACCGTCACGGAGTAATCCCCCGGAGGCAGGTTGGTCAGGTTGGGCGTGGTAGCGTTGGTGTTCCACAAATACGTGTAGTTGCCGGTGGGCGACACGAACAGTTGAATGGAGCCGTTGCCGCCGATGCAAGTGGTATTGGACACGATGTTGGCGTCAATCGAGATCGGCGGGTTGTCGTTGTCGAGAAAAATCGTTTCCACGCTGGTACAGCCGTTGGCGCCGGTGACGGTCACGTCGTAACTGCCGGTGGGCACATTGGTCAGGTTTTGTGTGGTAGCGCCGGTGTTCCACAGGTAGCTATACGGCGCCACGCCGCCCGAGGCGCTCACCGTGATGCTGCCGTTGGGTAGTTCGCAGGTGCTGGGGTTGGTATTGTAGTTAATATTCGGCGTGTTCGGTTCGTCAGGCACGTTGAAATCTGCCGTTTCGGTACAAGCGCCGCCGCCGCTCACGGTCACAGAGTAGTCGCCTGGAGGCAGGTTGGTCAGGTTCGGCGTGGTGGCGTTCGTATTCCACAGGTAGGTGTAGTTGCCGGAGGGAGAAATTGACAGTGTGATCGAGCCGTTGCCGCCGACACAGGTGGTGTTGGACAACACGTTGCCGTCAATGAAAATGGGCGGGTTTTCGTTGTCCAGCGTAATCGTTTCCGTGGCCGTACAGCCGTTGGCGCCGGTGACCGTCACGTCGTAACTGCCGGCAGGCACATTGGTCAGGTTTTGCGTAGTGGCGTTGTTGCTCCACTGGTAGGTGTACGGCGCCACGCCGCCCGAAGCACTCACGGTGATGGTACCGTTGGACAGTTCGCAGGTACTCGGGATGGTGTTGTAGTTGATGTTGGGCGTGTTGGGATCGTCGGGCACGGTAAAATCCGCTGTTTGGGAACAGGAGCCGCCGCCGCTGACGGTCACGGAATAGTCGCCCGGAGGCAGGTTGGTCAGGTTGGGCGTGGTGGCGTTGGTGTTCCACAGGTAGGTGTAGTTCCCCGACGGCGATACAAACAGCGTGATGGAACCGTTGCCGCCAACGCAGGTGGTGTTGGCCACAATGTTGGCATCCACGTCAATGGGCGGGTTTTCGTTGTCCACTGTAACAGTTTCCGTTGCCGTGCAGCCGTTGGCGCCGGTGACGGTCACGTCGTAGGTGCCGGCGAGCAGGTTGTTCAGGTTTTGTGTGGTGGCATTGTTCGACCACATGAACGTGTACGGCGCCACACCGCCCGATACACTCAGGTTGATGCTGCCGTTGGGCAGGTCGCAGGTGGAGGAAACCGTGGAGGAAGAAACATTCGGCTCCAGGGGGTTGTCGGGCACCTCAAATTCTACCGTCTCGGTGCAGGAACCGCCGGCGCTCACCGTCACGGTATAAATGCCGGGAGGCAAATTGCTGATACTTGGCGTGGTGGCGTTGTTGTTCCAAAGGTAGGTGTAGTTGCCGCTCGGCGATACGGATGTGGTGATGCTACCGTTGCCGCTACCGACAATGCAGGTGGTATTGGCCACGATATTACCATCCACCGTAAAGGGCGGATTGTTGTTGTCCACCGTAAAATCCTCGGTATCGGTACAGCCGTTGGCGCCGGTGACCGTCAAACTATACGATCCTGCCGGAATATTTGCCAGGTCTTCCGATGTAGCGTTGTTCGACCACGAGAAAGTGTACGGTGTGACGCCGCCGGTGACGGAAACATTAATCCCGCCGTTGGCAAGGTCGCAGGTGCTGGGGGTCGGGACACCGGATATGTCCGGTGTGTTCGGGTTGTCGTTTATGGTAAATTCAGCAGTGGCGGTACAGGTGACACCTGTAGTTACCGTAACCGTGTAAGTGCCGGGTTCAAGGTTGGTAAGACTGGGTGTAGTGGCGTTGTTCGACCACAGGTAGGTGTAGGTATTCCCGGCGGGGGCTACGCTGGTGGTGATACTGCCATTTCCGCCGATACAGGTAGTATTCGGCTGCACATTGGCATTAATGGTGATGTTGATCTGGTTGTCCACTATCGTAACCATTCGCACGAGGGTACAGCCGTTATCGTCGGTAATGGTGACGGTGTAAGTGCCTGCGTTCAGGTTGGTCAGGTCTTCCGTAGTCGGGCCATGTTCCCCGGAGGTGTGCCGCCGCCGGGTGTCAGGTTGACGGCGCCGTTGCCGGTTCCGCAGTTTTCGTTTGTAAGGGCAGTCTGCGCCGTTAACGTAACCTGCGTGACCTGTGCCGTACCGGATACGGTGCCGGTGCAGTTGCCCGGCGGTGTGACTACGCTTGCCAGCGTGTATGTGCCCGGTTGGTTTACCGTCAAGGTGTACGGGTTGTCGCTGGTGGTAATAGCGGGCTGGTTCACACCGTTTCTCCTGTATATAAACGTCCAGGGGCCTTCACCCGTGAAAGTTACGGTGAGTTCGACCGGGGGCGGGTTGGGCGCTCCGGCACAAATAACTCCACTGCCGGAAATTTGAGCCGTAGGCCGGGGAATCACTTCAATTTCGTAGCACGATAATTCCGGATTTTCGTAGCAGAGATTGGATACCTCCACGCACAATTCCACGGGGCCACTGTACGAACTGGACCAGTTGACGGTCATGTTGTGGTTACCCTGGCTGTTGATGGTGCCGGCATTAGAGGGGGTCAGCGTCCAGGTATAAACCGTGCCGTAAGGAATAGTCGGTGTAGTGTATGCCGAGGTGGTGCCCTGACAAACCGGTGTAGGCCCTGTTACCGGCCCTGGAGGACCGGGTTCTACGCCCACTGTGGAGCCGTATAGCACATCAATGGCGTAGTCGCACACATTCCCTCCACAACCGTCAATCACGAACCAGTACACTTGCCCGACCACGAAGTTTCCGGAGTTGAGAATAAACGGGTTTTGGGTGCAGGAGCACTGCAAATCAATGGGGGTCCACGGGGGGCCGCAGCCGGCGTAGATACCGGCCTGCAAACCCATGTTTTGTCCCTGGTTGCAGTTGCTCGGTGTTACCTGAATGGAGATACTGTCGGTACCGGCAAAAAAGGCGAACCACTCGTCGTTGTTCAACGTCCAGCCGGGGCAGCCGGGGAAGTTTTGCGATACGTTGTTGTTGTTGATCTCGTTGCAGTAGCCGTCCAGATTTTCACACAGGATGGGCGCCTGCACGCAGGTGTTGCCCGCATCGGGGAAACCGGGCGGCGGACATTGCGCAAACAAGGGCACAGAAAGACCAGCCAGAAAAAAGACCAGCAAGTAGTAGTAGATTTTCATGTCATGTAGTATTACGTTGAGCAAAGCACGATGTAGGGAGGCGAGGCAAAATTAAAATTGCCTGTCTAATATTCGTAAATAAAATACCCCAAAAGACGAAACACCACCAAAGTGGCAGGGTGTCGGTATCACGCCGGATATTTTGTGCAATCTGCGTTGCGGTCTTTTTAAGCAAAAAACCCTACGTTGGCTCCGTTTTCAGTTTTGACCTGTTCTAACCCTTTTCGCATGAGACATTTCAGCCGTGTTTTGCTGCTCGCACTCACACTCACCGCTTGCTCCGGATTGCGTAAATCCAGCTCCCGAAGTTCATCCGCCGCGCCGTTCCTTTGGGAAAATGCCAACATGTACTTCCTGCTCACCGATCGTTTTGCCAACGGCAATACCGCCAACGACGTCACGCTGGGCCGCACCACCCCGCCCGCCAAACTGCGCGGATTCATGGGCGGCGACATCCGCGGCATCATAAAAAAATTAGACGACGGCTACTTCGACCGCCTCGGCGTGAACGCCATCTGGTTTACCCCCGTGCTGGAGCAAATCCACGGCCCCGTGGATGAGGGTACCGGCGTCACCTACGGATTTCACGGTTACTGGACCAAAGACTGGACTCGTCTCGACCCCAACTTCGGCACCGAACGCGATCTTTCCGAACTCGTGGACAAAGCCCACCGGCGCGGCATCCGCATCCTGCTCGACGTGGTCATCAACCACACCGGGCCGGTCACGCCGCAAGACCCGCTCTGGAGCAACTGGGCACGCACCGCACCGCAGTGCAACTACCGCGATTACACGTCCACAATCAGTTGCACCCTGGTCAAAAACCTGCCGGACGTAAAAACCGAGAGTAACGCTCCCGTCGAACTGCCGCCGTTTCTCCTGAAAAAATGGGAACAGGAGGGCCGGCTCCGGCACGAACTGGCAGAACTGGATGCCTTCTTCGAACGTACCGGATACCCCCGCGCACCGCGTTTTTACCTCATCAAATGGCTCACCGACTACGTGCGCCGCCTCGGCATTGACGGCTACCGCTGCGATACCGTCAAACACGTGGAGGAAAACGTCTGGGCTGAACTTCAGAAAGAAGCCGCCCGCGCGTTTGCCGACTGGAAAAAAGCCCATCCGGCCAAAGTGCTCGACAATTCGGATTTCTACATGGTGGGCGAAGTGTACGGCTACAACATCGCCTCGGGTCGCGACTATGATTTCGGCGACCGCAAGGTGGACTATTTCGCCCACGGCTTCCATAGCGTCATCAACTTCGGCATGAAATACGACGCCCAAAACCCATCGTACGAGGCCCTTTTTTCCAAATATGCCGCTCAACTGCAGGGGCCTTTGCGTGGTAAAGGCGTACTGAACTACCTCAGTTCGCACGACGACGGCTCCCCGTTCGACAAGCAGCGCGAAAAGCCCATCGAGGCCGCCAACAAACTGCTGCTTTGCCCCGGCGCCGCGCAGATTTATTACGGCGACGAAACCAACCGCCCCCTGGACATCCCCGGCACCGAAGGCGACGCCACACTCCGCTCGTTTATGAACTGGGACGAACTCAAAGCCAACCGCACGCGCAATGGTTTTCAGACAAAAGATGTGCTGGAGCACTGGCAAAAACTCGGGCGTTTCCGCAAAACGCACCCCGCAGTGGGCGCCGGCACGCACACCATGCTCACGGAAAAGCCCTACGTATTCCGCCGGAATTATTCGGCCGCTTCGGGGTTTTCCGATGCAGTCGTCGTGGGCCTTGACTTGCCGAAAGGTGAAAAAACAGTTTCCGTAGCCGGCGCCTTCCCGGATGGAACAGCACTTCACGACGCGTATTCCGGCAAAAAAACCACAGTGGTCAACGGCAAGGCTACCATCACTACGGAATTTGACATACTCCTGCTTGAGCGTGTTCCCGGCTCCAGGCATTAGCCCTGAAAGGGCGCCATCTGTCAACACAGGGCAGCGCCCTGTGAAAAAGAGCGCCCTGTGAAAAAGAGCGTCTCACTACCACTCCAGCCGCCAGGTCAGGTTAGGCACCAGCCCCAACTGTTCCTTCTCCTCTACCCTGCCGGTGTACGGATCGTAGTAGCGGTAGGCCGTGTTTTTCCGGAGCGTAATGTTCTGAAAATCCATTGCAAACAGGCTGTTTCGGCGCTTGCCGATGTTTCGCCGCCAGTACACCCGCAGATCGAGGCGTGCGAAGCCGGGTTGTTGTTCGGAGTAGCCGTTGCTGAAATCAAACACGGTTGTTTTGGCGGCAGCCGAAGCCGCTTCGTCCACAGGCGCCGCGTGTTGTCCGCCGGTCCAGGTGATGCGCCCGTTCACCCCGAACGCACGCGATTTTTCCGGCCAGGCCGCGTCGCGCTGCCATTCTTTGCCGGCGGTCAGGTTGGCGATATGGCCGAGATTCCAGCGGGAGGCGCGCCAGATTTCGTCGCTGCCCCGGTAGCGGGCCTCAAACAAAGTGGTATTGGCAAGCAAAAACCAGCCGCTGGCGAGGTAGCGTTCAGCGGAAAGTTCGAGTCCCGTGTTTTCGGCGGCGCCCGTAGCAGCAAGCGGCTCGAACAGTTGCACCTCGCTGATATTCACCAGGGAAAAGGCGTTTTGCGCCCGCGCCGCTACCGGGATGTGGTACTGCCGTTGGTAAAACACTTCCGACTTGAGCGCCCAAAGGTCGCCGGGATTCCAGGTGTGCCGCAACGAGAATTGCAGCGCGCGCGCCAACGCATTGCCGGAAAAGTGGTTGACATCCGGCACGGATCCCGACACCTCCACGGAGTACCACCACATTGGGTGGGTCTGGCTATTCAGGCCGGCTGCGAAAGCCAGCCGATGCCGTCGGCCAATGCGCTGCGTGACCGTCAGGCGCGGCTCCAGCACGGCATGCGAAAGGGTGGTTTTGTCGCCTGTGGCGGAAAAAAACAGGCTGTGAAAACCGAGCGTGGCGCTCGTGCGGTCGTCGGCGCCCGAGAGGCGCAAACTGAACCAGGGCTGCCAGATGGAAACATTGGCAAAACCGTAATAAGCCTCTCCTTTGCTTCGGTATGGATCCAGATGAAACTCTACGGACTGCATTTGCACGCCCGCCTGAAACCTGTTGGCTGCCCCGAATTTGTGGGCAAATGTGCCGGAAAAGCCCGTACGGAATTCAAAAGTATCGTCCCTTTCCTCAATGCCGGCCCCTCGTGCTTCGCGTTCGTTGTTTTGCCCGGAAGCCGTCACCACAAATTTCAGTTGCGAATTCCGCCCAACCGGTTTCCAGTACGACAAGCCCAGAATACCTGTGCCCGACCGGAAATCAATGTGAAACAAATCCTTGTACTGCTTCACTTCGGCGCTGTCGGCAGGCGGGCTGAAGGTATTTCGGCTGCTTCCTCCGGTGCCAAACAGGGACCAGTGCCCGCCGTGTTTCCCCTCGAAATCGAGTTTGAGGGAAAAATCCTGATAACTGATTTGTTCGCCGCCGAACGAAATGCCCATCTGGCCGAGCAGTCCCACGGTTGAGTAGCGGTAGTTGGCCAGGTACGAGTGGCCATTTTTTTTGCTCAGCGGCCCTTCGGCAGCCACATCCAGCCCGATCAGGCCCGCCTGCACCGTGAACTCGTGTTGCGTCGCATTGCCGCGCCGCCAGTACATGTCCATGATGCCGCCGAGCGCATCGCCGTAGCCGGGCGGGTAAGCGCCGAGCAGCAGCGAGGAGTTGTCGAGCAGTTGGGCCGAAAACAACAGCACACCGCCGCTGGAGGTGGCGGGCCGGTCGCTGAACGTACCGGCATTGGGCAGGTGGTTGGGGTTCACCACGTCCACGCCTTCAAGACGCCAGCGCACACTGGCCGGTCCGTTGCCGCGTATGCTGAGGCCGTTGGCCTGATCGTCGGTATTCGCCACGCCGGGGTAAGCGAGGGCCAGCCGTGCGGGATCGAAAAACGTGGCTGGGAAACGCTGCGTTTGCTCCCGGGTGAGCGGTATTTCCCCGAGCGGTTGCAAGGCACGGCGGTCGGGTGCCGCGGCTTTTACGGTCACGTCGGGCAGTTCCGTTGGCGAGGAGCGCAGGACCACATCCAGCACGGTTTCCTTGCCCGATGCGATGCGCACCTCCGGGATCAGCACCGGCTCGTAGCCGTCGAGGCTGAAAAAACACAGGTATACCCCGGGTGGCAGCGCGTCGGTAAAAAACAGCCCGTTGGCGTCGGTATTGATGGCCAGCGCGTCAATTTCGGGCGTGGTACCAAGGCTGATGCTGACCCCGGCGAGCGGGGTGCCGCTATCGGCATCGCGCACGAGGCCGCGTAGTTGCTGGGCGACAGCCGTTCCGGTAAAAAAAATCAAAAGCGAAAGAATGCGGCAGGTTTTCATAGGGGCAAGTTCGGGTGAATTCGGGGAAAGTAGTGGTGAAAAAACACTTGCGTTCGGGATTGGACACGGATGCCAGGGATCAGACACGGATTTCCACGGTAAAAATTTCAAAAAGAAAAATTCGTGCAAATCCGTGTCCGATCCCTGGCATCCGTGTCCGATCCCGCCAACACACCGCATTTCAAAACAAATTCTGTTACATTTGCCCCGTCATGCTCGACACCGCCATCGAATACCTCAAGGGCGTAGGCCCGCAGCGCGCCGATGTTTTGAAAAAAGAACTCGGGGTATTCACCTGTGGCGATTTGTTGTTTCACTTTCCCTTCCGGTACATTGACCGCACGAAATTTCACCGCATCCGCGACATACAGACGGAGGGCGAGCAGTACCAGATCAAGGGCATCCTGCGGCGCCTGGAAACGGTGGGTGAAGGCCGGGCCAAACGCCTGACAGGTACCTTGCGCGACGAAACCGGCTCCATCGAACTCGTCTGGTTCCAGGCCGTGCAATGGCTGGAACGCTCGCTGCATGTGGGCAAGGAGTACGTCGTGTTCGGCCGCGCGGCGGCGTTCAACGGGCGTTTCAATTTTACGCACCCGGAAATGGAAGAGGTGACGGCGGAAAACACTCAGTCGGCCCGAACCTTCGATCCCGTGTATCCGTCCACCGACAAACTGACGCAGAAAGGCCTCGATGCCAAGGGCCTGCGCAAACTCCTGCGCACCCTGCTCGACGGACTCGCCCGCACCGAAGTACCCGAAACCCTGCCCGATTTCATGCTGGAATCGTACCGCCTGACGCCACGCTGGGAAGCCTTGCAAAAAATTCATTTTCCCGAAAACCAGCAGGAACTCGACGCCGCCACCCGCCGCCTGAAATTCGAGGAGCTGTTTTTCCTGCAACTGCGCCTGCTGCAAATCCGCCGCCGCCGCAAGGACGCCGCCCGGGGTTTTGTGTTTGATAAAATCGGCGACTGCTTCAACCGGTTTTACCACGAAAAACTACCCTTCGAACTCACGGGGGCGCAAAAACGCGTGATCCGGGAAATCCGCACCGACCTGGCTGCGGGCCAGCAAATGAACCGGCTCGTGCAGGGCGACGTCGGTTCCGGCAAAACCGTGGTGGCGCTCATGGCCATGCTCATGGCCATAGACAACGGCTATCAGGCCTGCCTCATGGCGCCCACCGAAATTCTCGCGCAGCAACATTTTTTCAACATCACCGACCTCGTCGGCGACCTCGGCATTTCCGTGGGTTTCCTCAGCGGTACGGTGAAAGGGAAAAAACGCGAAGCCATCCTTGAGGAACTGGCTGCGGGTACGATGCACATCGTCATCGGCACGCACGCATTAGTGGAGGACTGGGTGGTGTTCCAAAAACTCGGCCTCGTCATAATTGACGAGCAGCACCGCTTCGGCGTGGAACAACGCGCCGCCCTCTGGAAAAAAGGCGCCGGACTGCCGCCGCACGTGCTGGTAATGACCGCCACACCCATCCCGCGCACCCTGGCCATGACGCTGTACGGCGACCTCGACGCGTCCGTCATAGACGAACTGCCGCCAGGCCGAAAACCCATCACCACCATCCACAAAACCGAGCAACACCGCCTGCGCGTGCAGGGATTTATGCGGGAAGAAATTGCGAAAGGCCGGCAGGTGTACGTGGTGTACCCCATGATCGAAGAAACCGAAAAGGCCGACATGCTGAATCTCATGGCAGGGTACGAGGCCTTGAGCCGCGATTTTCCTGCGCCTGAGTACCAGATCAGCATCGTGCACGGGAAAATGAAAGCCGCCGACAAGGACTACGAAATGCAACGCTTCGTGCGCGGCGAAACCCAGATCATGGTGGCGACCACGGTGATCGAGGTGGGCGTGAACGTGCCGAATGCTTCGGTCATGGTGATCGAAAATGCCGACCGGTTCGGGCTGAGCCAGTTGCACCAGTTGCGCGGGCGCGTGGGCCGGGGCGCCGAGCAGTCGTACTGCGTGCTCGTCACCGGCTTCAAGCTCAGCGCCGACGCCCGCGAACGCCTCCAGACGATGGTGCAAACCAACGACGGCTTTGTCATCGCCGAAACCGACTTGCGCCTGCGCGGTCCCGGCAACATGGAGGGCACCCAGCAAAGCGGCATGCTGCGGTTTTTGCTGGCAGATTTGGGTCGCGACGGGCAAATTCTGACCGCTGCGCGGGAAATAGCCGCCCGCATTCTGGAAGCCGACCCGAATTTGATGGCGCCGGAAAACCGGCGTTTGCTGGAACATCTGGCAACCACCGGGAAAGAGGCGCGGGTGTGGAGCAGGATTTCGTGAGAGGAGAGAGGCAATTTACGCAAACAACTCGTATACGGACAGTTCGAAGTCCGGCAGCACCGGAGCCGCCGAGCAGCGGTCATCGCCGAAGCAGATGGTCACTTCTTTGGGCGAGCGGTACACTTCCACTTTTTTGGAATGCGGAACGATGACCCAAAGTACCTGCACCCCATTGGCGAAGTACTCCAGAATTTTGTCTTCGAGGTCGTTGACCTGATCGTTTTTGGAAATCACCTCGATCACAAAGGCGCAGACCGTGGGTTCGCCGCTGCGCGAGAGGCGCATTTGTTCACCGGAAAGAAAGGCGATGTCGGCCCGGCGGGTGCGATCGGCTGCGGGCAGGTACATATCCACTTCGCTCATCAGAAGGCCGTTGTGGAGAAATGCCGTTGTTTTGAGGAAAGATGCAAGCAGATTTTGGAAAATGTAAAATTGGTCGCGGTTCATGGTTCGCGGTTTTTTTTCAACGACGCCCTTATTCCACTCGTACTTGTACGGCGTTTCCCGGCTGGAATAGCGTTCCAGAAAACTCTGGAGCGAGATCGAGCGCGTAGTGGCCGGCTTGAGCGGTTCGGTTGCAGTTGCGGTGCTCATATTTCTGAATTAATTTTTGACAAAGTTACAGACGAGCATCCACAAATCCCGTCCGGCTGCAAATCAATTTCGAGGAAAAATCCTCACAGGCCCAGCAAATGTCCCATAAGTTCCTGCTTGGTCACCAAGTAATCGCGGTTATCCTCGTGCGGTTTGATGACGAGCGGGATGCGGGCGGCCACCCGGA